>JAFUAK010000075.1 GCA_017460765.1 Prevotella sp. | reverse complement strand
CGAGAGGCGGTAGATGTCGTACTTCGACGACCACGATCCTGCACCATTGGTCTTGCGAAGCGTATCCAGTTCCTCGCCGAACGAGTAGAGCGTGTGCCCCTGGGCATTCTTCAGTCGCTTCAAGAGCGTCGAGCACGAGACCGTCACCGGCACCATGCGAACCAGCACCTTCGGATCTTCGGGAGCCTTCTCGTTGGCCTTGCGACCCTTCTTGCGCTCCTTCCATTCATCTTCGCGCTTGCGGGCAAGGGCATCCTCCTCGTCGAACTGGCGCTTCCAGACATCGACGGCATTCTTCACCACCGATTTATTAGAAGCCTGCTCGCCACGGATGATCGACATCAGACCGAGATGCTGACGGTTGCCGTCGCAATACTGCACCTCCACCTGGTCGGCATAAGCCGCTGCAATCGGCAGCACGCCGCAGAGCACGGGCATGTGCATCGACACGGGCACGCCAGCCAGCGACTCTTTAAGTCCGATAGGGAGTTTCGAAGGTGCGAGGGCGCGTGGGTACGTGGGCGCGAGATTACCATCTGCCTCTAAACAATCCTCGTACTCCCGTTCCTCCGTGCCACCGCGCCACCGAATATCCTCCACGATCTGCTTCATCAGTCGCGAGCCCTTCGTAGGCTCCTTGCAGGCAGAGTGGACGATCGCGCGCATCTCCTGCTCCTTCAGGCCGTAGCGGGGCATGATCTCCAGCAGCCACTCCTCCGAATCATCGCAGATGGCCCTGAGATTAGCCGCCAACTGATGGAGTTTGTCATTACGCTCCCCCTCGGTAGGCTCGCCGCCCGTCCTGCGCCAGAATTCGCTGATAATCGAGGCATAAGCCACCCCCTTGAACTCCCTCGGGAACTTCTCGGTGACACATGGGCGCTCGGCTCCGCCGCTTGCTACCGAAGGGACGCAAGAACTTCCCTGATGTGAGGAAGAATCAGCCTGCTGATTCTGGATTACAGCGGGGACTGTCCCCCGTGTGTCGCCGCCTGGTGTAACTAAATCGCCGCATGGAGTAACCTCAAACAACCGCTCGCTGACAAACCGTGTATGCCCCTCCGTCACCATATAGATGCATCGGTCGTACCCCTTCACCTTCACGTCAGGCTCGAACCCCGTGGCCTCCTTCATCAGCCGCTGGGCCTCCTCTGCCGACATACCCGAGGGCAACTCCACCAGCACATGCGTACCCCGACGCACTGACTCCTCAATCAGCAGCACCACGAGCGGACTTGAAACCATCAGTCGAGCCATGATCTCCTCCGTATGACCCTTCTCGTCGAAGTCCATCATCAGGCGACGCAGCGGACGGATGGCATCTGCCGCAGCGCGATGGTTGTCACGGAACTCCGCGCACGATGGCGTCCACACCGGCAACCGATGCTTCAACTCGTCCTCACCTTTCTCAATACGTGCGCACATCTCGGCGAGCCAGGGCTCCCGGCGCAACTGCTCCCACTGCTCTCGGCTGGCGGGAAGGCAAGGAGCGCCGTGCCCCTTGCCGATACATGTAAAATTCTTCATTGTCTGTATATTCATGGTCGTTTAGAAATTAGGATATCCCAGTTTGGAGTTCAGATAGCGCAGGCCCTGCAGCGTCCACGTCATGTAGGTGCGCACCCGCTTCTCGCCCTTCAGCGAGTAACTCACGTAGGTGCGCTCTCGCACCAGGTTGCGGTCGGTCAGGTCGTCGGAGATGTTCCAGTGGCCGTGGCGGCGGTACTGGATGCCCATGTCGCGCAGCACGGTGTTGAAGTCGAAGACCGTCATGTTGAACGTCTTGGCCACCTGCGTCGCAGTCAGCGTGTCCTCTGCATCCTCGTTCAGCATGCGCAGCGTGCGCCCGATGATGGTGTCGGCACGGGCGATGATCTCCTCGTTGGAGAGCGGTCGGCCCTCGATGTCCTTCGTGGGGATATAGCCGCCCGTCTGGCGGATCTGTGGCAGCACCTCGCTTGTCACCCAGCGCTTGAAGGCCTTCGCCTGCGGCAACTTGGAAGAGAGGATGAGAGAGTAGAGGCCCGACTCGTTGATCACCACCGCCCGGGTCTCGAAGGCATCCTCCCGAATTGGGAGGGTGCCCTTGTCTTCGTGGTCCACGTGCTGCTGGATGGCCTTCGAGGTATTGCTGTACCCCAGCGCCGCAGCCACGTCCTTGCCCACGAACATGATCTGGTTATTAACCTGGCAAGTACGAATCTCGCCGAATCTGTCACT
>JAFUAK010000074.1 GCA_017460765.1 Prevotella sp. | reverse complement strand
GGCATGGCCTGCTACTATACGGCTGCCGCTATCTATGGCTATATTGCCTGGAAGTGGGGAGCGGGCGAGAAGAAAGAACTCCCGATTACCCACATGCCCCTTCCGAAGTATCTGCCTACCGCGGCGTTCTTCATCGTTGCCTGGGCTGCGACCTATTATGTGCTGATCACCTGGACCAACTCCACCGTGCCAGTGCTCGATTCCTTTACTAATGCCCTGTCGTTTGTGGGCCTTTGGGCCTTGGCGCGCAAGTATATCGAACAGTGGTTCTTCTGGATTGTGGTCGATGCCGTCTGTTGTGTGCTCTACGTGCAGAAAGGTATTCCCTTCAAGGCCGGACTCTATGGACTCTACGTCGTGATTGCCGTGATGGGCTGGTTCAAGTGGAAACGTATGATGAAGGGAGAGGCGGCATGATGTTTCCGTTGATAGATAGGGTGGGGCCTTTCGATGCCGTGGTGCTGGCTGACGGGGATTTCCCGTCGGCTGAGGCTCCTCTGGAACTGCTCCGGCAGGCTCCCTGTGTCGTGTGTTGCGACGGGGCTGCCGTAAAGTATCCGCAGGCTGATGTCATCATCGGAGACGGCGACTCCGTGCCGAGTGAGTTGCGGGACCGTCTGATCCGGATTGATGAGCAGGAGGACAACGACCTGACGAAGGCCACGCGCTATTGTGTGTCCAGAGGCATGAGGCGCATCGTCTATCTCGGTGCGACGGGCCGGCGTGAGGATCATACGCTTGGGAACATCTCCCTGATAGTTCGCTATTTCCGCGAGATGGGTGTGCAGCCGCTGATGGCTACCGACTATGGCTGGTTCGTGCCTGTCGGAAGGAGCGCTTCCTTTGCCTCTTTCCCAGGCCAGCAGGTCAGTCTCTTTAATGTATCCTGCCAGCGTCTCTCCTCAGAGGGACTGAAGTGGAATGCCTATCCCTATGAACAACTGTGGCAAGGTACGCTCAACGAGGCCGTTGGCGATGCCTTCTCCATTGAGGCCGATGGCTGCTATCTGGTCTATCGCACCTATCATCCAAAGAAGTAAAGCAAGAGGGACCCGACGCTTCACAGCGTCGAGTCCCCACGCAAACTTGAACTCACGTTCGAGTTTGCTTGCGCTCGGCAGAATCTGAGCACGCTCAGTTCTGCCCTCGCTTAACGCAAACTTCAAACAACCAAAAAAAGAATTGTCTGAATCTCCTTATCTGATGAACAGCAGTTCACGATACTTCGGCAGGGGCCAGAGGGCATCGTCGACGATCAGTTCGAGTTTGTCGATTTGGTAGCGGATCTCATCCAACTTCGGCTCCACGGTGTCGTGGTAGGCGATGGCCTTGTCGTGCTCGTCCTCAATCTTATTGGCCAGTTTACGGGCGTTGACGAGTTCCTCGACGCCCTTCTCGATGGCAGAGGTGCGCTCGGCAATCTCCTCGATAATCTTGATGTTGCGGGCGTTCAGTTTCTCGGCCTTGTCGATGGGGAAGATTGTTGAGATGTTGTCCACGTTCTTCAGCAACTGACTCTGGTAGTGGGTAGCCACGGGGATGATGTGGTTCATCGAGATGTCGCCCAGCACGCGGGCCTCGATCTGGATCTTCTTCGTGAAGGTCTCCCACTTCACCTCGTTGCGGGCCTCCAGTTCCTTCTTCGTCATCACACCCAGGCTCTCGAACATCTGGATGCTGCCTGCGTCGAGATAGCGCTCGAAGATCTTCGGGCACGACTTCTCTACGTCGAGGCCGCGGCGCTCGGCTTCTGCCACCCACTCGTCGCTGTAGCCGTTGCCGTCGAAGCGGATGGGCTTACAGAACTTGATGTCCTCGCGCAGCACGTCGATGATGGCGTGGAACTTGGCGGTGTGACCCGTGCCGGCCAGTTTCTTCTCCAGTTCGGGGATGCGGGCATCGACACGCTTCTTGAAGTCGACGAGGGCTTCGGCGACGGCGCTGTTCAGGGCGATCATGGCCGAGGCGCAGTTGGCCTCACTACCTACGGCGCGGAACTCGAAGCGGTTGCCGGTGAAGGCGAAGGGCGACGTACGGTTGCGGTCGGTATTGTCGATGAGCAGTTCGGGAATCTCGGGGATGTCCATCTTCATGCCCTGTTTGCCGGCCATCGAGAGGATGTCGTCCTTGTCGGCCTTCTCGATGTGGTCGAGCAGTTCGGTGAGTTGCTTGCCGAGGAACGAACTGATGATGGCGGGAGGCGCCTCGTTGGCACCCAGGC
>JAFUAK010000073.1 GCA_017460765.1 Prevotella sp. | reverse complement strand
TATGAAGAACAAAAACTTCAGCCATGTTTTGGCAATCGTGTGTGGAATGATGCTCTGTGTGGCATCGTGTGAGAAAATGAACCTCAGTCAGGAGAATGAGGAGGCAAATGTGTTCTTGAGCGTCGGCAGTTTTGAGCAGGTGCCGTTCAGTGCTACGCGTGCAGCCGTTGCTGATGTCTGTACGCGCATCAGTTTCCTTGTCTACAATAGTGAGGGGGAGCGCATCAGGAAGGAGGATCAAAAGTTGGAGGATAGCGGCTTCGGACATGTGGCATTCATGCTGCCACAGGGGCACTACTACCTGGTAGTTGTGGCGCATAGCGGCGAGGGTAATCCCACGTCGACCAATTCGCGTAAGATTGCCTTCACCAACAAAACAGGCTATACGGACACTTTCCTCTATGCGGATAGCCTGATCGTGGCTAACACCGACGTTGAGCGCTCGTTGAGCCTGAAGCGCATAGCGGCGATGGTGAGGTTCGTGGCCTATGATGATATTCCGGCCAAGTCGGACAGTATTCGCTTTTATTATACGGGTGGCTCGGGCACTTTCGATGCGGCTGCAGAGGGATGGGGCGTGGTTAACTCTACCCAGGTTCAGTGGTATGAACTCAGTCATACGGAGAAGAAGTTCGAGATTTACACCATCCCCCATGCCGGTGACGAGGACGTGCTGAAGGTGACAGCTTCGACCTATAAGGGCAGCAAGAGCGACGCGTCCATCGTCACTGAACGAGAGATCGTGGACATTCCCGTGAAGCGAAACCATATCACGACGTGCAGAGGCTACCTGTTCTCGCCAGTCTATAAGCACGACGTTACAATCACCGTCGATGATGACTGGGATAGCGACTCGATAGACTTCTATTTCTGATAATTGCAAGAAAATGGGCCGAAAGTGATTGTCTTTCGGCTTTTTTTGTGTAATTTTGCAGCCGGAAGAGTTACAAAGACTAAAAACAATGGACAAGAAAGCATTGAACGACACGGTGAGCAGGAACGTGGCACTGCTGTCGAAGTATCAGGAAAAGGAGGTCAGCATGATGCCGGCAACAGAGGCTCCGCTGCCCTCGGTGGACAAGGTGAAGCAGATCGTGACGCTGGTGAAGAACATCATCTTCCCAGACTATTTCCAGAAGCGGCAGCCCAACGAGGCCATCCGCTCGTATTATATCGGCGTTCACATGGAGGAACTGCTGACGCAACTGACGAAGCAGATTGCCCACGGGTTACAGTTCTGTGAGGACTGCGACCAGATGCGTACGAAGGCACAGGTGTACGACGAGGCCGAGCGGCTGGCCGTGGAGTTCCTCGACACTCTGCCGGAGATCAAGCGGCTGCTGTATACCGACGTGCAGGCGATGTTCGACAACGACCCTGCAGCGCCTAACTACGGTGAGGTGATCTTCTGCTATCCCAGCATGAACGCGATGACGCACTATCGCATTGCCCACCGTCTGCACGAACTGAAGGTGCCCGTGATTCCGAGGATCATCACGGAGTTGGCCCATACGAAGACGGGTATCGACATCCACCCAGGAGCGCAGATCGGTGAGTATTTCTCAATCGACCACGGTACGGGTGTGGTGATCGGCGAGACCTCAATCATCGGCAACCACGTGTCGCTCTATCAGGGTGTGACGCTGGGAGCGAAGAGTTTCAAGTACGACGAGCAGGGTAATATGCTGAACATACCGCGTCACCCGATTATCCAGGACAACGTGACGGTGTATTCGAATGCATCGATTCTGGGACGCATCACCATCGGCCATGACTCCGTGATCGGTGGTAACATCTGGCTGACCCATAGTGTGCCGCCGCATTCGAGGATTCTGCAGTCGAAGGCCATCGATGCCGGATTCCAGGACGGAGCGGGCATTTGATAGAGGTGAAAAGGTGAAAAGTGAAAGGGTGAGAAAGTTAATAGGCTTCCTTAGTGGGGAAGCCTATTTTCACCTTTTCACCTTCTCACCTTTTTGAGGGCCTTGGCGAAGGGGCCGGTGGCGACGCACTTGCCATTGTCGCTGATATAGACATCGGTGGTATCGGCATCGGCAGCGCGGGTGCGAGCCCAGTAACGGTCGTAGGTGTAGTAGTCCCAGTCCCAGCGGGTGTTCTCCAAATCGAATGTGTAGGCGCGGTTGTCCCAGTCGTACATCGTGCCGTGGAAATGGGAGCGGCTGATGCTGTAGTCGCGCCAGTCTATCTTGACCGGATTCCAGTCGGGATCGTCGTATTCGATGTAGATATTGCCGTTGCGCACTTCCCAGCGGAAGGAGCAGCGTGCATAGTCGTTCCTGCGGCGGGTGGAGTAGTCGACCTCATCGCCATAGCCGCTGGTGGCATAGCCGTAACGGTCGTAGGCGGAGGGGATGAAGCGCCAAACGGTGTGAAACTCGCCATCCTGTACATACTCTCCCCAGCGGTTCTCGTAGTAGGTACCCAGATAGCCTTCCCAGTTGCCGTAGGTGAGGTAGTCGGCGATCACCTCATCGTCGGTTTCACAACTGGTAAATGTGAACATGGTCGTCAGCATGGCCATCATCATCACAATTGCGGAGGTAAGATTCTTCTTCATAATCGTACAGTTTTAATTGTTATTACGCTGCAAAGGTATGGATAAATCCTCTATCCTGCAAGTGAAAATACCTATTCGTGGATAGGGGTTTCCCTATTCCTGCTTTTTTTTGCCGAAATCTGGGTCGATCTTCAGGGTGGCGGTGACGGCATAGGTCATGGTGCAGGCGGTCACGACGATGACGAAGAACGTGGGGTAGCCGACCGTTTCCTGCAGGGCACCGGCGAAGAGTCCTGGAATCATCATCGAGAGGGCCATGAAGGCCGTACAGAGGGCATAGTGGGCCGTCTTGTGCTCACCCTGACTGTAATATATCAGGTAGAGCATGTAGGCCGAGAATCCGAAGCCGTAGCCGAACTGCTCGATGAAGATGCAGACATTGATGATGAGCAGGCTGGAGGGCAGGGCGTAGGAGAGATAGACGTAGACGAGATCGGGCAGGGTGATGGCCATCACCATCGGCCACAGCCAGTGCTTCAGACCATCGCGACTGGCAGCGATGCCGCCGAGGATGCCGCCCAGGGTGAGTCCGATGACACCCACGGTGCCCTGTACCAGACCGTATTCGGCAGGAGAAAGACCCAGCCCGCCCTTGGCGGCGCTGTCGATGAGGAAGAGGGCGCTGACCTTGGCCAGCAGTCCCTCGGGCATGCGGTAGAAGAGCATGAAGCAGATGCCCGCCCACACCTGGGGTTTCTGGAAGAAGGTCTTCAGCGTATGCCAGAATTCTTCCAAGATCCTGGGGGAGGTCACACCCCGTGTGTCCTCAGCAGGGCGGGGGAGGATGTAGTGGTGCCACAGCCAGAAGGCGATGAAGAGGCCTGCCATACCGTAGAACATGATGCTCCAGGAGTAGCGGATGTTGCGCGTGATGACCTCGAGATTACCGGCGAGCATCACGAGCAGTCCCTGACCCACGATAGTGGCGATGCGGTAGAATGTGGAGCGGATGCCCACGAAGTAGGCCTGCTCGTGCTGGTCGAGTCCGAGCATATAGAAGCCGTCGGCTGCGATGTCGTGGGTGGCGCTCGAGAAGGCCATCAGCCAGAAGAAAGCCAGTGAGCCCTGTAGCCAGTAGGGGGCAGGGATAGTGAAGGCCACACCGCCGAGGGAGGCTCCGATGAGCAACTGCATCGAGATAATCCACCAGCGCTTGGTCTTGATGATGTCGATGAACGGGCTCCACAGGGGCTTGATGACCCAGGGCAGATAGAGCCACGAGGTGTAGAGGGTGATATCGGTATTCGAGAGGCCCAGACGCTTGTACATGATGAGCGAGATGGTCATCACGGCCACATAGGGCAGGCCTTCTGCAAAATAGAGGGTGGGCACCCAGGCCCAGGGACTTCTTTTAGACATTAGACATTAAACATTAAAGATTATTCGTAGAGGCGTTGGATTTCGGCGTTACGGTAATAGAAAAGGAGGATCTCGTCGTAGGTCTTGCCCTGTTCGCCCATCACGGCGGCTCCTATCTGGCAGAGGCCTACACCGTGGCCCCAGCCCTTGCCGTGGAGGATGAAAGTCTTCTCCTGGCTCCCGACTCCCGACTCCCGACTCCTGACTTCTGACTCCCGACTCCTGACTTCAACCTCGAATGCAGAGGAGAGGAGATGGGTCTCGCTGAGGGCACGGCGGATTTCGAGTTCCTTGCCGATGGTGAGCGTCTTCTTCGATCCCACGATCTTCAGTTTCCAGATACGTCCGCTCTTGCCACGCTCCAGCGGGATCAGGTCCTGGATTTCGCCGAAGTCGGCATTCAACTTGCGGCTGATGAGTTCGGAGAGTTGCTTCTGGGTGTATTCCACCGTCCAGCGGTAGAAGTGGGGCGTCTCCTGATCGTAGTCGTTGAGCACCTGCGAGAGGATATGCTTGTCGGTGGTGTTGCAGTAGGGATCGTGGAAACTGACGAGATAGGGCTTGGGAGTATCTTCCCAGCAGTACTGGAACTCTTCGGTCTCGCCGCCGCAGCACTTGTGGAAGCGGGCATCGCAGATCTCGCCGTCGTAGGCAAGCACCTGTCCGCGCGTCTCGGCAATGGCTTCTGCCACATGCACGTTGCAGGCCTTGGTGATGCCCTGATAGCGCTGGCAGTGGTCGTCGGCACAGACATCGAAGATGGTATGGTCTTCGCGGTCGTACCAGCGGATGATCTCGTCGTCTTTCTTGATGAACGAGAAGAAGTTGTCGCCGCCTCCGTTCTCACGCCGCTGGCGCTTCTCCATCTGGGCCAGCAGCCACGAGCGGGAGATCACGGCGTGGGCCTTGAGGAACTCGAGCGAAGCGGTGGCCGACATCTCGCTGGAAATGACACTCGTGAGATAGCGCTCTACGGGCAGTTCGTTGATGGCGACGATCTTGTCGGCCTCGACGACGATGCGCAGCGTGCCTTCAAAGGTCTCAGCCTCCTTACGCTCCCAGTGGAAGTTCACGCCGATGGTGACATCGTCGAGCCGGAATGAGGCATCTTCTGACTGTGGGGCAAAGGTGAGGTTGCGGTATTGCGTGCCCCTCCACATGATGCCGCCTTCCAGGAATTCGACCGTCTGGGCTCCTGTGATGACCTCGCCCTTAGCCATGTAAGCACCGTTGAGTTCGAAGGATATCTTCTCGCCGCTCACGATGCCGACGGAAACATTGGGTTCTTTAGAATTGAGAGTCGAGAGTTGAGAGTTGAGAGCCTGGACGGTGGAAGCCTGGAGGCGATTGATGACCTGCCGTAGTTCATGCTTCGGCAGTGAAACCTCGTTGAGAATGCCCAAGGCCGTCTCGGGCGTGAGGCGCTCGAAATCCTCCTGACGCGGTGTGATGATCAGACCGGCCATATCGAGGGCGCCCGGACTGATGATGAACTGCCGATCAGCCTCGGCATAGTAGCAGTCTGGGCGGTGCTTGCCTCGTGGGAAGACAACACTCAAATACTCCTCGTCGCGTCGCCAACTCACGATGTTCATCATCGGCTCCGTCTCGTCCTCCCGCTGGGGCAGGGCCTCGTAGAGACGGCGGAACAACTGCTCGTCGCCATACTGTGAACGGCTGCGGATCAAGAGGGCAGGACAGGGGTATTCCTCAATCAGCGAGATATCCTCATCGTCGTTGAGGCTCACGATCTTCTTCAGGCTGCGACTCAGTCGCTGCCACGACATCTGCAGGGGCAGCAGTCCGCTGGAGCCTGCCTGGAAGTGGGCGTGATCTGGGGCTGAGGCGCCGCACTTGGGCCCATTGTAGAAGACCATCAGTTCTGGATATTCCTCGAGCAATTTGTGGATTTCTCCGTATGCCTCGCGTATCAACTGTGGCTCGTGCCTGACACTGGGGATGGTGAAGTGGATAGGAAGGATGGGGAAGGGGTTCACCAGCAGGTCGTACTGGCTGTCGATGCTCTTCTTCACCTGTTCCTTAGGGCGGTTCTGTTCACAAAGGAAGCAGGGCCGCTCGGCGATGCTCTTCTTGTCGATTTTGGCACCCGTGGAGCCGATGCGGGCAGGATTCCACTGTACTTGTATCGACGAGGCGCCAACAGCCAGTTCCCGTGTCTTGGCGTTACGCAGTTCACGGTAGCGGCGACGGGCATCGTCCCACTTCTCCAACTGACGGTTGAAGAAGCGCTGCAGGGGCGAGTCGTTCATGAGTTCCTGCTTCCCTTGCAGCATCTGCTGACGGGCCAGGATCTCCAGCGTGCGCAACTGGTCCTTATAGAGGTTGTTGGCATTGATCTTGTCGATGCTGAGGGCAGCGTCGCTGTTGCCGCCCCAACGGCGGCAGAGGTAGAGTTCGGTGAAGATGCGCCCGATGCGGTAGTGGCGCGAGAAGATCAGTCCTAAGGCATAGTCCTCGCCATACGACGTGTTGGGGAAGCCGATCTGACGGAGCAGCGGCGTGAAGAAGGCACGGGGAGCACCCAGTCCGTTGATGCGCAGTGCATTGTTGGGGCCGTTCTCGTCCGTCCACTCTGCGTGGTCGATGAGACCTGGGGGCAGCGTGTTCAGTTCGAAGTCACACATACGGTAGGAGCCGATCACCATCGCAGCGTTTTGCTTGTAAAAGGCGTCGACCACCTGTTGCAGTGTCTTGGGCGACGAATAGAGGTCGTCGGAGTCGAGTTGTACGGCGAAGCGTCCGCAGCGGTCATCGTGGATAGCCTGGTTCCAGCAGCCGCCGATGCCCAGGTCAGTTCGTTCGGGAATGATATGCACCAGTCGCTCATCGTGGAAGCCGCGCAGCAGTTCAGTGGTTTTGTCAGTCGAGTGATTGTCCACTACGATGACGTTGAACTTGAAGTTGGCTTTCTGCTGCAGGGCGCTGTTCACGGCATCGCAGATGGTCTTCTCGCGGTTATAGACGGGGATGATGACGGAGGCCTCCACATCGAACTCCTGCTCGTTGAAGTCAGGGCGGCGGTAGTAGGAGGGGTCGATCTTCGCGCCGATCTCCGCCAGATGGGCGGTGGCAGCGTGCTCCATCTCGATCTGCACCTCGCGGTTGCGGGGGTTCACGTAGTCGAACTGCTTCACGCCCGATGCCCGCGTGTCGGTCTCTTCCTCCGTGTAGAGTTTCTCGTTGATGTGGAAGATGCGGCCCTTGCGGCTCAGGAAGAGGCGCAGGGCATAGAGGCCCGCATAGCGGTAGTCGTGCTCACCGGCCTGCATCGCGAACGTGTGGAGCAGTGAGGTGTTGATCAGTAGCAGCGAGCCCAGGTCGAAGTCATCGCGGATGCTGCCCAGTTGGTAGTCAATCACGGGATGCTCCCTGCGCTTGCCGTCGATGAGGTCGTAGTGGTCGGCATACACCATCGCCGCATCGGAGTCGGAGGCGATGCGGAGCATGCGGTCGAGGGCACCCTCGCCGATCTGAAGCCTGGTAGACTTGGTCTGCAGCAGTACGTAGTCGGCCTTGGCATTCTCGGCAATGCTCATCAGCGTGTTGCTGCTGGTGAGGTTGTCGGCCTGGATTCTCGGACAGTCGGTGAGGACATCGTCAGCCAGGGGGGCTGAAACAAGTAGGCAGATATTCTGAATCGTCTTGCTCCCTCTGAGTTGGGCCACGGCGTGGCCGACTGACTCAAGGTCGTCGCAAGGCAAAAAGCAGTCGATTTTCTCTCTCATGGGGTATTATAGTCATTTAATAAGGTGCAAATTTCGCAATATTTTCCGAGAATACCAAATAATTCAATATTTTTTTCTACCTTTGCACCCAAATTACGACAATGGACAACGAAAAGAAGATATTGCTCGGTATGTCGCCCGACGAACTGAAGGCGGTCGTGAAGGAACTGGGAATGCCCCAGTTTACGGCTGCCCAGATTGCCAAGTGGCTCTATCAGCAGCACGTCAGGAGCATCGATGAGATGACAAATATCTCTAAGGTGAACCGCGAGCGGCTGGCAGAACATTACGTGGTGGGCACGATGGAGCCTATCGACTGCCAGCGTTCGAAGGACGGTACCGTGAAGTACCTCTTCCCAGTGGTCAGCATGGGTGAGGCAGGGAAGTTCGTGGAGACGGTCTATATCCCCGACGGTGACCGTGCCACGCTCTGTGTCTCCTGCCAGGTGGGCTGCAAGATGAACTGTCTCTTCTGTCAGACAGGCAAGCAGGGCTTCGAGGGCAATCTCTCGGCAGGTGATATCCTGAATCAGATCTATGCCCTGCCAGAGCGCGACTCGCTGACCAATATCGTCTTTATGGGGCAGGGCGAGCCGATGGACAACCTCGACAGCATCCTTCGTGCAACGGAGATCCTGACGGCCGACTACGGCTATGCCTGGAGTCCCAAGCGCATCACGGTGAGCAGCGTGGGCATCAAGAGCAAACTGAAGCGCTTCCTCGATGAGAGCGAGTGCCACGTAGCCATCTCGATGCACTCACCGCTGCCTGAACAGCGCCAGATGCTGATGCCTGCCGAGCGACAGATGTCGATCACCGAGGTGGTCAGTCTGTTGAAGCAGTACGACTTCACCCACCAGCGCCGCTGCTCGTTCGAGTACATCTGCTTTGCAGGACTCAACGACACGATGACCCACGCCCGTGAGATCGTGCGTCTGCTCGACGGGCTGGAGTGCCGTGTGAACCTCATCCGCTTCCACGAGATTCCCAACGTGGATCTCCCTGGGGCCGATGAGAAGCGTATGGAGATCCTGCGCGACTATCTGACCAGGCACGGTGTCTTCACCACCATCCGCGCCAGTCGCGGCCAGGACATTTTTGCCGCCTGCGGACTGCTCTCCACGGCGAAGCGCAGCCAATTATGAATTGTGCATTGTGCATTGTGAATTGTGCATTATAAATTAATAAAAATGGAAGATAGAAAGATTCGTGTGGCTATCACACATGGCGATACCAACGGTATCGGATACGAGGTGATCCTCAAGGCATTCGAGGATTCCATGATGCTCGACTTGTGTACCCCCATTATCTATGGTTCGCCTAAGGTGGCAGCCTATCACCGTAAGGTGATGGACCTCCAGACACCTTATACGATAATCAACAGCGCCGAGGAGGCCCGTGAGGGCCGCCTGAACCTGCTGTCGACTTTCGAGGATGAGGTGAAGGTGGAACTCGGACAGCCCACCGCAGAGTCGGAAGAGGCAGCCCGCAAGGCCATGCAGCGCGCTAAGGAGGATTTGCAGAAAGGCCTCTACGACGTGCTCGTGATGGCGCCGGTCAGACCCAATCCCAATCCCGTCCGCGAGGACAAGGCCCTTACCGTGATGCTCAACGACCTGGTGCGCATCGGACTCGTCACCACCCATCTGCCCATCAAGGAGGTGGCACAGGCCATCTCCGTGGAGAAGATCGTCAGCAAGGGCACCATTTTCCATACCTCGCTGAAGCGCGACTTCCGTATTTCAAACCCGCGTCTTGCCGTGCTTGCACTGAACCCGCAGCCGGGAACAGAGGAGGAGCAGATCATCGCCCCTGCCATCGAGGCCCTCGAGACGCAGGGCGTGCAGGCCTTCGGACCCTACACGGCCGATGAGTTCTTCGGCGGTCAGATGTACTACGACTTCGACGGCGTGCTCGCTATGTACGACGATCAGGGCAGCGTGCCCTTCAAGACGCTCTCCGCCCAGGACTATGGCGTGAAACTGAAGGCCGGCATCACCGCCGTCTGTACCACGCCCGACCACGGACCTGCCTTCGACATTGCCGGCAAGGGCATCGCCGACGAACAGTCCCTGCGGCATGCTATCTACACAGCCGTCGACATGTTTCGTCACCGCATCGAGTACGACGAGCCGATGGGCAATCCGCTGCCGAAACTCTACCACGAGAAGCGTGAAGACGGCGAGAAGGCCCGCTTTGCAGTCAGGGCCAAGGATCAGTTCAAGAAGCCGGAGACACCCGAAGAAAAGTAATTTGCGTTAAAATTCTGCCAAAATTGCAGCCGTTTCAGAAATAATGTGTAATTTTGTCAGCCAAAATGAAGACAACTGAACTGCAAAGCATCAAGCAACGGTACAATATCGTTGGTAATTGTGAGGCGCTGAACCAGGTGCTCGACGTAGCCCTGCAAGTGGCCCCCACCGACTTGAGCGTGCTCATCGTCGGTGAGAGCGGTGTGGGTAAGGAGATCATCCCCCACGTCATCCACGACAATTCCCCGCGCCGCCGCGAGAAGTACTTTGCCATCAACTGCGGCTCCATACCCGAAGGCACCATCGACAGCGAACTCTTCGGACACGTGAAGGGTGCCTATACAGGGGCCATCAACGACTCTCCGGGCTACTTCGGTGTGGCCAACAAGGGCACGCTCTTCCTCGACGAGGTGGGTGAACTGCCGCTCGCTACCCAGGCCCGCCTGCTCCGCGTGCTCGAGACGGGCGAATACATACCCGTAGGCTCTACCGAGGTGAAGAAGACCGACGTGCGCATCGTGGCTGCTACCAACGTCAACGTGCGCCAGGCCATCAGCGAGGGCCGCTTCCGTGAAGACCTCTACTACCGCCTGAATCGCATCCCGCTGATGATGCCGCCCTTGCGAGAGAGAGGCGAGGACATCGTGCTCCTCTTCCGACTCTTCGCCATGCAGATGGCCGAGAAATACAAGATGGACCGCGTGGTGCTCGACGAGGATGCCAAGCAACTGCTGATGCGCTACAAGTGGCCGGGCAACGTGCGACAACTGAAGAACATCACCGAGCAGATCTCCGTGCTCTCACCCGAGCGACGCATCACGGCCGACGTGCTCCGTCGCTTCATCCCGCAGGATCAGGAGACCACCCAACTGGCTCCTATCCACCATGAAGGAGGCGACCACGCGTTCGAGAACGAGCGCGAGATACTCTACAAGATACTCTTCGAACTGCGCGGCAACGTGAACGACATGCGACGCGAGATGAGCGCCCTGAAGAAGCAACTCGACGAGGTGCAGGGCTCCCGTGGCGTGCCCTCAGAGACGCTGCCCTCCACACAGATTGCCCCCCTGAGGCCCATACAGCCGATGCAGCCCGCACTTGAAGACGCTGTGGCCGAGGAGTATATCGAGCCCGAAAAGGAACCCGAGAACCTGAACCTCAACGACCTCAGCAAGCAGATGCTCGAGAAGGCACTGGAGCGCAACAACGGCAACCGCAAGAAGGCCGCACAGGAACTCGGCATCAGCGACCGTACACTCTATCGTAGACTCAAGCAATATGGACTGGACAAATAGATTCTTGAAAGTGGCATTCGTCGCCGCATTCGCGGCAGCGATGACGGCTTGCAGCGTCAGTTACAAGTTCAACGGCGCCAGCATCGACTACACGAAGACCAAGACCATCCAGATTGCCGACTTCCCCATCCGTTCCAGTTACGTGTGGGGCCCGATGGCACCCCTCTTCAACAATCAGTTGAAAGACCAGTTCGCCAACCATACGCGGCTGGAGCAGGTGAAGCGCAACGGCGACCTGAAGATAGAGGGAGAGATTACCCGCTACGAGCAGCGAAACAAGTCCGTGAGCGCAGAGGGCTACTCGGCCATGACCGAACTCTCGATGACCGTCAATGTCAGGTTCACCAACAACGCTAACCATACTGAGGACTTCGAGCGCCAGTTTACGGCCACACAGAGTTACGAGTCCACACAGTCGCTCAACTCCGTACAGGAAGAACTCGTCACGCAGATGGTGAAGGACATCTGCGACCAGATATTCAACGCAACCGTCGCTAATTGGTAAAGGTGAAAAGGTGAAAAAGTGAAAAGGTGAAAAAGTGAAAAGGTGAAAAATTGAAGATATGGAGATAGTAGAACTGATAAACCACCCGGAACGCCTCGACCGCGACACGCTCTATGAACTGCGGTCGCTGCTGGCGCTTTATCCCTACTATCAGACGGCCCGCCTGCTGATGCTGCAGAACCTCTATCTGCTCCACGACCCGACGTTCGACGAAGAACTGCGCCGCGCAGCCATTTACATCACCGACCGCCGCGTGCTTTTCCAGATGATCGAGTCCGCCCACTACCAGTTGCGTCCCTCCGGTGCGGCTGGAGCGTCCGCTCCGGCAGGTGCGTCCAGAGCGTCCGACCCTTCCAGGACCATCTCCCTCATCGACACCTTCCTCGACTCCATCCCTAAGGAGGAAACTCCCGCCGAGAAGAAACGCAAGCCCACACCCGCCGACGCAGCCGTCGACTACGTGGCCTACCTGCTCGAGACCGAGTCAGCCTCCGAACAGCCCGCCGAGGAAGTGCCCGCCATGCGAGGACAGCAACTCATAGATACATTCATAAATAGTGACAAACACAAGTTCTCCCTGGCCGATGTGCCCCTTCCTCCTGAGGAAGACCTGAAAGAGCCCGAAACGGTCGAAGATGGGGTGGAAGAGGAGTACTTTACCGAGACTTTGGCCCGAATTTACATCAAACAAGGCAGATATTCGAGGGCTCTTGAAATAATTCAGCGATTAAGTTTGCAAGTTCCGAAAAAAAATGCTTACTTTGCAGACCAAATCCGCTTTCTGGAGAAATTGATTATAAACAGTAATAAAAAATAAAGAGTAAAAAAGATGTACACATTATTCGTAATTCTCATCGTGCTTGCAGCACTGCTCATGATTGGCATCGTGCTCATTCAGGAATCCAAGGGCGGCGGTCTCGCCTCCCAGTTCTCAGGTTATAACCAGATTGGCGGTGTCCGCAAGACCACCGACTTCATCGAGAAGATGACGTGGGGCCTCGCTGCCACTATGGTTGTCCTCAGTGTCGTATGCGCCTATGTGGCTCCTCAGGCCTCTTCCGAGAGTTCTGTGATGGAGAACTATCAGGCTCCTGCCACCAATCCGCAGAACCTGCCTGGTTTCGGTGCCAGCCAGCAGAAGGAAGGTGCTGCTCCCGATGCACCTGCCGCTCAAGCCCCTGCCGATGCTCCTGCAGCACCCGTCGATGCTCCCGCAGCACCTGCACAGCCCGCGAAGTAAAGTCTTAAGGCAACAAACAAGAATACGGGAATTATCCGCGATGATCGGATAGTCCCCGTATTCTTTTTCAGGTTCTCTTCTTCTTGTTCACGTTCAGCGGCGTGCTCCTGGGGAAGGCGATGCTGTAGGCTGCGTCGAGGGCTTTCAGGTTAATCTTGTAGTAACTGATGCCCAACTTTACCGACACGATCGCGCGGAGCAGTTCGCGGTGCTTGCGAGGATAGAGCGAGGGCAGCGGAAGTTCGTCCCAGCCTGCCTGATCGCAACGGTGGCACACCTCCCAGATGAATTCATCGCTGGCCTCCAAGCCGAACCACATTTTCAGCACCCTGCGGATGCAGAAGCGTTTGTACTGACCTCCGAGGAGGCGCCTTGTGCGCTCCAGCCGCAGCCAGAGCAGCACAAAGCATTCTTGGGTATTCTGAATCTCCATCATTCACCTTATCATTTTAAACTGCAACACTGCAACGCTGCAACACTGTACTTCTGCTTATATGTTTCCGTCTTCAGGTATCTGCCGCAGACCTCGTCGTAGACGATGTGCCCGCGGTTCTGCCAACTGCGCAGCGTCGAGTCGCCGCTACCGGTCTTACCCTGTTGCTGGCGCATCTGGTAGTACTGCTCACGGGTGAACTCGTCGGGCAGCAATTCCAGCAGGTTCTGCGGGCCCGACTGACGCTGAATCTCCACCTCTTCACGCAGTTCGCGCTCCAACTGCTGACCGAAGTACAGCATCTTGCACCACAGATTGTACTGCTGCGACCAGCGCACGAAGTCTGCAATCTCGCGCGACCACTTGTAGCCGTGAGCCACATAGAGCACCATTCCCTTCAGCCAGGCAATCACGTTGGCACGATAACTGAACACGCGGTAGGCTTCGCTCTCATAGAGCCGTGCAGCATCCTTGTTCTCCTGCTTCATATCCAGCGACAGACGCTTGGCCTGCTGACATTCGATGAGGCCGTTGGCTGCCTCCAGACGGTCGATATATGGCTTCAACTCGGTAGCAAACGTGTGGTCGTAGATGCCCAGGATGGGAGCCGTATCGTCGTCATCATCGTTTCGGATAATGGTCGAGATGTCTAGTCGGCTCACCGTTCCGTCGTTCACCATCTTGAAGAAGAACTTGCGGGCGTTGGGAGGGGTCGTTGACGCATTGAAGTTCCACCTTAAAGGGGCGATACCCGACACCGAGTCGGCACCTACGCGCTCTTGGCCGGCATCCGAGTTGTCGAACGCTTTGCGGATCAGCAGTCCCACCTCGTCGGTCGTTCCCTTCGACGTCACCTTCTTCAGCCCCTCTATCTCGTCGACGATGGTGTAGATAAACCGCTGGCCGTTGTTGTTGGCATCCACAATGCGCTGGTTGAAGACGGCATCGGTCAGGTTGTCAATCAACATTTGAATACAGATGTCCGTTGGTCGCGGCTCTTTCTTCGGCTTGGCTCCGGGGTTCTTCTGTTTCCACTCATCTTCACGCCGACGGTTGGGCAGGTCGCGCTGCTTGATGTCCTCCATGATGTACTCGATGGGCTTCTTGATGGTGCCCTTACCTATTGACTGTCGGCCTATCAGCACATTCATGAAAGTGGCCTCGTGCTCCACATTGTCCCAATAACGGAACTTCACGCCGTGCAGGTGGACACCCAGCGCCGGAAACACCGCACCCGCCACGGCGGGCTTGTAGAACCAGGGGACGTTCTTCGTGAGCAACTTGATCAGCGGTGGCAATCGTTTCGGCATCGGCGGCGGCGTGGTCAGCGTGCCGCCACAGGCCTTCACGCCCTGCTGTGACTTCATAGCCTGCAACACCTGTTTCAATCTGAAAGGCATACCCTTGCGCGGCTCCTTCAGCGCGTTCTCGATGGTCTTGCGATATTCAGCCAGATCCTCCTGCGAGCACTCGCCCTTCTCCTTCATCCAGTAGTTGGGCACCACCTGTAGCATCTTCTCCAGCGAATAGCCGCAGATGCTCCGTAGCGTCACCGCCAACTCAAAGGTCAGTACGTTGCGGTCGCCGTCCACAGGCACCTTCCCGTCGTTGTAGAGTTCCCAGTACTTTGCGATGATGTCGCTGAACAGCGTCCCGTTGTATTTCGCCTCCGGGTCGTGGGTGACACACGGGGACTGGAACATCTGTGCGCAGTTTATGGAGCACAGGGTTCCTGTCCCCTGCGTGTCACCCTGCGTGTCGCCTTCCTCCGCAGGTGTCGCATCAAAAATCTCATCGTCCAGAAACAGCAACTCGCCCTCATCGGCCGTCGTCGTGAAGAATACCCTCGTGATGTCCTTTGCCTTGTCATCAAACTCCACCCCGAGCAATTCGCTTGCCCAGCGGAGGTTCTCCTCCTGCGAGAGATCGTCATGACGGCGGAACACCAGGTGATAACCCTTTGTTGCCGAACGCTCCAGCATCTGAAGCCCGAGTTCACCCTTCCTGCTCAGCACCAGTTCGGGCACACCCGCCATCTGCCTGGCAAGCCAAGCCTGCTTCTCTTCGGCCGAAAGACCGTCAGGAGCCTTGAAATCGATATCCATGCCCACCGACCTGGAGGCCGTCTTGCTGCCTTTCAGCGAACCGTCAGGATTAGGCAGGCACGAGTAGTTCATCTGCACCAGTTGATTCTTCCGGGTGGCGTCTTGCTCCCGTACAGCCTTCAGAATCTGTCGCTGCCTCTCCGTATTGCGGCTGCTCAGATAATCCTCTCTGTTATGGATGGGGCGCATGAACTTGGCGCCGCCATCTTTCTGGTAGATCTCGAATACACTCATACCCCTTACTTACCGATCAGTTCACGTGTCACCTTCTGCGCTATCGCATCGGCCTGGCGCACCAGTTTCTCCGGCAACTGCTCCAATTGATCCTCGTCGAGCGAGAAGTAGAAGTACCACCGCCTGTCCTGTCCCTGCGACAGCGAGGCGTTGTCGTCGCGGAAGATGGCCTTGTTCCTGATGCGCTTGGGCCTCTCCTCCATATAGACGTTGCCGTCGCGCATCACC
>JAFUAK010000072.1 GCA_017460765.1 Prevotella sp. | reverse complement strand
TATCTGCTCGATGTAATAACGCACACCTGCACCGATGTTCGTATTGATGACACTGCCATTAGACATGTTCTCGTACCCAAGGACACCCAGCACCATCCAGTTGTCGAGGAACAGGTAACCAGCCTTGGCCTGGAGATTCAGTGACCAGTCGTTAGCCTTGGAATAGTTGGCTGTCAGTCCCGACATCGAAGCACCGACATAGAACTTACCTTCGCTAAACGGCGTCTTGGGATCGTTCAGATACTGGGCGTTGGCACCCATCGTGGCCATCAGGCCGACCAGCAATACAAGAAGATTCTTTCTCATAATTCTTATTTAGATTAAATACTTTTACTCTTCACTTTTCACTTCTCACTTCTCACTCTTCACTTCCTTCCTGTACCAAAGGAAGAACCACACACAGGCGATCACCAGACAGGCGATGCCCATCGGATAGGCAACAGGCTCCGGCAGATGGAAGGCCTGCTTGGATACGAAGAGGTAGGTGGAACATACCGTCGTCATGAACAGGGCGGGGATCAGCGTGATCCAGAAGGGCTTCCCGTTACGTACGAGCCAGACCGTCAGCGTCCAGAGCGTGAATACGGAGAGTGCCTGGTTCGACCAGCCGAAGTACTGCCAGATGGTGTTGAAGCCGTCGGGGTTCTCGATCTGCCAGATAAGCATGGCGATGGAACAGGCGAACATCGGTACACAGATATACAGACGCTTCGGGATGGGGCGCTGGTCGAGTTTAAGCCACTCGGCCACGATCAGGCGACCGGAACGGAAGGCGGTATCACCCGAGGTGATCGGCGCTGCCACCACTCCCAGCATCGCCAGGATGGCACCGGCCACACCCAGCCAGTCGTTACAAACGAGGTTCACCACAGCCGGAGCCGACGTATGGAAGCCATTGGTGGCAGCCTCGATGAGTTCGTAGCCCGGTGCGGGCTCACCATAGAAGAACCAGGCAGACACCGTGGCCCAGATGAGGGCGACGACACCCTCGGTGATCATGGCACCGTAGAAGATCGGGCGGCCCATCTTCTCGCTCTTCACGCAACGGGCCATCAGCGGGCTCTGCGTGCCGTGGAAGCCGGAGATGGCACCACAGGCGATGGTGATGAAGAGAGCAGGGAATATATTGTCGGTCCACTTGTCGGGTTCCGTGGCTGCACCCATATTATAAAGATGTGTCCAGAGTTCGGGCACCGTCGGCCAGTGCAGGAAGAGCCATACCATCAGCGCACCCGCCATGAACAGCAGCGAGAAGGCGAAGAGCGGATAGATCTTACCGATGATCTTGTCGATGGGCAGCATCGTGGCGATGATATAGTAGCAGAAGATGATGGCCACCCACATCATCGTGTCACCGCCGATACTGTGCAGGATCTCGGCGGGGGAATACACGAACACCGTACCCACCATGATCAGCAGCAGCACCGTAAACACCAGCATCACGTTCTTCGTGGTCTTGCCCAGATAGTGACCGATCAGTTCAGGCAGTCCCGCACCGTCGTGGCGCATGGAGAGCATGCCTGACATGTAGTCGTGGACGGCACCGGCGAAGATACAGCCGAAGACAATCCACAGATAGGCCACCGGGCCGAACTTCGCGCCCATGATGGCACCGAAGATTGGACCTGTTCCTGCAATGTTCAGGAACTGGATCATAAAGATCTTCCAATTGGGAAGTACGATGTAGTCAAGTCCGTCGGCTTTGGCAACGGCGGGCGTCACACGGTCATCCGGTCCGAACACCTTCTCAACGAAGCGTCCATAGAGCAAATAACCCAGTACGAGCGCAATCAGGCTCAAGGTAAATGAAATCATATTTTAAATACTTTTTGATAGTTTTGTTTGCAAAAGTACAAAATAATTGTGAAATGCCGATGAGGATTTGTGAATTATTTAGTATCTTTGCACCAAATTTTTAATATTGCAACATTTTGAAGACGATTATACGTACGCTGCTGCTGTTTCTGTTCCTGCAGAACGCCGCCGCACAGACACCCAAGCATGAGATCAGGGCCGTATGGCTCACCACCATCAAAGGCCTCGACTGGCCCCACTCCTACTCCGCCTACCAGCAGAAGCAGGAACTCGTCCGCATCCTGGATCAACTCCGGAAGGCCAATATCAACACCGTATTGGTACAGACCCGCGTCCGCGCCAGTACCATCTTCCCTTCCACGATGGAGCCGTGGGACGTCGTCATGACGGGCACTGCCGGACAGTCGCCCGGCTACGATGCCCTCCAGTTCTGCATCGACGAGTGCCACAAGCGCGGCATGGAGTGTCACGCCTGGATCGTGACCATCCCCGTGGGCAAGTGGAACAGCGACGGCTGCAAAAGGATGCGCAGCAAGTTTCCCAGACTCATCCGCAAGATCGGCGACGAGGGCTATATGGATCCCGAGATGTCGCAGACGGGCGACTACCTGGCACAGTTCTGCCGCGACGTCACCCGGCGCTATGATGTCGACGGCATCCACCTCGACTACATCCGCTATCCCGAGACGTGGAAACTGAAGGTAAGCCGTGAACAGGGACGGAGGTACATCACTGACATTGTACGCAAAATTCATCGTGCCGTCAAAGGCGAGAAGCCCTGGGTGAAGATGTCCTGTTCACCCGTAGGCAAATACGATGACCTGGCACGCTATCGCAGTGGCGGGTGGAACGCCAACACCGCTGTCTGCCAGGATGCCCAGGGCTGGCTGCGCGACGGACTGATGGACGTGCTCTTCCCGATGATGTACTTCCAGGGCAACCATTTCTACCCTTTCGTGGTGGACTGGAAGGAGCATAGTTTTGGTCGACAACTGGCCCCTGGCCTCGCCATCTACATGCTGCATCCGCAGGAGAAGAACTGGAACCTGAGTGTCATCAAGCGTGAGATGAACGTGTTGAGGAACGAGGGACTTGGCATCACCTTCTTCCGTTCCAAGTTCCTGACTGACAACGTAAAAGGCATCTATACCTTCACGAAAGACTTTAACCAGTATCCGGCCCTTATTCCGCCCATGACGTGGACGGGAAGACCGGCCCCCAGTCCTGTCACGACACTTGATGTCAGACGGGGCATGACGACCGACATCCTCTCGTGGCAGGGAGCGCGCGACAACTCCGGGGCCGACTACCTATTATATAATATATATGCCTCAGAGACCTGGCCCGTGGATACCCGTGATGCCCGCAATCTGGTTGCCACCCGCCTGAGGGGACAGTCGCTGAGCATCCCCCACAAGGGTCATGCCCTCCACTATGCCGTGACTGCCACTGATCGCTATGGCAACGAAAGCGCTCCCAAAGTGAGCCCTCATTCTGTGATGAGGAACGGAAAATCCATCGACTTCCGGCAGATGATCATAGGAAAATCGGGCAAAAAGGTACAAAAAGACAAAAATATGAGCAAAAAGAGAAAATAGATTTGCTGATTTATCACTAACTTTGCACCCATCAAACGAATTTTAAAACGAATCAGAATGGAAAGAACATGGAGATGGTTTGGCAAGAAGGATAAGATCACCCTTGCCATGTTAAGGCAAATCGGCGTCGAGGGCATCGTCACCGCCCTGCACGACGTACCCCTTGGGGAAGTATGGACCCGTGAGAAGATCCGCGACCTGCGCGAGTATATCGAGAGTTACGGCATGCGCTGGAGCGTCGTCGAGAGCCTGCCAGTAGTAGAGACCATCAAGTACGGCGGTCCTGACCGCGACCACCAGATTGAGGTCTACAAGGAGAGCCTGCGCAACCTCTCTGCAGAGGGTATCCACTGCATCTGCTACAATTTCATGCCCGTGCTCGACTGGGCCCGCACCGACCTGTTCCACAACAATCCCAACGGCGCCACGAACCTCTACTTCAACTACGCTGAGTTCGCCTACTTCGACATCTATATCCTGAAGCGCGAGGGTGCCCGCGAGGAGTGGGCCGCCTTCAAGTTCCCCGAGGGATGGGGCGAAGGTCGCAACGTACTGGCCGAATGCGACGAACTGGCCAAGACCATGACACCCGAGAAGGACCACCAACTCGTGGAGAACATCGTCATCAAGACGCAGGGCTTCGTGTCGGGTAATTTCAGCGAAAACGACGAGGCGCCCGTCCAGAAGTTCCGCGAGTTCCTCGATCTCTACAAAGGCATCGACAAGGCCCGGCTCCGTGCCAACATGAAATATTTCCTGGAGGCCATCATGCCCACGTGCGAGGAGTGCGACATGAACATGTGCGTACACCCCGACGATCCCCCCATCGAGATTCTCGGCCTGCCGCGCATCGTCCGTACCGAGGAGGATATCCAGTGGTTCCTCGATGCCGTGCCCAACAAGCACAACGGCCTCACCTTCTGTGCCGGCAGTCTCTCGGCAGGTGCCTATAACAACGTGGTGGAACTGGCCCGCAAGTTCGCTTCGCGCACCCACTTCGTGCACCTGCGCTCCTGCCATATCTTCCCCAACGGCGACTTCACCGAGGCCAGCCATCTGGGCGGCCGCGCCGACCTCATCGAACTGGCCCGCATCTTCGAGAAGGAGAATCCCAGCCTGCCGATGCGCGTCGACCACGGCATGACCTTCACCGACGAGCCTGGCGGCATCCTCGACGAGTCGAGCCACGGCCATAATGCAGGCTACACGCTCCTGGGCCGTATGTTCGCCCTCGGACAGGTGCAGGGCATCCTCGCCACCGTCGACCGTGAACTCGGTATCGAATACAAACAACCGGGATTCTTTGACTAATGCACAATGCACAATGCACAATTCACAATGCACAATTGAGATATGAAACTGACAGATATACTGAGCGGACAGTTCAACGCCGCAGAGTGGGAAGCCAAGGGCTACCAACTCCCAAAGTTTGACATCCAGGCCCTGCGCGAGAAGACCGCCAAGGAGCCCACATGGGTACACTTCGGCGGCGGCAACATCTTCCGCGCCTTCCCGGCAGCCATCCTCAACGACGCCCTCAACACGGGCAAGTACGACCGTGGCGTCATCGTGGCCGAGACCTTCGACTTCGAGGTCGTCGACAAGGCCTACGCCCCGTACCAGAACCTTTCGTTGTGTGTGAACCTCTGCAGCGACGGCAGCATCGAGAAGAAAGTCATCGCCAGCGTCACCGAGGCCCTCAAGGCCGATCCCCAGTTCCCCGACTGGCAGCGTCTTGTCGACATCTTCCGCAACCCGAGCCTGGAGATGATCTCCTTCACCATCACGGAGAAGGGCTATTCCTATAACGATGCCGACCTGGCACGCGGACTGAAGCCTCTGTTTGCCATGGGTAAGGTCTGCGCCCTGCTCTACGAGCGCTGGCAGGCCGGACAGTTGCCCCTGACCGTACAGTCGATGGACAACTGCTCGCACAACGGCGACAAAGTGAAGGCCGGTGTCTTCGCCTACGCTGAGAAGTGGGTGGCCGACGGACTCGTGCCCGCCGCCTTCCTCGACTATCTGAAGGACGAGACGAAGATCACCTTCCCCTGGTCGATGATCGACAAGATCACCCCGCGCCCGCATGAGAAGGTCAAGGAGATGCTCGCTCAGGACGGCTTCGAGGACAACGACTACATCGAGACCGAGAAGCACACCTTCACCGCTCCCTTCGTGAACGCTGAGGAAGTGCAGTATCTCGTCATTGAGGACCACTACACCAACGGCCGTCCCCCACTCGACCTCGGCGGTGCCCTCTACACCACCCGCGAGACCGTCGACAAGGTGGAGACCATGAAGGTGACCACCTGCCTGAACCCGCTCCACACGGCCATGTCCATCTACGGCTGCATGCTGGGCTACACCCTCATCTCCGCCGAGATGGCCGACGAGGACCTGCGCCCCTTCATCCAGAAGATCGGCTATATCGAGGCCATGCCTGTCGTCGTCGATCCCGGTGTGCTGAACCCCTACGAGTTCATCGGCGCCGTCATCAACCGCCGTCTGCCCAACCCCTTCATGCCTGATGCCCCGCAGCGTATCGCGATGGATACCTCGCAGAAACTGCCCATCCGCTTCGGCGAGACGCTGAAGAAGTATATTGCCCGTGGTCTCGACAAGTCGAACCTCGTGCTCATTCCCCTCACGCTGGCAGGCTACGCCCGCTACCTGAAGGGTCTCAAGGACGACCTGACCCCGTTCGAGCCATCTCCCGACCCGATGCTGGCCGAACTGCAGGCCATCGTCGCCCCGTTGGAGATTGGTAAGCCCGACCAGGACTGGAGCCCCCTGCGCCAACTCTTCAGCCGCAAGGACGTCTTCGGCCTCGACCTCTATGAAGCCGGTCTCGGCGAGCAGATCGAGGGCATGGTCCGCGAACTCTATGCCGGTTCCGGTGCCGTCCGCCAGACGCTCCACAAATACGTCCAGGCCCGCTAAGTTCACAGTAGGGACGGTTCTTTTTGTGCACTTTCAGCCAAGTTTTCGGATAATTCCGAAACTGACACCGGTCATTCTTGAGAGTTGTCGGATACTCGCCCCGAACTCCCTAAGCCGTTGGATGATGTCGTTCCGTTGCTCTGTCGGCAGATGCTGTACCTCAGTGATGTTACCGATTCCGCAGACTTCAGACAGATAGTCCCTGACCTCTTCATCACTGACTCTGACCGATGCGTTACAGTCGAAGTCAAGAATCCTCAGGGCTTTCGGCAACGGTTCGTTGATAAGTGCTATCAGGTCTTCACGTGAGATCCTCGTCAGTACATGCTGTGTCGTGCAGACGGGCATGAGGCCGGTTGCATATCCTTCATATTCCCGATAACTGCTCCAAGTATAGTCTTTCGCCTGGCGTACGAGACCGGCAGCGATGGGATTTTGATGGATGTATCGGATGAGTTGGATAAAATAGGCCATGTCGTTGACGGGCTCACTTTTGAAACGGTCCTGAAACAACTGGCCCTTGCGCTGGTACTTCTTGTTGAAATAAATCGCATAGGAGATAGCGATGCTTTTGATGACTGAGGCTAATCCCTCTGCACCCTCTCTGATGAGAAGATGAACGTGGTTGGTCATCAGACAGTAGGCGTAGAATGTACATCGTGGGGGGAGAGGATGTCCCAGTTCGTCCTTAGGATGGATAACCTGGTTGATCAGTTCCAAAAACTTTCCGAAATCCTCGTAGTCCTCGAAGATGTTCTGCTGATTGATACCTCTGAGCATCACGTGATAGATGCCTGTACCGCTGGTTTGTCTTGATTGTCGTGGCATAGTGATTAGAATTAAAATTAAAATCCGTGGCAAAGGTACGAAGATTATTCGAAACCGCCAAGGATTTAAGCAAAAAAAATGTGACAGGTGCACAAAAAGAACCGCCCCCTCACAGAAGGGACGGTTCTTTTTGTGCACTTTTTGGGGACTCAGTGAGCACGGGTTAACGCACTGAGCGTACAGAAAAGCCCAAACCAGTTGGTGCACTTCCGTCTGATGAAGACACACTCCCTACACCTGGTGTATTAAAACTACCTGTTGCTTGAAACCCCATCGACCAAGCCTTGTATTCATTGGTATTGGTATCCATATAGTGCGTGGATGACCAGTATTCGCAATCTTTATTAGGGTAAATAATTTTGCCAGATTGTACTTTGTAGCCTGCTGCGGGAAGGAATATGGCATTACCATTATTTCGGCTCAGTCCGAAAAGCCGGTTGAAAACATTCTTTATTTTGCAAAGGAATGTGTACCTTTGCACCCATGAGACGTAAATTGAAGAGTTGGGAGGTCATGCGTGTCATCTTTCCAGATGTGCTAGCAGACTATTTTGAG
>JAFUAK010000071.1 GCA_017460765.1 Prevotella sp. | reverse complement strand
TGGGCATGGCCACGACAAGTTGCGTTTCTACACGCGACACTGTAAGAATCAATCAGGTTGTAAGATATAAAGGAAATGATGCTTTTTACTATATTAGTATTCAATTGCGGATACAATCATGTCATTTAGATTCCAATAGAGTAAACAGTCCTATCCCTGCATTTTTCTGGAATAATTTGCAGGGATTGTTTTCCCTTGGCTAATGCTACATAAACTCACGATTGAACCACATCTCGAAGACGATATCAGAGAGATAGATGCCGTCAATGCGCTCTTCTATCAGTTCTTTCTCTGTCAATGCACTCTTGATACGAACTATATTCGACTTGGTGCCTAAAGGGAATTGTGCATTGACCTCCTTGCTTCCAAAGTCAGTGTGGATTCCTGAGCACAAAGCACGGATAAAATTGAGTTGATAGGTGGTAAGCCCCAGTGTCTGTTGCACGAACAAACCAGAACACTGAGCAATCAGCGCATCAACCGCATTCTTGAAATCATCTTCTGTAGCCGTTCCGTTTGTTTCTGCCAACAGATTCCACGATAACTGCTGGACATACGAGGAATAATTATCAACCGTCTTGCAGATTCTCTCAGCCATTTCATTAGACAGATGCTTTCCATATTTCTCGAAACGACTGGTGATGTATAGAACCCAATCTTTTGTAGGGATACAATCCAGATACATCATCTCTCCAAACTGATAGAATGGCATACGCTTGTTCTGAAACAGATTGGTCATCAGATGCTTCTTGCTGCCAAACAGACAATAGGTGGCATGCTCTTGATGCTGCCAAATGCCTCGCATCCGTTTCTGTACTGCCAGTGTATCCGGCAGTTCACCTATTTGCTGAAACTCATCAATACAAACAACCAAGTGTATGCCTTTCTCCTTGGCAATAACCTCTGGGAGATTCAATATTTCCTCTGGCTGATATTCCTTTGGCGTTATGCCCAATGACAACGACACTTCAGACATCGGCTCAGGACTGAATGATATTTTGGGAGAGACTCTTATCAGGAATCGCTTGATATTGTCGAGTATTTGATCTGTGCGTGATGCTGTCTCTTTCAGTAGGACGGAGGCAAAGCGGTTCAGAAAATCGTATTCACTCCGACAGTCATAGATATCCATATAGATAGGCTTGACGGAAGGGGCATTCATCTCTGCCATCACTTTTTTCACCAGAGAAGTCTTGCCCATTCTTCTGGGAGAAATCAGAATGGTGTTCATGCCATTCTCAAAGTTCAACTTAAGACGTTTCGTCTCTCTGATGCGGTCTGTGAAATTGTCACCACCCACCGACTTTCCATAGATAAATGCTTTCTCCATTTATTGCTGATTGTTCGTATTTGGAGACAAAGATAAGGAAAAAACACAAGGTTCACAAGTTTGTGGACCACAAACTTGTGAACCTTACATTTATTTAACATTCTTTGCTGCATGAGGTTAAAAGTAACGAAAACAATGTCCACTCGTCACGGAAACGCACAGAATATCCCAGGAACTTGGTGGAATTCGCAACTTTTCTTACCTTTGCAACGTCAAACGATAAAAGAGTTACATGAATCAACGTCTTTATTATCTCGACAATCTGAAGGTTTGCCTGACCGTCTTGGTGATCCTTCCTACTGACATGGATAGTCAGAATGATTTTTTTCAATCGAATTTGTAATTATTTCGATGTTCGTGCGACTAATAGGGTAAAGAAACAAAGAAGTTGAACAATTAAAAACATCGGAATAATAATGGAGACGAACCCGCTGGAGAAAGAATTCCTGGAAATGATTGCGGCGCAACAGCGCACAATCTTCAAGGTGTGCTACATCTACGCTAAAGACCAGGACGACCTGAACGACCTGTTCCAGGAGGTGGTGCTCAACCTGTGGAAGAGTTTCCCTCGCTATCGGGGAGACAGCAAACTCTCAACCTGGGTCTATCGCATCGCGATGAATACCTGTATCACCTTCCTGCGTCGCTCGAACAGTAGGCCACAGACCATTCCGATGACGGCACAAGTGGCAAGCACTCTGGAGGCCGACGAAAAGACAGCAGAACAACTGAAGGAACTCTACCGACTCATCAACCAATTGGGAAAATTGGAGCGTGCGCTGATTCTGCTCTGGTTGGAAGAACGGAGTTACCAGGAGATGGCCGACATCCTCGGCATCTCGAAGGCCAATGTCGCCGTGAAACTCAATCGCACGAAAGAGAAATTAAAGCAAATGTCAAACAGTTAAAACGCAATGAATATGGAACTTGACGAATTGAAAAATAGTTGGAACGTGCTGAATAAGCGCTTGGATGACAGCGAGGTGGTAAACCTGCGTGTCGTAAAGGAGATGATTTCGCAGAAGACCAAGACGGCCTTCGACCATCTCTTCAACCAGAATCTCCACAGTTTCGTGGTGTCGTTTGTAATCCTTGCCGGGCTGTTCCCTTGGATTTGCATGCATACGCCTATTTCGACCACATCGTTTGTCATTGTAGAAGCAGCGATGGCGATAGGGCTGATATCACAGATTTGGAAACTCTCCCTGCTCTCGAAGTTCGACCTGGAAGAGAAGAAATGCAACGAACTGAGCCGTCTGGTACTCCGCTACAAGCAGATACGCCACAATGAGTCCGTATGGGGCATCGCACTGGTAGCCCTGACTTTTGTCGCATTCTACATCTCTGAATTATGCTTCAACGAGGCTGTGACTTACGTCTTCGGTCCAAAGATGCTGCAGGTTGTGGGCATGACGCTACTCACCTTCGCTTTGGCCTACGTGATAGGTCTTTGGCAGCGTCGCCGCTATGCCCAGCAGATGCAGGAGATAGAAAGAGGGTTAGAGGAACTTAAAGAATTCGATTATTAAACAACAATGAATCTTGGTTCGAGAGCGACGCCCGCAGATGTAGAAAAGACCGTCTTAATGCTACCAAAACAACTTGTTTTGGTAGCAGTGTAGGTAGTGTAACTTTATGAAAAAAACCATCTTCCTCTCTTTTGCGATAGTCCCTTTATGTTAAATTGAAGTTAAATATCGGAAATCCCTTGACTCGTCCCCCAGTTAACTCCTATCTTTGCAACATTAGTCCTGATTTATGAAAGAAATAACTGGCGGTAGAAGAAAAATCATATAATGAATCCAATAGCGCTTCGACTCCTCAACCAGCGACTTGTGGCCCCTCAGTTCAAAGAACCTGAGGAGGTGGTGCGGTATATGGGTGCCATGCAAGCACAGGAATACCGCATGATGCGATGGGCAGTGGCATCTTCCAACCCATCATCGCCAAAGACGGCATCATCTGTGGCAACTGGGCTCCCTTCAAGGACGAATGCCAAGCAGACTTTTTCTTCGATGAACATGCTGGTAATCTTCTACAAGAATGGGCAAGATACCAGAAGTTTCTAATAAGATAGATTATATCCCTTTGGCTAACGCTACATAAACTCACGATTGAACCACATCTCGAAGACGATATCGGACAGAAAGATGCCGTCAATGCACTCGTTCCACGGCCAGACCTTCGACCTGAAGACCCACACAATACACCTCGCTTACCTTCCCCAACATCGCCTATAGAGTAGAGTTCTAAACGAACGGTAATGAAACGGATTGGTAGAAAACCATTATAAAAGCCTCGGTCAAGCCGAGGCTTTTATTGTTAGAAGGGGAACCCCTGTGGCCGGGGAGCGATTTCTGGATCACCGAAGAAGGAAGCCTCAGCATCCTTGTCATTCAACTTGAACACCATGAACTTGGTATTCTGGGCCGTACAGGGAGCCCAAGCCCCACCCTGAGGACCATTGGGGTCACTGTATTTCACAAAGTTGGTCCATGCAGTGAGCATCTTCTCGGAGAGATCCCAGTCACCCAGGGTCCAAGGACGCCAGCAGTGCTTCAGACTCTTGAACACAAACCAAAGGTCGCTGCTGTGGAAGGCACCCTTCAGTCGTGCGGTCACCTCAGGATGACTGCCATCATCGGGCAACGGACGTGCGAACTCATAAGCCCATGCCTTGCCACCCTTCTGTTCGCGAACCTTACAGAACTCGGCGATGTTGGGAGCCATGTTGCCCATGTCGTTGAGAGTGAAGCCAATCATATAAGGAACGTCAGCCAATGTACCTCCACGCGTGGCATCGTCAAAACTCTTCTCGCTGACATAGCCGTCGATCATCGGCATGAAGGGCAGACCCCTGAACATCATCGGCATGCCTGCCGGCTGTCCGTCACTGTTGATTTGATGGTAGAGTGTGTTGAGGGCAAAGACGGTCTCTGTAGATGCTGCGCGCATTTTCTCCAGATCAGTCAGACCAGCCCAGTCGAACATCTTCTTGGCTTTGGCCTCAGCATCAGCAAAAGTGCCGCCACTGTAGCGGGCCCCCACCATATTGCCATTAGCATCAGGGATGCTCAGGCCCTGAGCACTCATGATAACAGCCTTATGGAACAAACCGCGAGCCAACGGAGACTCACAGAGGGTGCGTACGCTACCACCACCAGCACTCTGTCCGAAGATGGTCACGTTATCAGGATCGCCACCAAACTGCGCGATATTCTTCTTAATCCACTTCAGGGCCTCGATCTGGTCGAGGATACCGTAGTTGCCAGATACATGATGCGGACTTTCCGCCGTCAGAGCCGGGTGTACGAGAAAGCCGAAGACGCCAAGACGATAGTTAATGCTGACGAGCACCACATCCTTGGCACCCCACTCCTGACCGTCGAATTCTGGCTCTGAGCCGAAGCCCTCACGATAACCACCACCATGGATCCACAAGGCCACAGGCAGTTTCTTATCAACCTGTCCGGGAGCCTTCGTCCAGACGTTCAGATACAGACAATCCTCACTAAAGGCTGCCTCTTTGCCATAACCCCACTCTGTGTAATAACCGCCAGTATATTGGATGGCCTGATAACTCGGGCGCCCAAAGGTGTCACAGATCTTCACACCCTTCCAAGGCACGATGGGCTGCGGTTCCCTCCAACGGTTCTCCCTGATAGGAGGTGCAGCGTAAGGAATCCCACGATAGACATACACGTCAGGATGATCATCAGCCAAAACACCCTGAACCTGACCACCTTCGATCGTTAACACAGGATTTTCTGTTGCATGAGCAGATACTGCTACCATGAGCAGAAGAAGCAAAAACAGTTTTTTCATAAGTTCGTTTTTATACAATTGTACAGTTGATTAAGTAATAATATCAGTTTATTAGACTCTTAAACTTACAAAAGGTTTAATTCTTCTTCATAAAGTATCGTAAAAAATCACTCCAAAATGAACAACTTTACGACAAAGTCCGTATCTTTGCAAATAGAATGAAACGGAAACTGTTTTGCGAGATATCTCACTTGGATTCAATCTATAACGGACTGAAAGGCATCAAGAAGTGATTTGTTATATTTGAAAAACAATGTGTAACAAGTAGAGAAGTTCGTCTTGTCGTTTTTTGCTAACTTTGCAGCCGTAAATATGGCTAGCATGAAACGAACAGTACTATCTCTCTTTTTTTCTTTCTGTGCCGTCACGATGATGGCTCAGCAGTCTCCTGACGGAAGACTGACTGTAGAGCCCAGACAACAGGTCTTGGTCGTCTGTTATCAGCAGCAGCCTGTGCTCGAAGTAGAGACTTCGGTGGATGCTTCAGCCCTCAGGCAGAGTGAACCTCGGCAGATCAGGGTTGACTATCAGATGTTGACTGGGAAAAGACTGCACTGCACCAATGAGGCCAACGAGTATCGCTGTGGTGCGCTGGTGCTGCGCATCTATAACGACGGTATCGCCCTACGCTACGAATATTCAGGACTGAAGGACGAGCCGTGCCCTGAGGAGCAGACAGTCTATCGCATCCCTGAGGGGACGCGCCGCTGGATGCAGCAGTGGACAGAGGCCTATGAGGGCTTCTTCCCCCAGAGCACAACGTGTAAGATGAAGCCGGAGCGTTGGGGCTATCCTGCTCTGCTGGAGCCGCAGGATGGTGTGTTTGCCCTGATCTCTGAGGCAAACATTGAGCGTCAGCAGAGCGCCTCCTGTCTCTATAATGACGGGGAGCGCTTCCGTGTGGTGCCTGCCGAGAACGAGGTGAGGATTACTGGCGACTGGCATACCCCTTGGCGCGTGGTTATCGTGGGCTCGCTGGCCGATGTCGTAGCGTCGACGCTGATCACGGATGTCAGTGAACCAAGCAAGTTGGATGATACGGACTGGATAAAGCCCGGTGTGGTGTCGTGGGTCTATTGGGCCAACAACCACGGCTCCAACGACTATAGCATCATCAAGAAATATGTGGACATGGCCGCCACGCTGCATCTGCCCTATGTGCTTATCGACGCCGAGTGGGACGAGATGGAAAAGTTGGCCTCCAACGAAGGCAAGACCATCGAGGATGCTGTTGCCTATGCCCGTCAGCAAGGCGTCAAACCGCTCATCTGGTATAACTCCAGTGTGGGCTGGATCGACGGCGCTCCAGGACCGAAATTCCGTCTGAACAAACCAGAGGATCGCGAGCGCGAGTTTGCCTGGTGCGAGAAAATCGGTGTGGCCGGCGTGAAGATTGACTTCTTCTCTGGCGATAACCAGAAGAACATGGACTATTGTCAGGACCTGTTGGAATGTGCCGCCAGACACCATCTGCTGGTGAACTTCCATGGGGCACCCATTCCCCGCGGTTGGCAGCGCACCTATCCGAACCTGCTTTCTACGGAGGGTGTCTATGGGGCTGAGTGGTATAATAACGTGCCGACCTTCACGGCCCGTGCAGCCTCCCATAATGCCACGTTGCCCTTCACGCGTAATGTCATCGGCCCTATGGACTATACGCCCTGTGCCTTCAGCGACTCCCAGCATCCGCACATCACGTCACATGCCCACGAACTGGCCCTCACCATGCTTTATGAGAGTGGCTTGCAGCATCTGGCCGACCGTCCTGAGAGTTTCCTGGCACAGCCTCAGGCCGTACAGGACTTCCTAAGTCAACTTCCCGTCGCATGGGATGAAACACGCTTTGTGAGCGGCTATCCCGGCAAGAGTGCTGTTCTGGCACGTCGCAGCGGTAACGTCTGGTATGTGGCAGGTATCAACGGCAGCGACGAACCTTGTACCCTCGACTGCGACCTCAGTTTCATCGGCAGTCATCAGCAGGCCACGCTGTTTGTCGATAGTGGGGATGCCGCCTCTCCCTGGCAGATCACGACGGGGAGTGAGTTGCCGAAGGCTATTGCGTGTCAGCCCCGTGGTGGATTTGTTTACGTCATACATTAACAATAACTATAAGATTTATGAAGAAAAGCGTATTATTTATGATGATGCTGTGCCTGGGCCTGACGGTGTCGGCACAGCCGAAGTCACGTGTCGTCGAGGATGGCGGCACAGGTTCTTACAAGGCCATCATGGCAGAAATGGAAGGACTGCCCGAGCACACCATTTTCGTGCCGCAGGACCTTTCGGTGTTTAATGCCAAGCATACGTTGCCCGTACTTGTCTGGGGTAATGGTGCCTGCGCCAACTCGCCCTGGGAGCACATGAACTTCCTCAACGAGATCGCCTCGCACGGCTATCTGGTGCTGGCCACAGGAAACATCCCGATGACGGATGAGTGGTATCAAGGGCCGATGTCGCGGTCGGAGCAGCAGATTGAGAGCATCGACTGGGCCTACGCCCAGAACGCTGATCCGCAGTCGCCCTTCTATCAGAAGATCGACGTGAAGAACCTCTGTGTGGCAGGTATGTCGTGCGGTGGTCTGCAGACACTCTTCAACTGTGCCGATCCCCGTATCAAGGTGCTGATAATCTGTAACAGCGGTCTCTTCAACCAGCAGAACGCCAATCAGGCCGTCGGTGGGATGCCGATGCCGCCGAAGGAGAAGTTGAAGGAGATACACACGCCGATCATGTATATGCTGGGTGGCAAGGAGGATATCGCCTACGAGAACGGTATGGATGACTTCCATCGTATTGACCATGTGCCAGCCTGTGCCATCAATTTCCCCGTTGGTCATGGTGGCACCTATCGTGAGGCCCACGGTGGTGAGTTTACCGTTCCTGCCCTTGCCTGGCTCGACTGGCAACTGAAGGGTGATGCAGAGGCTGCCAAGATGTTCGTGGGTGAGGACTGCGGACTCCTGAAGCGCGAAGGTTGGACGCTGGAGAAAAATACATTGTTCAAATGAGAAAGATACTGTTATCTGCAATGTCATGTGGCCTGGCACTACTGTGCCTGACGGCTCAAGCAGACGATTACGAGACACTGAAGGCTGAGTCGATACATAACCCAATGCTGTGGGCCGACGTGCCCGATCCTGATGTCATCCGAGTGGGCGACACGTTCTATCTGGTATCCACAACGATGCATCTGATGCCAGGTGCCCCCGTGATGGCCTCGAAGGACCTGAAGAACTGGGAGACCGTAGGCTATATCTTCGATAAACTGACGGATTCGCCGAAGTACGACCTACAGCAAGGTACAGCCTACGGTCGCGGCCAGTGGGCCACCTCACTGAAATACCACAACGGACGGTTCTATGCCCTGTTGGCTCCCAACGAACAGGGAGCGATGGGCGATACCTATATCTTCTCTGCCGAGAAGGCAGAGGGGCCGTGGACCATCGTATCGCGCATGCGACACTTCCACGACTGTTCACTGTTCTTCGATGATGATAATCGCGTCTATGTAATATATGGTACTGGCGAGATGATGGAACTGAAGCCCGACCTCTCGGATGTCATCGAAGGAACCTATCAGAAGATCTTCCAACGTGAGGAGGATGAAAAAGGACTGCTCGAGGGTTCGCGCGTGATTAAGCACAATGGCAAGTACTACCTGCTGATGATCTCGCATACCTACGCCCCAGGCCGTCATCGTCGGGAGGTGTGCTACCGTGCCGACGATATCCACGGGCCCTACGAGAAGCAGGTGATCCTCGAGAGTGAGTTCGGCGGCTTCTCCTACGAGGCGCAGGGTACCATCGTCGACACCCAGGACGGTGACTGGTACGGCATCATCTTCCAGGACCGTGGCGGCGTGGGTCGTGTACTCACCGTGATGCCCTGTCGCTGGATCAACGGTTGGCCGATGCTGGGCGACGAGAACGGCAAGGTGCCCGATACCGTGCGCCCCTTGCTTAGCGAACAGCCGGCAGCAGCCATCGTGAAGAGCGATGAGTTCTCTGATGCCAAACTCGGTCTGCACTGGCAGTGGAACCATAATCCCATCGATGCAGCGTGGAGTCTGACAGAGCGTCCGGGTTTCCTGCGACTGAAGACCAACCGCGTGGTCAATACCCTCTATCTGGCTCCCAATACACTGACCCAGCGCATGGAGGGACCGGCGTGCAGCGGTGCCATCGTGATGGACTGTTCGAAGATGAAGGACGGCGACTGTGCCGGTCTGGCAGCCTTCAACAGCGACACGGGTGCCCTGACCATCAGGAAGCAAGGAAAGAAACTCGTACTCGAGATGAACGAGCAGAAGGTGGAACTCTCCGACAAAGAGAAGGAAGTGACGAACTTCGAGGAGAAGGCCATCGAGCGTATCGAACTGAAGCAGTCGAAGATCTGGCTGCGCATCGATGCCGACTTCCGTCCACAGACGGAGCACAAAGGCTTTATGCCCGGCACCGACCTCGCCACCTTCTATTATAGTCTTGACGGTGAACAGTGGACGAAGATAGGTTCCGACTATAAGTTGGGTTTCGACTGGCGCCGTTTCTTCATGGGTACGAAGTTCGGTATTTTCTGCTACGCCACGAAGAAGAAGGGTGGCTACGTGGATATCGATGAATTCAAATACACAAAGCAACATCCTTTCCAGAATCCTGCCCTTTCCAATCAGGAACGGGTGGAGAATCTGCTGTCGCTTCTGACGCCTGAGGAGAAGGTGGGACTGATGATGAACAAGTCTGCCTCTATCGACCGTCTTGGCATCCCGTCCTACAACTGGTGGAACGAGGCTTGTCACGGTGTGCGACAGGGTGGCTATACGGTCTATCCCCAGCCCATCGGTATGGCGGCAGCCTTTAATGCCCAACTGGTGTATGATGTGTTCTCCCAGGTTAGCGATGAGGCCCGTGCCAACTGGAACCGTTCGGACCATAACATCTTCAATGTACCGATGGGTGAGATCTATTACCCGGGCAATCCCGAACTGACCTACTGGTGCCCGAATGTCAATATCTTCCGTGACCCCCGTTGGGGACGTGGACAGGAGACCTGCGGTGAGGATCCCTATCTGAATGCCGTATTGGGCGTGCAGACCGTACTGGGTATGCAGGGTAACGACAGCCGTTACTTCAAGACTCATGCCTGTGCCAAGCATTACGCCGTGCACAGTGGTCCGGAACCTCTGCGCCACTCCATGAATGTGGAGCCTACGAACCGCGATCTCTGGGAGACCTATCTGCCCGCCTTCAAGGCGCTGGTGAAGAAAGGAAACGTGAGGGAGGTGATGTGTGCCTATCAGCGTTTCGAGGGTAAGCCCTGTTGTACCAGTGACCGTTTGCTTATCGACATCCTTCGCAACAAGTGGGGCTACGAAGGAATTGTCGTGACCGACTGCGATGCCATCAACAACTTCTATAATAAAGGTCAGCACGAGACACATACGGATCCGTTGTCTGCCTCTGTCGATGCTGTCCTCAATGGCACCGACCTGGAGTGTGGCAAGGTCTTTATGTCGCTGACGGAAGGTCTGAAGAAGGGCTATATCCAGGAGGCCGACCTCGACGGACATCTGCGCAAGACGCTCATGGGACGCTTTGAACTCGGCATGTTCGACCCTGCCGACATGCTGCCCTGGGCCAAACTCGGTCCGGAGGTCATCAGCAGTGAACAGAACGACGCACTGGCTGTACAGGCCGCCCGTGAGTCGATGGTGCTGTTGGAGAATAGAGGCGTATTGCCCCTTTCCAAGCAGATTAAGACCATTGCCGTAGTGGGTCCCAATGCTGACGATGCAGAACTGCTGAACGGCAACTACGGTGGAACGCCTACAGAGGCCCATACCCATACCCTGCTCGAAGGTATCAAGGCCCTGGTGCCTGAAGCCAAGGTCATCTACCGCAAGGCTTGTGAACTGAACGATGACTACAACACCGTCCACCATCTGGGTGACTTCAATGGTGGTAAGGGTGTGAAGGTGGAGTTCTACAACAACCGCGAACTCAGCGGCGAGCCTGCCAAGACCGACTATTATAAGGAACTGAACTTCTCGACCTTTGGTGCCTGGGGATTTGCCCAGGGTGTCAGTCGCGACGATCTGTCCGTACGTATCAGCGGCCAGTATCAGGCCACCTTTACGGGTGAGATGAAATACACGCTGATGACGGACAACGGTTATGTGCTGAAGGTGAACGGTGAAGTGGTGGAGGATGCCAAGCCCGGCAATATGCGTGGCTTCTTCCGTCGCACAGTCGAATATAAGTCATTCACCGTGGAAGCGGGTAAGACCTATGATGTTGTCATCGAATATAAACATGGCGACGGACAGTTCGCCTTGTTGCGGGGTGATATCTGCGAACGGATCCTGGTGGATTACAGCGATCAGGCCAAAGAGGTGAGTACTGCCGACGCCATCGTCATCATCGGTGGCATCTCTGCCCAGATGGAGGGCGAGGGTGGCGACAAGGAGACCATCGAACTCCCCAATGTCCAGCAGCGGCTCATCAGGGCCATGCACGACACAGGTCGTCCTGTGGTCTTCGTCAACTGTAGTGGCTCGGCCATTGCCTTTGGCAGCGTGGAGGGTCAGTACGATGCTCTCCTGCAGGCCTGGTACCCGGGACAGGGCGGCTCCAAGGCCCTGGCGGAAGTGCTCTTCGGCGACTATAACCCTGGTGGTAAGTTGCCCGTCACGTTCTATCGTTCGAACGACGATCTGCCCGACTTCCTCGACTACTCGATGAAGAACCGCACCTACCGTTACTTCACGGGTGAGCCGCAGTATGCCTTCGGCTATGGTCTGAGTTATACCAGTTTTGCTGTCGGCAAGGCCACGCTGTCTGCTCAGTCGATGAAGAAAGACGGTCAGGTGACGCTTACCGTACCTGTCACCAATACGGGCAAATGCGAGGGTACAGAGACCATACAGGTCTATGTGAAGGCACTCGACGATGCGGGCGCACCCATCAAAGCCCTGAAGGGTTTCCAGAAATTGACAATCCGGCCAGGTGAGAGCCAGACGGCTACTATCACCCTCGACGGTGAGGCCTTTGAATACTACGACGAGAGCATCGACGAACTGAGTCCTCGTGCAGGACGTTACCAGATCCTCTATGGCACCTCGTCGCTCGATAAGGATTTACAGACCATTAACTTTACTGTGATATGAGAAAACTATTCATCATCTGTTTGGTCTCGTTGCTGTCGGCTATGGTGGCAAAGGCCCAGCCCGTTGCCAGTCCTAACGGCAAGATCTTAGTGGTTACGGAACTGACGGAGCAGGGTCAGCCCTGCTATCGTGTATTCTATGACGGTCAGGAGGTCATCCAGCGTTCTGCGCTGGGCCTGAAGACCAACATCGGAGACTTCACCCAGGGACTGGTTCTGAAGGGCACGGCAAAAAACGAGGTCAACGATACCTACCAGTTGCGTAATATCAAACAGAGTCAGGTGGATTACGAGGCCACGGAGGCTGTCGCCACCTATGCGTTGAAGGATAAGTCCGAGACGAATGTGCTGGAGATCATCTTCCGCGTAAGCAACCGCGATGTGGCGTTCCGCTACAGGATCTTGCCGCAGAAAGAGACGCGTGTCTGTGTCGTGGAGAGCGAGGCCTCGGGTTTCGTGCTGCCTGATGGCACGACGACGTTCCTCTGTCCGCAGTCGAAGCCGATGGGCGGTTTTGCCCGCACGTCGCCCAGTTACGAGACGCCTTACAGCCTCGACGAGCCCATCGGCAAGAACGGCTGGGGCGAGGGCTATACCTTCCCTTGTCTGTTCAAGACAGGTGAATCGTGGCTTCTTATCAGCGAGACGGGTACCGATGGCAATTACGTGGGCTGTCGCCTGCTCAACGAACAGGGTGGTGCCTATCGTATCGGCTTCCCCCAGCAGGGAGAGTTGAATGGGGCCGGTGC
>JAFUAK010000070.1 GCA_017460765.1 Prevotella sp. | reverse complement strand
CTGAAACAACTCGACGGACTGGGCCCCAACGGCGAGACCATTATGGACTATAGTATTTATGATGCCATCCAGGCTGGCTTTGGCAAGATCGTGTGGGTAATCCGCAAGGATTTCGAAGAGCAGTTCCGCACCCAGATCCTCGCTAAGTACGAGGGCAAGGTGAAGTGCGAACTCTGCTTCCAGGCTCTCGACGCACTGCCCGAGGGCTTTAAGGTGCCTGAAGGCCGTCAGAAGCCTTGGGGTACGAACCATGCCGTGCTGATGGGTAAGGACGTGATCAAGGAGCCGTTCTGCGTCATTAACTGCGATGACTTCTACAACCGTGACGCCTTCATGGTGATCGGCAAGTATCTGGCAAATCTGCCTGAGGGTGCGAAGAACCAATATGCAATGGTAGGCTTCCGCGTAGGCAACACCCTGAGCGAAAACGGTACCGTGGCCCGTGGTATCTGCTCGAAGAACGAGAAAGGACACCTGACCACCGTAGTGGAGCGTACGGAGATTGTGCGCTGTTCCGAGGATGGTTCTAATGCTGGTGCCGCCAGCGAGCCTATCCGCTATAAGGACGAAGACGGCAAGTGGGTAGAAGTGGCTGACAATACCCCAGTCTCCATGAACATGTGGGGCTTTACCCCTGACTACTTCGAGCACTCAGAGACCTATTTCAAGGAGTTCCTCAGCGATCCAAAGAACATGGAGAACCTGAAAGCCGAGTTCTTTATTCCCCTGATGGTTAACAAACTCATCAACGAAGGAACTGCCACCGTCGAGGTGCTCGACACCACTTCAAAATGGTTTGGCGTAACTTATGCTGCTGACCGTGAGGCCACCGTAGCCCGCATCCAGCAACTCGTCGACGAGGGGGTATATCCAAACAAACTCTTCTAAATGGACATCAACATTCTGAAAGAAGATCAGGTGGCCCTGCTGAGCCACCTGATTTCTGATGCCCAGACTATCCTGGTAACCTGTCACAAGAGTCCTGACGGCGATGCCATCGGCTCCTGCCTCGGCTGGGCAGAATACCTGCGCTCACTGGGTAAGGATCCCGTTGTCATCGTGCCTGACCAGTATCCCGACTTCCTGACGTGGCTGCCGAATACGGAGAAAATCGTGCGCTACGACAAGCACCGCGAAAAGTGCGACATGCTTCTGAAGATTGCCGATCTGGTGTTCTGTCTGGACTTCAACACCCCCAGCCGAGTGGAGGATATGCAGCAGTCGCTGGTGGCATCCCCTGCCAAGCGTGTGCTTATCGACCACCATCTCAACCCGGATGTGCCCACCGTGCTCTCCATCTCCAAGCCTGAGGCATCAAGCACCTGCGAACTCGTGTTCCGCATCGTCTGGCAACTGGGCGGTTTCTCACGGATAAACAAGCAATTTGCCATTCCCATCTACTGCGGCATGATGACGGATACAGGTGGGTTCACCTTCAACTCGTCCAACCCGGAAATTTTCTATATCATCAGTGAACTGCTCACCAAGCGCATTGACAAGGACCGCATCTATCGGAACGTGTACCATAACTACTCCGAAGACCGTCTGCGTCTGATGGGATACGTGATGTACGAGAAACTGGTCTATCTGCCGGAATTCCATGCAGCCTTCTACACCCTGACAAAGGAGGAGCAGCAGCGCTTCCATTTCATCAAGGGCGATGCCGAGGGGCTGGTGAACATTCCTCAGCAGATCAAGGGGCTGAAACTCTCCATCTCCCTGCGTGAAGACACGGAGAAGCGCAACCTGATCTGGGTGAGTCTGCGCTCTGTCGACGATTTTCCCTGCAACAAGATGGCCGAGGAGTTCTTCAATGGAGGTGGACACCTGAATGCCTCTGGCGGACGCGTCAACGGCACGATGGAAGAAGCCGTCGAGACCGTCAACAAAGCCATCCAAGCCTACAGCAGTCTGCTGAAAAAGAGTTAAGAGTTAAGAGTTAAGAGTTAAAAAATAGTCTTGTACCACCAAATTCTTAATTCTTAATACTTAATTCTTAATTTAAATAGTTAACTTTGCAGCCGATATGAAGAAATTGGTATACATACTGATATTGGTTGTCACGGTCCTTGCCAGTTGCAATGACTATGAAACCTATGGCGACAAGAAGGAGAAAGAGCGCAATGCCATCTCGAAGTTCATCTCCGATTCCTCTATTGTAGTCATTTCCGAGGATCAGTTCATCCAACAGGGACAGACGACGAATGTCGCACGCAATGAATATGTGAAACTCGACAAGACCGGTGTCTACATGCAGATTGTGCGTCCTGGCTGTGGTTCCATGATTCTCGACGGCCAGAAAACCAACCTTGTATGCCGCTTCTCAGAGTACAACCTGCTTGCTGACTCAGTGCAGGCCCGCAACAATACGGCCTATTATGCCTCCAGCCCCGACATCATGTATGTGTCACGCTCGGGCAGCACTTATACGGCAGCCTTCCTCAGCGGTGTCATGTATAATGCCTATTCTGCCTCCGTACCTGCAGGATGGCTCGTACCGCTGTCGTATGTGAAGGTGGGCCGTCCCCAGTCGGAAGACGAGGAATGTGCGAAGGTGAAGTTGATAGTGCCTCACACGCAGGGTCACGCCGTGGCTTCCAGCAATGTGGTGCCCTATTATTATGAACTCATCCTGCAAAAGGAAAAATAACGATTTTATTATACTCACAAAATGACACTGATCAAATCTATTTCAGGTATCCGCGGAACCATCGGAGGCCCAACGGGCGACACCCTTAATCCGCTGGATATCGTTAAGTTCACTACAGCATACGCTAAGTTTATCGGCGGCAAGAAGATTGTCGTTGGCCGCGATGGCCGCATCTCCGGCCCCATGGTGCGCGACGTCGTCTGCGGCACCCTGACGGGCATGGGCTATGATGTCATCGATATCGGCTATGCCACCACCCCGACCACAGAACTGGCCGTGCGCATGGCAGGTGCCGATGGCGGTATCATCATCACGGCCTCTCACAATCCCCGCCAGTGGAACGCACTGAAACTCCTGAACCGCGAGGGCGAGTTCCTGACGGCAGCCGACGGCGCAGAGGTGCTCCGCATCGCAGACAGAGAAGACTTCAACTATGCAGAGGTGGACCATCTGGGCAAGGTAACCATCGACAACACGTTCAACCAGCGCCACATTGACTCCGTGCTGAATCTGAAACTCGTAGACCGCGAGGCCATCAGGCAGCGCAAGTTCCGCGTCTGTGCCGATACCATCAACTCCGTAGGCGGCATCATCCTCCCAGAACTCTTCAAGGCTCTCGGCGTAGACTATGAGATTCTCAACGGCGAATGCACGGGTGACTTCGCCCATAATCCTGAGCCGCTGGAGAAGAACCTGCAGGGCATCATGGACAAGATGCGTCAGGGCGGTTTCGACCTGGGTATCGTCGTTGACCCCGATGTAGACCGTCTGGCCTTCATCTGTGAAGACGGTGTGATGTTCGGCGAGGAATATACGCTGGTGGCTGTGGCAGACTATGTGCTTACGCACACACCTGGCAACACCGTCAGCAACCTCTCCTCTACCCGTGCCCTGCGCGACGTGACGGAGAAGCACGGCGGCAAGTACACCGCTGCTGCCGTAGGTGAGGTGAATGTCACTACGAAGATGAAAGAGGTAGATGCCGTGATTGGCGGTGAAGGCAATGGTGGTGTGATCTATCCTGAGAGCCACTACGGACGTGATGCCCTCGTGGGTATCGCCCTGTTCCTCTCCAGTCTCGCCCAGAAGGGCTGTACCGCCAGCGAACTGCGCCAGACCTTCCCCGACTATCAGATTGCCAAGAACCGCATCGACCTCACGCCGGAGACCGATGTCGACGCCATCCTGGTGAAGGTGAAGGAAATGTTCGTCAAGGACAACTCTGCCACCGTCAACGATATCGACGGCGTGAAAATCGACTTCCCCGATCGTTGGGTGCATCTCCGCAAGTCGAATACCGAGCCGATTATCCGCGTCTATAGTGAGGCGCAGACCATGGCTCAGGCCGACGACCTCGGCAAACAGTTGATGCAAGTGGTCTACGATATGCAATAATTGATTAGAGGGTGTGTCATAATGATGACACACCCTCTACATTTTAAAAAGGACGATTAAAGCCCGTCATAGTCGCAGATGGCTCGTCGCCATTCATCGGGGAAAGGCATTGTCTGCTGACGCTCCAGGTCGTAGAGCACCATCACTGAGAAGCAACGGCTCTTCACTTCCTGCGTATCAGTGTCGAACACCTCCTGCTCCAGTTGGAAACTCTTGTTACCAATCTTAACCGCACGCGTACGGCCTGCGATGTGACTGCCGCCCTTAATCTGGGCCACGAACTCAGCCTCTATCTTCACCACCACAATAGCCACGCGCTCCCAGTCCACATCCTTGCAGACGCTGGCAAAATAATCGGTCTTCGCCGTGTCGTAGAACTGGAAATACACCGTATTGTTCACGTGTCCGAACTTGTCGACATCGTTGAAGCGTATCTGGAGGGGTATCACATGATGGAACATGTTGCTT
>JAFUAK010000069.1 GCA_017460765.1 Prevotella sp. | reverse complement strand
TGGTGATGAGGTGACTGATATCCTCTATGATAAGATTAAAGGCTTTGGCCGTCTCGGTTTCTCATTAGGCACATTTAAGCATGATGTATATGATTCCGACGGTAATCTGATTCACCAGAAGGGCGACGCTTATATTGTGGAGCCGGGTTCCGACAGTATGGTTCGTGTGAAGGCTAAGTCCAATGCCTTCAAGCCCTATCTTGGCTTCGGTTATGGCGGTAAACTGTTCAAGAAAGATGATTCCTGGAAAGTTTCCTTCGACTGTGGCGCGATGTTCTGGGGCGGTACGCCCGACCTCTATGTTCATGACGGAGTCAACTTGACGAAGGATGTAGAGGGAATCGGTGGACAGGTCGGTGATTATGTCAGTCTTATCAAGGCCTTCAAGGTTTATCCCGTATTAAGTCTGCGATTGACGAAGACCATCTTCTAAGTATCACAAAAAAGCCTGCCACTTCGGCAGGCTTTTTTGTTGTTTGTTATTTCATTACTTGACTACGATCTTCTTACCGTTCTTGATGTAGATACCAGGACGCGGTGTTACGTCGTCAGGAATACGGACACCAGTCAGCGTGTAGGTACCCTTATCCTTGGCTGCTTCAGCCTTCACGTTGCTGATGGCTGTGCTGCCGCCGAGTGTCATCACGTCTGAATCACCGCTGCCGGTCATCAGATAAGCCTTGTTACCTCTCAGGTAAGTACCCTCGTAGAGGTCGCTTGAAGAAGCCTGTACGAATGCGAGTTTACCATCGCTCTTACCGAGTGTACGGCGTGTAGAAGAGTTGTAGATCTCACCGTTGACAGACTTTGTGGTTACCAGTGAGCAGTATACACCATAGAGGTGGTTGCCGCTGATTGTGGCAGCATTGGATGTCACAGGCAGAATCTTGTTGTTGGCAGGATCGTTAGAACTGCACTCAACGATAACCGGCGTGTTGGCAGGAACCTCGCCGGAAATCTCCTCCATGCTGAAGCCGCTGCCTGCAGCCTCTGATACGTAATATGCCTTCATGCCGCTTGATGCCAGTTTGAAGGCGAAACCAGCGTATATCGTACCGTAGTACTTGCCGTCAACCTCCACGTCAGGAGCGATGCCGAGGTAGTTGGTACCGTCATTCACGGGCTTGATCCACCAGTACTGGGCGTCAGCGCTGCGGTTTCTCAGATAAGCCTCTTCCTTCTCTACGATTTCATCGTCGGCGATAACGACTGTCGTCTTTTGGAATGTGCCATAGCCCTTGTAAGAGCCATCGCTTTGCTGATCGAGACTGGCATAGAGGCGTCCACCGGAAATCTTATAGATACCAGTGCCCTGTCCTTCCAGATCATACTGGTTGCCACCGGCGCTGCGGACATAGATAATCGTTGAGGGACTTGTCATCACCTTGGTGCCGGGCTTATGGGTTCTGATACCCGTCAGGGGTACGGATGATGTCGTAATGCTTACTTTGTAGTTAGCAGGGTCGTTATCCTCGATACTTATATACCTGTCGGTCAAAGTATTCTGTACTCTGTAGAAACCGTTCGACAGTTGTGCTGATGCGCTGATCGTGCAGAGTGCAGCAAACAATAATGTAAGTGTTTTCTTCATGTTGTTCTTGTTTAATTTGTTTGGAAAAAGCCCGGCCCTTTTGGGGACCGGGCTTTATAGAGTCATGTAAATCTGAATCTAAGATTACTGAGCAACCTCTGCGATACAGATAGTTACACGGTTGCTGTCGTTATCCTGGAACGGCTGTACACGAGCACCCTTGCTGTCGTAACTGATGCGGTCAGCAGGAATACCATAGGTCTCCTTCAGCATCTTCACAACGGCTTCAGCACGCTGAGCGGCGAGGCGGTCGTTGATCTTGTCGTTACCAGTACCAGCGTCTGCATAACCTGTAACAACCACCTTAGCGGTCTGGTTAGCGCGCATGTACTCAGCCACATCCTGAACTTTCTGCTGCTCGCTCTCGCGGATGTTGGTCTTGTTGATCAGGAAGAAGATGTCGCGACGGAGCGGCTCGATGACGGGTGTCGGAGCGGGAACCTCAACGATCTTCTCAACGATCTTGTCAACATACTTGATCTCGGGCTCTGGAGCGGGGATGAACTTCGTGCTGTAGGTAGGACCGAAAGCATACTTGATGCCGATGAGGGCGTTCAGGTAAGAGTCGGGGTTGCCTGCATCCTTGAAGTTGTACTTGTCGCTCAGCAGGTTTCCGTTCACTTCCAGACCAATGCTGAACTGATCGGTAATCTTGTAGTTAGCGAAGATACCAGCGCGGCCTACGATAGAGGTCTTTGCATCCTGCCAGTCAAGAGGCATCTGAGCCTCGATCTGGCTGCTGTACTGAGCGAGGTCGCTCTGGACAATGTTTCTAACGTCCTTCACTTCGTCACCAGCAGATGAACGGAAGTTGGCACCAACACCGATGAATGCTCCATACTCCCACTTGGTAGGAATACCATTGATCAGGTTAGCCAGGTTCAGAGTCAGGTCCAGTGCAGGAGCGAAATAGGTGTACTTGTAGTCCAGATTTCTCTCTGTGCCATTGGGAAGCGTATACTGGTAGCCACCCTTGCTCTGCCAGGCGTTGATGCCCAGACGGGCACCAATTGCCTTGGTAAAGTTGTAACCTACAGCACCCTGAATAGTCGGGGAAATGAGATCACTGAAATCAGCCTCACCAGTGGTGTACTGTGCACCTCCCTGGATCTGGAAATACCAGTGCGGCTCGAAGATGTATTCTGTCGTGCCCTTCTGCTCCTGGGCAGATACTGACAGACCAGCCACCAGCATCAGGCAAGACAATATTGCTTTCTTCATATTCATATCTGTTACTAATAATTTTTTAATTCGCGAAAGTTAACTATTCTCTTACTCAACAACCTTTACGAGGTACTTCTTGTTGACGATGTATCCCCAGTAGTCCATTGAACTCAGAACCACGAAGTAGTTACCGGGCTTGGTCAGGTTGAGAGAAGTCAACTGAGTCTTACCAGGCAGCACGTCAGCCTGTACAGCCTTACCATCCTCGTCGAATACAGCGATGTACTTAGCGTAAGAGGGAACGATCAACTCCTCAGTCGGAGAAGTCATGTTGATCTGCATCACACCAGCCTTAACGGTCTGACCGTAGGTGAGGCGCTTGATACCATCGGTAGCGTAGTACAGGATGTACGGAGTAACAGCCTGAGTCAGAGCACCATTGTTCAGAGAAGTAACGATGCTGTTAGCAAAGCGCTCCATGTAGTCCTCGAAACGAGCCTCCAGACCGTCTACCTTAGAACCGAGGTTGTTAATCTTGTCAAGACCCTGGATAGAGTTGCTCAGGTCAACTGTTGACAGACCGTTATTAATTGCAGTCAGCAGAGGATCAATGATTGCTTCCTCAATATCTCCAGCATATACAACACCAGGAGTTGCACCAGGATTAGGAGTAGGAGCTGCATTGGTCAGCAATACATAAGTATTACCACCTGCACCAAATGTCACACCAGTTTTTGTAATAGTTGTAATTGTTACATTGCCCAAACTAACAGTAGGAAGTTGAGCCTTAATCTTCTGAGCCAGACGATAAGCGAGGTTCTCTACATAAGAGAGGTCGGGAGCGGTAGCGTTCTGCTCCAGGTATGTGAAACTATTGTAAGACAGCGGAGTAACAGCAGTTACGCAGAGGTCAAATGCATCAGCATACTTCTTAACAGTAACACCGTCAACATCCTTGCTCAGAACGAGTTTCTGTGCAGACCATGTCGGGTTCTTGAAGTCCTTGTTGTCACCACTCAGGATACCACTGAAGAGGTTCAGAATGATGTTAGCAGCAGACTTAGCGATAGAGGTAACCTTAGCCTTCTTACCGGCAGCAGCCTTCACTTCGGCAACTGCATCCTGATACTGCTGGTTCAGAGTCTTATAGTCGATGAACTTCTGGAAGTCGAACTTAGCAGCCTCGAGGTCCTTCGGAGCAATCTGAGCCTGAGCCTGGAAGAAAGTAGGATTGCCGTTCAGGTCAGCATCGCTGTCGATGATGCCGCTGTGGTATCTACCCCACTGAATCTGGAAACTAGAGGGCTTAGCGTTGATGAAGGAAACAGGAGCAGCGTAACCAGTACTGTTCTCGATGCTCAGTGTCCACTCGTTGATGTCGAAACTTGCGGGATCCTCGCTGTTCACAGTGAAGAACATCCAACCAGCGTTACCAGTAGCCTCGGTGATGTAACCCTCGTCGCGGATAGACAGAGCCTTGCCGCCGGCAGCGTCAACCTCTTCCTTAGTCAGAACGATAGCGTTAGCGCTCTGGTCAACCAGTGCACCCTTTACGCTGTTCGGGAAGGAAATGATACCAGTCAGGTTCTCACCATAGAAGGGAGCGAGCATCTTCACATTGATTCCGGGCAGGTCATAAGTACCGTACACCTCGTTCACCGTGTGGTTGATCTCGATACCGGTGATGATCTTGTCAATACGAGCCTTCAAATCGTCAATCTCCTTCTGGAAACCGGCGAAGTCACCCTCCAGAGCGTCTACGCGACCCTCAACGGCCTTCAGGTCGTTCTTGAGTTCGTCAACGCTTGCAGAAAGCGTACCAATCTGATCGTTGATCGTAGCCAGTTGGCTCTTCAGAGTAGCAATCTCGCTTTCCAACGCGTCATACTGCTTCTTCAGGCTGGCGATGTCAGTAGCGTTCTGTGTAATCTGACTCTGTAAGCCAGAGAGCTGAGACTCGACACTTGCAATTCTGTTCTCCAGGTCAGTCTTCTGCTGGGAGAGCTGAGCGTAAACGGGAACCAGTTCGTCGTCCACGTTGTCCTTGCAAGAAACAAATGATGTTGTGGCAGCAAATAAGAGCGCTACCATCAAAATACCATTAATAATTTTCTTTTTCATTTGAACTTAAAAATTATAATTAAACAATTAAACTTATGATATATCTATGCATTAATTTATATAAATCGGTGACAAAAGTAGGCATTATTTTCTAATTGTGCAAGAAAAATTTAATTTTTTTTATAAAAAACCTCAATTTTCTGCCATTTTCCCCGTTTTTGGGCGGGTTTTGCTCGAAAAATGCTCACTATGCCGCGCTTTTGTGCGCCTGACAGGACTCGAACCTGCACGTCGCGGGACACTAGATCCTAAGTCTAGCGCGTCTACCAATTCCGCCACAAGCGCATTCCATCTCGTATTGCCAAGGTTTATGGTCTCGGAGCGGGTGCAAAGGTACGAATATTTTTTCATTCCACCAAAAGTTTTCGTGCAAATTCTATAATCGTGTCAATTCCTTGACGGAAATCGTCTTCCGTCTGGCTGACGTTGTAGTCGGGAGCGATGCCGAGTTCTGTCTGCTGCCTGTCGCGGTCGTAGGTGGGGCAGGCTGAGAAGCGCACCGTCCAGCCGTTGGGCAGGGTCGAGGTGAAGGGCAGTCCTGCACCGCCGCCTGTCTGGTCGCCGACGGTCCTGACCTGCGGCAGGCACTTCATGTCCTTCACGAAGTCGTTGGCGGCAGAAAAGACGCTGCGGTTGGTGAGCACGGCGACGGGTTTCTGCCAGCGCAGGCGTGAGGAGGGCTCCAGGTATTCCGCCACCATCGATGAGAATTCGTCGTGGCCCTTGCCCGTCTTGTGCTGGATGTAGCCCGTGAGCGTCTTCTCCTGGCAGAAGCGGGCGGCGAGGGTCTCTGCGGCTGTGAGCAGGCCGCCGCCGTTGCCCCTGATGTCGACGATCAGACCGTTGCAGAACATGAAGTGGCTCAGAATCTCGTCGAGACCGCCCTCGCCGAGTTCGTAGGCGAAGGTACCCACGTAGAGGTAGCCGATGTTATCGTCGAGGATGCGGTACTTGATGCCCGAGGCGATGCGGTAGTCGGTGCCGAGGTAGCGGCGCTGCAGCGTGTCGCTGAAATTGGCGGGATAGTCCTCGTGCCATTTCCAGTAGCGGCCGTTGTCGAAGTTGGTGTAGAGGTTCACGTGGCCGTCGCGCAGTTCGGAGAGCATGTCGGTGAGCACTTCGAAGAGTTGGTAGTCCGTCATGCTACCTTTCGCGCGTACATTATATTTATTGTAAACTTGCTGCCAGTCGAGTCCGTAGGCTTCGTGTTTGTAGTCGAAGAAGCAGTAGTGCTCGTCGATGATCTTCCACAGGGCCTCGAAATTGCCCTCAGGGGTGTTCTCGTGCTCGACTTCGTCGACGCACGAAGTGAGAAGTGAAAAGTGAAAAGTGAGAAGTAGAGGCAGCATCAGCCACTTCTTCACTCCACTTCTGAACATTTCACTTCTCACTTCCATACGCTTACTTCTCTATACTTTTCACTTTTCATTTTTCACTTCCTCACTTCCTCACTTCTTCACCTTTTCACCTTTTCACCTTTTCACCTTTTCACGACGATTCCGATCAGGAATCGGTGTGAGAGCACGTGCTGCTTCAGGTTGTTCACGGCGGCCTGCTGGTAGTTGCCCAGATAGCCGATGCGAAGGGTAAGCCTGCTGCCTGCCTGCCAGTCGAGGGTGAGTTGCTGGCGGAAGGTGGGGGCGCTGACGAAGGTGGTCGGCACGATGTTGTGGTCGTAGTTGCCCTGCGAGAATATCTCGTAGTACGACTGCCCGTAGTTGGGTGAGAACATCACGCCCACGAGGGGCACGTTGAGTTCGTAGCGGGCCTTGAAGTCCTGTCGCCAGAGCCGGAAGCCGTAGGTGGCGACGGCGGCGGGCATCGCGTTCAGGCTCACCCTGGCCTGGGCGGGATTGTTGGAGCCGCTCATGCTGTAGACGAAGCCGATGTTGGCGTTCACGAGGCCGCCCGCCCGCAGACGGAGACGGTCGCCGAATAGGTGCCACGAGCGGTAGCGGCCCCAGTAGAGGTTGTAGTCGGCCTCGAGTTCGCTAGTGCTGCGGCTGCGGTCCTTCGCGCTGGAGAGGTCGGCCTCGTGCTCGATGATGCTGCTCCAGCGCCTGCCGGGCTTTTCGCGCTCGCGTATATATAAATAGGTAAGGCCCTTTCCGCTGTATTTCTCCTGGGAGATGTAGGTGTCGAGGATGTTGGTGCCGCCGATGCCTATGAGGTGGGCAGTCTCCTGCCCAGCCACCGGCAGGGCAGCCAGCGCAAACAGTACCATCAGTTTACTCCTCATCATCGAATAGTCTTAACTGGCCTGTGAGTTCGTCGCGCACCTGCTGCTCGCTCTTGCCGGCATCGGGGTCGAGGTTTTCTTCTTCAGGGAGGGGGGTTAGGGGGGTTAGGGGAGTTAGGGCGGTTAGGGATTCGGGGAATCTCGTGGGCTCGAGTTCTTCGATGCGCTCCAGGGCGCAGGTGGTCAGGCGCTTGCCCTTGGCCTTGTAGCCCTTGACGGCGATGAACTGCTCGGCGTCGATCTCCTCTGAGCCTCGGAAGGCGTCGGCCCCGCCGTAGGTCATCAGCAGGCGCGGGTAGGGGGTGTCCGTCAGCAGGATGAGTTGCGAGGAGGGGTTTTCCGAGAGCCAGTTCTGCTTCTTCTTCGTGGCGTCCATCAGGAAGCGCTTCAGATAGGGGTAGCCCTGGTTGTCGGCGTCGTAGAGCACGGCGGTCCACACCTTGCCTGCATCGTATTTCTCGATGCGGAGGATGTTTTCTTCGTAGTGGTTGTTCAGGTCGAAGTCGGTGAGGTAGCAGTCGCCGTTCCTAAGCACGACGAGGATCTGGTCTTCGTCGAAGAACTCGCCCAGCAACTGTCCGTGCTCGTCGTAGTTCAGCCGCTTCACGTCGGGGTCGAACCACACCAGGCGTCCGCCCAGCGTCGAGCGCCCGCGGCTCTTCAGGCCGATGCGGTGCACAGGGTTCTTGGTCAGCAGGTTGCCCTTCGAGGCGCGGCCCTTGATCATCACCTCCGAGAAGTCCTTGTCGATGAAGATCTTCTTCAGTTTGGGGTTGGGGTCGAGGGTCACCTTGATCGTCTCGGCCTCGCCGTTGGGATTGGCGGTGAAGTACATCACCTTCGAGCCGGGCGTGCCCTGCGTGAGGTCGTACTCCTTGTCGCGCGTCATCGAGGTCACGTTGAAGCGCTTGATGAAGTACCAGCCCTTCTTGCCGTCGCGGTAGACCACGTTATAGATGGTACGCGAGTCGTTCTTCTTGAAGACGGCGACGTAGAGGATGTTCTTGCCCACGAAGATCTTCTCCGCTACGCGGATTACCTTGTACTTGCCGTCCTTGTAGAAGATGATGATGTCGTCGAGGTCGGAGCAGTTGCACACGAACTCGTCCTTCTTCAGGCCTGTGCCGATGAAGCCGTCCTGGCGGTTGATATAGAGTTTCTGGTTGGCCTCGGCCACCTTCGCCGAGTCGATGGTGTCGAAGTTGCGGATCTCCGTCAGGCGTGGGTGGTCCTTGCCGTACTTGTCCTTGAGGAACTGGAACCAGTTGGCGGTCACCTCCGTGAGGTTGGCCAGGTCGCGGTCGATCTCCTCGATCTCGGCCTTGATGCGGGCCATGAGTTCGTCGGCCTTGTCCTTGTTGAACTTCAGGATGCGCTGCATCTTGATTTCCAGGAGTTTCAGGATGTCGTCCTTCGTCACCTCGCGGACGAGGGTGGGGTAGTAGGGTGTCAGTCGCTCGTCGATATGCTCGCAGACGGCGTCCACTGTGGGGGCCTGCTCGAACTTCTTGTCCTTATAGATGCGCTCTTCGATGAAGATTTTCTCTAATGATTGGAAGTGGTACTGCTCCAGCAGTTCGTTCTTGCGGATCTCGAGTTCCTGGCGGATGAGGTCTTTCGTGCGGTCCACCGAGTGGCGCAGCACGTCGCTGATGGTGAGGAACTGGGGCTTGTTGTCCTCAATGACGCAGCAGTTGGGCGAGATGTTGATCTCGCAGTCGGTAAAGGCGTAGAGGGCGTCGATGGTCTTGTCGCTGGATACGCCTGGGGCCAGGTGCACCTGAATCTCGACGCTGGCCGCCGTGAGGTCTTCCACCTTGCGGGCCTTGATCTTGCCCTTCTCGATGGCCTTCACGATGGAGTCCTGCAGCGTCTCTGAGGTCTTCGAGAAGGGTATCTCGCGGATCACGAGCGTCTTCTGGTCGATCTTCTCGATCTTCGCGCGTACCTTCAATACACCGCCGCGCTGGCCGTCGTTGTACTTCGAGACATCAATGGAGCCTGCTGTGGGGAAGTCGGGATAGAGCCTGAAGGGCTGGTCGTGCAGGTAGGCGATGGCGGCATCGCAGATCTCGCAGAAGTTGTGGGGCAGGATCTTCGAGGAGAGTCCCACGGCGATGCCCTCTGCGCCCTGCGCCAGCAGCAGCGGGTACTTGACGGGCAGCGTGATGGGCTCCTTGTTGCGGCCGTCGTACGACATCTTCCACTCCGTGGTCTTGGGGTTGAAGACGGTATCCAGGGCGAACTTCGAGAGGCGGGCCTCGATGTATCGCGGTGCTGCGGCGCTGGAGCCTGTGAGGATGTTTCCCCAGTTACCCTGCGTATCGATGAGCAGGTCCTTCTGTCCCATCTGCACGAGGGCGTCGCCGATGCTGGCGTCGCCGTGGGGGTGGAACTGCATGGTGTGGCCGACAATGTTCGCCACCTTGTTGTAGCGTCCGTCGTCCATGCGCTTCATCGAGTGGAGGATACGGCGCTGCACGGGCTTGAGGCCGTCGCCCAGGTGGGGCACGGCGCGCTCGAGGATCACATAACTGGCATAGTCGAGGAACCAGTTCTGGTACATGCCGCTGAGATGGTGCACGGCGGCTGCGTCGAAGCGGTTCACGGGTTTATAGTCGGAGTGGCCCTCTGTGGCCGCTTCCGTCGTTTCCTGTGTCTCGTCCGTCTCCTGTGTCTCCAGGATCTCGTCGTCCTTGATTTCGTCGTCCATTTATTTCTTATTCATTTAATTCTTTTTATCAGCGTCTTGGGCGCCATTCTGGTGTCCCAAATGTCAACGATGTGGACATTGTCTTTCTCTTCATCGTAGAAGAATATCAGACGGAAATGCTTCTTGAAGTTTTTTCCTCTGAATAGCCTACCTAGTCCTTGCAGCAGCGGCTCAATAAAACCGCTTTCAGGGTTTAGGGCAATAAATTTCTCTAAGCGGTCAATCTCTTCAGAGAATTTCTTGGCAGTGATAGGACCGAAGTTTTCCGCACCGTATTCCAGAAGCGCAATTCTGGTTTCTACGGCTTGAATGTCCCAGGTTACTATAGCCATTCGAATCTCTCCTTTAGTTGTGTCCTGACTTCTTCGGCAGAAAGAATCTCTCCCTGTTGATATCGCTCGGTTGCAGCCTTGGCTCGTTCGATGGCTTCTTCCTGGGTCTTCGGCCCGATTATCCCTGCTGGGATGCTTCCCCAAAAGTCGTCCTCTCTCTCCTGTTCTTCATTGATGTCGTGTTGGATATAGCGGATCAGGCAAGTCTTGTCTTCAAGATTGAGGTCACGAATGCGCCAGAGCAAGTCGCTGTTGCGCAGTTCCTCGCTCATGCCATAAGTCAGCGCCGGAGACGGTTCTTCGACGCAACCATTTCGGGGGTGTTTCGGCTCTTTACTCATATATCTGGTCTTTAGTTTGCCTGCAAAGGTACAAAAAAAACAGCGGAAAACCAAGTAATTCGAAAATTATTTGTAACTTTGCACCCCAAAGAGAAAATAATAAGTACGTAAATTCATAATCATCACATGACAGCAAACGAGATTCGCGACTCATTCAAGAAGTTCTTTGAGTCTAAGCAGCACGCCATCGTGCCCTCGGCACCGATGGTGATTAAAGACGACCCCACACTGATGTTCACCAACGCTGGCATGAACCAGTGGAAAGATATCATCCTGGGCACCCGCGACCCTGAGCCGCGCCGCCGTGCCGACACCCAGAAGTGCCTCCGCGTGAGCGGCAAGCACAATGACCTGGAGGAGGTGGGCCACGACACGTACCACCACACCATGTTCGAGATGCTGGGCAACTGGTCGTTCGGCGACTACTTCAAGGAGGGTGCCATCGACATGGCCTGGGAATATCTGGTGGACGTGCTGAAACTCGACCCGAAAGACCTCTACGTGACGGTCTTCGAGGGTTCGCCCGAGGAGAATATCCCGCGCGACGACGAGGCCGCCAAGTACTGGGCCAAGCACGTGCCCGAGGATCATATCATCAACGGCAACAAGCACGACAACTTCTGGGAGATGGGCGATACGGGTCCCTGCGGCCCCTGCTCGGAGATCCACGTGGACTCACGTACCCCAGAGCAGCGCAAGGCCAGCGGCATCAGCGGCCGCGACCTGGTGAACAAGGACGATCCCCAGGTGATCGAGATCTGGAACCTGGTGTTCATGCAGTTCAACCGCAAGGCCGACGGTTCATTGGAGAAACTCTCGATGAACGTGATCGACACGGGTATGGGCTTCGAGCGCCTCGTCCGCATGTTGCAGGGCAAGCACTCGAACTATGATACCGACATCTTCCAGCCGATCATCAAGGCCGAGGAGCAGATTACGGGACTGAAATATACGACTTTCGAGGAGGAAGAGGAGTCAGGAGTCAGGAGTCAGGAGCAGGATGAAATCAATATCGCGATGCGCGTCTGCGCCGACCACCTCCGTGCCGTGTCGTTCTCGATTGCCGATGGGCAGTTGCCCTCGAATGCGAAGGCCGGCTACGTGATTCGTCGTATCCTGCGCCGCGCTGTCAGATATGCCTATACCTTCCTCGGACAGAAGGAATCGTTCCTCTATAAACTCGTGCCCACGCTGGTGTACGAGATGGGTGACGCCTTCCCTGAACTGAAGGCCCAGCAGCAACTGATCTCAAAGGTGATGAAGGAAGAGGAAGACTCCTTCCTGCGCACTCTCGACAAAGGTATCGGTATGCTGAACGACGCGATGGACAAACTGAAGGCTGAAGGCAAGACCGAACTCGACGGTACGCAGGCATTCCGCCTCTTCGACACCTACGGCTTCCCCCTCGACCTGACGGAACTGATCTGCCGCGAGCAGGGCTACACCGTGGACGAGGCCCAGTTCAACGTGGAGATGCAGAAGCAGAAGGAGCGCGCCCGCAATGCCGCTGCCGTGGAGAACTCCGACTGGGTGGATGTCAATGCACAAAGCACAATGCACAATGCACAATCGGAACAGCAGTTCGTGGGCTACGACTATACGGAATACGAGTGCCATATCCTGCGCTACAGGAAGGTGACACAGAAGAAGAACGAATTCTATGAACTGGTGCTCGACTATACGCCGTTCTACGGTGAGATGGGCGGTCAGGTCGGTGACCAGGGTGTGCTCGTCAATGAGAATGAGACCATTGAGATCATCGACACCAAGCGTGAGAACAACCAGAGCATACACATCGTGAAGCAGTTGCCGAAGGATCCTGCAGCCCAGTTCATGGCCTGTGTGGATACCGACAAGCGCGCTGCCTCTGCCGCCAACCATACGGCTACCCACCTGCTCGACTACGCCTTGAAGCAGGTGCTGGGCGACCACGTGGAGCAGAAGGGATCGCTGGTGTCGCCCGATACGCTGCGCTTCGACTTCTCGCACTTCCAGAAGGTGACCGACGAGGAGATCCGTGAGGTGGAGCGCCTGGTGAACGACATGATCCGCCAGAACATCCCCCTCGACGAGCATCGCGACATGCCCTTCGACGAGGCCAAGAAACTGGGTGCCATCGCCCTCTTCGGCGAGAAGTACGGCGACAAGGTGCGCGTGGTGCGCTTCGGTCCCAGTTGTGAGTTCTGCGGTGGTATCCACGCCAAGGCTACGGGTAACATCGGCTTCTTCAAGATTATTTCCGAGAGCAGCGTGGCCGCAGGCATTCGCCGTATCGAGGCCAAGACGGGCAAGGAGTGCGAGGAACTGCTGTATCAGGCTCAGGACATGCTGAAGGCCGTGAGGGGCTTCTTCAATAATGCGAAGGACCTGCAAGGGGTGATCGAGAAGTACATCGAGGAGCACGACTCGATGAAGAAGGAGATCGAGCAGTTCCAGGCCCAGCGCGTGCAGAGTCTCTCGAAGGACCTGGTGGACAAGGCCCGCACGGTGAATGGCGTGAGCGTCGTCACCGGTAAGTTCGAGATGATGCCGAATGCCGCCAAGGACCTCGTGTTCAAGGTGCGCGAACTGCATCCCGAGAACCTGATCTGTGTGGTAGGTACCGTGTTTGAGGGCAAGCCCCTGCTGAACGTCATCCTGAGCGACGACATGGTGAAGGACCACGGTCTGAATGCCGGTCAGTTGGTGCGCGAGGCTGCCAAACTGATGCAGGGCGGCGGTGGCGGACAGCCCCATTTCGCCTCTGCAGGTGGTAAGAACCCCGACGGCCTGAGCGCTGCTGTTGACAAGGTGATCGAATTGGCAAATCTATAATCATATATAGGCTTATGGCACTGAATCTGAACAAGAACCTGAAACTCTACTACTCCATCAAGGAGGTGGCGGAGATGTTTGAACTCAACGAGAGTACGTTGCGTTACTGGGAACAGGAGTTCCCCTTCCTGAAGCCCAAGACGACGGGACCTGCCAAGGTGCGTCAGTATCAGGAGAAGGATATTGAGCAGATCAGGCTGATCCATAACCTCGTGAAAGTGCGCGGCTTCAAATTGGCCGCAGCGCGGAAAATCCTGACGCAGAACCGCAAGGGAGCCGACAAGAAGGCCGACGTGCTGGAGTCGCTGATAGGTATCCGCTCTGAACTCCAGGCGCTGAAGAAGCAACTCGACTTTCTGCAATGAAAAAAAATGCCTCCCAAGTCGGGAGGCTTTTATTATGCTTTTATTATGGTAGCCAGTTGGCGAAGACGGTGGCAGGCGTGATGGCGGCAGCCTCCTTCTTAGAGAGTTGGCGGCTCCAGGCGACGCGCTGCTTGGGCATGAAGCCCTCACCACGGTTGTTATATTCCAGATAGCGGGCCGTCTGCTCGCGCTGCTTCTCCCAATGGTGCCAGCCCTCCGGGCGGATGTGGCGGCCCATCTCACAGTTCATAAATAAGGTATAGCCGTAGTCGCGCCAGGGGCGTCCCAAGTAGACGGCATCGACACCCTCGGCTGCAATCAGGCGGCAGTTGTTGAAAACGTAGCCGTAAGGCTGGTCCTTCGGTGTGGAGGCTGCGGTGATATAACTGTTGATGAGGCTCTCGATGGTGCAGTTCTCAAACCACGCCGTCGACGGTCCGAAGATGAAATCGGTAGTGCCGCAGATGTAGCAGTCCTTGAAGAAAAGCCGTGTGGCGGGCATGCCTGTGTAGATAGTGTCCTGATGGCCGATAAAGCGGCAGTTGATGAATACCAGGCGGTCACCCTCCGTATGGAGCGCCACGGCCTGACCCAGGCGGGCGGAGTTGTTCTCGATGGTGAGGTTCTTCAGGGTGATGTCGTTGGCCTCGATCTTCAGCGTGTAGGTGCGGAAGGTGCCCATCGCCTTTTCCCGTGGGGCTGCCGTACCCAGCAGTATCTTGACGTTGGCGTGGTCGTCGTAGGTGATGATGGTATGCTCTGCGCTCTCGCCGCAGATCTCGATGTTCTGCAGCCACTGGGGGATGATGAGTTTCTCCTTGTACGTGCCGTTCTTCACGAAGATCACCTTGTGGTAGTCCATGAAGGCGCGGCATACCTCGATGGCCTCGTCGATGGTACGGAACTCGCCTGTGCCGTCGCGCGCCACGAAGATGGTGTCGGGATTATCGTAACTCTTGCCAGCGGCAGAGGAAGTGAAAAGTGAAAAGTAGTAGCAGTAGTAGTCTGTTCATATCGCGTTACATGATTTGTGAGATTTCCTTGAGGTCGGCGATTTTGCGGAGGTTGGCGATGATCTGCTGCACGTCTTCGCGGTCGTGGACCTTGAGTTCGATGCTGCCGTCGAAGATGCCGTCCTCGCAGGTGATGAGGATCTTGTGGATGTTGACGTTCATCTGCGAGGAAATGATCTGCGTGATCTCGTTGAGCAGGCCCACGCGGTCGATACCGCCCAGGCGGATGGTGGCGTCGAAGAAGAGGATCTTGTGCATGTCCCACTTGATGTCGAGAATGCGGTTGCCGAAACTCGACTTGAGTTTGGCGGCCACAGGACAGGCACGCTTGTGGATCTCGATCTGGTTCTTGTTGTTGATATAGCCGAGGGCATCGTCGCCAGGAATGGGGTGACAGCAGCCCTGGAACTTATACTGGTTGATATTCTCCTCGGAGAGATAGACGGGCTTTTTGCGGTTGAACTTCTCGGGTACGATGAAGAGTTCCTGCTTCTGGGGCTCCTCCTTTTTCTTCTTGCTGACGAAAGGCACATATTTGCGCCAGCCCGACTGACTCTCATCGTTCTTCTTGCCGTTGAGTTTGTCGAGGTCTTTTTCTCCCAGGATGACGATCTTCTCGCCAATGGCCAGGAGGAACTCGTTGCGCTTGCTGTAGTCGTGGAACTCTGCCAACTGGTCTGTCAGGGCCAGGCTGGGTTTGAAGCCGTTCTTCTCGAGGAAGGCGTTGAGGGTCTCCTCACCCTGGCGCTGCACCTCGCGGTTGTCTCGGCGGATAATGGCCTGGATCTTCGCCTTGGCCTTCGCCGTGGATACGAAGTTGATCCACTGCGGACTGACGTGCTGTGACTTCGACGTGAGGATTTCCACCTGGTCGCCGCTCTGCAGTTTGTGAGAGAGGGGCACAAGTTTGTGGTTCACCTTCGCGCCGATGCAGTGGCTGCCGAGGAAGGTATGGATGGAGAAGGCAAAGTCGAGGGCCGTACAGCCGGCCGGCAGCGTACGGATCTCTCCCTTCGGCGTGAAGACGAAGATCTCGCTGGCGAAGAGGTTCAGTTTGATGGTGTCGAGGAAGTCCATCGCGTCGGGCTGCGGGTCGTCGAGGATTTCCTTGATGGTGCGCAGCCAGTCGTTCAGTTCGTTCTCATTGTCATCCTCGGCAAACTCCTCCTCGATGCCGTCCTTGTACTTCCAGTGGGCGGCAAAGCCCTGCTCGGCAATCTCGTCCATACGGTCAGAGCGGATCTGTACCTCTATCCAGCGGCCCTGCTTCGACATGAGCGTCACGTGGAGGGCCTGATAGCCGTTGGCCTTCGGCTGTGAGAGCCAGTCGCGCAGACGGTCTGGGTGCGACTTGTAGATCTTCGAGATGGCGACGTAGATGTTGAAGCACTCGTTTACCTCCTCCTCGCGCACCTTCGGGGTGAAGATGATACGTACGGCGAGGATGTCGTAGATCTCCTCGAAGGTGACGTGCTTGTTCTGCATCTTGTTCCAGATGGAGTAGGGACTCTTCACACGTTCCTTAATCTCATAGTTGATGCCCATGCGCTTCAGGGCATCCTCGATGGGGTTGGTGAACTGGGTGAACAGTTCGTCGCGGGAGGCGCGGGTAGACTGCAATTTCGTCTCAATGGCGGCATACTCGGCAGGATGCTCGAACTTAAAACTCAGGTTCTCCAGTTCCGACTTGATCTTGTTCAGACCTAAGCGGTTGGCCAGCGGTGCATAGATGTAGAGCGTCTCGCCCGCAATCTTATACTGCTTATTGGCAGGCTGGGAGTCGAGGGTACGCATGTTGTGCAGACGGTCGCAGATCTTGATGAGGATCACGCGGATATCGTCGCTCATCGTGAGCAGCAGTTTCTTGAAGTTCTCGGCCTGTGCGGAGGCCTGCTCGCCGAAGATGCCGCCACTGATCTTCGTCAGACCGTCGACAATCTGGGCGATCTTTGCACCGAAGATGTTCTCGATGTCCTCGACGGTGTAGTCGGTATCCTCCACGACGTCGTGGAGCAGGGCAGAGCAGATGCTCGTAGAACCGAGCCCAATCTCCGAACAGGCAATCTGGGCTACGGCGATGGGGTGCATGATGTAGGGCTCTCCCGACAGTCGGCGCACACCCTTGTGTGCCTGTCGGGCGAAATTGAAGGCTTTTGTGATCAGGTCGACTTTCTTCCTGTGGCGCGAAGCCAGATAGTCGTTTAACAGTTTTTGAAACGCTTCATTGATCAGTTTGTCGTCCTGCTCCTCCTGGGTCATCATGCTCTCTTCATCCATAACTTTTCACTTTTCACTCTTCACTTCTTACTTTACTCTGAGTTTCTTTCCTGCCTGGATATTACTGCCCTTGATACCATTCAACTGCTTGAGCTTGGCCACGGTGGTACCATTGCGCTTGGCGATTTCCGAAAGGGTCTGGCCCTTCCTGACGGTCACCGATGAACTACCTCCGCTGCTGCGTGACGAACGGGAACTGCGGCCGCTACGGGCACTTCTGGAATTGCGGGCACTGCGTGCGCTCCTACGGCTGTAGGCACCACGGCGGCTGCGGGAGAACGTGGGCACATCGTCGTTCACATCCACGACGGCCCGCTTCGTCAGGAACTCGCTGGTGCGGTAGTTGTAGACCGAATCCTCATGGTCGAGGAAGTTGCTCACGTCGCTGATGGTCATCTTGATGGCCGACGGCTTGGTCATACCTGGTACGATGTCGCGACGGTATTCGGGATTCAGGGCACGCAGCATTTCGAGGTCGATGCCGAGGGCACCGGCAATCTGTCCCAGGTGCACGTTCTTATTGACGACGACGGTGTCCGTCTGTAGCGGCAACTTGGTGTTCATCGGACAGATATTGTGCTCGCAGTAATAGTTCATGATATAGTTGGCGGCAATGAAGGCCGGCACATAGCCACGCGTCTCGGCAGGCAGATAGGGATAGATCTTCCAGTAGTCCTTGTCCTCGGCGGTGATGGTCTCATCGTCTGTACGGCCTAAGGCAGCGCGATGGCGCTGGATGGCCTTCTTGATATTCTGAGGACCACAGTTGTAAGCGGCAATCACCAGGTTCCAGTCGCCGAAGATGCGGTAGAAATCGCTCAGCAGATGGGCGGCGGCATACGATGACTTCACGGGGTCTCTGCGCTCGTCGACGAGCGAGTTGATCTCCAGGCCGTACTGCTTACCCGTGGCAGGCATGAACTGCCACAGACCTCCGGCACCAACGCGTGACACGGCTTTGGGGTTGAGGGCCGACTCGATGACGGGCAGGTATTTCAGTTCCAGCGGCACCTGATAGGCCTCCAGAGCCTCTTCGAAGATGGGCAGATAGAAGTTCAGGGCACCGAGCATGTAACTCACGGAGTAGCGGAGCCGTCCGCTGTAGCGGTCGATGAAGCGCTGCACGATATCGTTGTAGGCCAGTTCCATGACGGAGGGGATGCGCTGCAGACGCTCGATATATACCTCTTTGTCGTAAGTGGGATTCTCGTTCGTCATCTCACAGTCGCCTGGCGTACCCAGATAGGTCTTCGACATATAGAGGTTCAGCAGACTGTCGAGGTCATAGGTCATGGCCTCAGGAAACTCGATGACTTCCTCGTTACCGTCCTTATCGGTCACGGCAATCTCGTCCTCTGCGCGGACTTCAGTCGTTTCTTCGTCTTCTTCTTCGCTTTCGATGTCGATGTCGTCGATTTCCACCTGAGCGGAGACGGGGGAAGTGAAGGGTGAAAAGTTAAAAGCGAAAAGTATCAGCCATACTTTCACCCACCAGTTCAACTTCACTTGTAATTGATTCTTTATATTCATATTATTTAAATTTTCATCTTTAAAAGTTCAGGCTGCATTGCAGGCCAACGGACGAATTG
>JAFUAK010000068.1 GCA_017460765.1 Prevotella sp. | reverse complement strand
GGACTGCAGTGCCGGCGGCAAGAAGGGCCTGAAGGGCACATTCTGGAAGAACACGAATATGGAAGGCAAGCCCTTTATCACGGAATACTACACCAAACCCGTCAACGTGACCACAGCGGGCATGCATGTCTTCGCCACAGGTCTGCCCATCGAGGATTTCTCAGCCAAGTACGAGACAACCTTCACCCCAAAGGAGGCCGGTGAATATGTGCTCAACGTGGAGTCTACCGGCCACTTCGAGATCTATGTCAACGGTGAGCGGAAGGCCATGTACCACATCTGGCGAGCCACGCCCACCCGTACCGTGCTCCAGGCCGAGAAGGGGCAGTCGTTCGAGATAGAAGTGCGCTTCCAGACCGTGAAGACCTGGGGAGCCTCCATGAAGATCGACATTGCTCGTGAACTGCCCATCGACTATCAGCAGACCATCAATCAACTCGAAGACATCGACAAGGTAATCTTCGTAGGCGGTATCGCTCCCTGTCTGGAGGGTGAGGAGATGCCCGTCAATATAGAAGGTTTCAAGGGCGGCGACCGCACGGACATCGAATTGCCCAAGGTTCAGCGCGACTTCCTGAAGGCCCTGAAGGCTGCCGGCAAGCAGGTCATCTACGTCAACTGTTCAGGCTCTGCCATCGCCCTTCTGCCTGAGACGGAAAGTTGCGACGCCATCGTACAGGCCTGGTATCCCGGTCAGGAGGGCGGCACTGCCGTGGCCGACGTGCTTTTCGGCGACTATAACCCCAGCGGCAAACTCCCCGTCACCTTCTATAAGTCGACTAATCAGTTACCCGACTATGAGGACTACTCGATGAAGGGCCGCACCTACCGCTACTTCGACGATCCCCTCTTCGCTTTCGGCTACGGCCAGAGTTATACGACGTTTGAAATCGGTGAGGCCCAAGTAAATAGCGGACAAGACTCTCAACTATCAACTATCAACTATCAACTAAACATCCCTGTGACCAATACTGGAAAGAAGGACGGTACGGAGATCGTGCAGGTCTATATCCGCGACCTCGCTGACAAGGAGGGTCCGCTGAAGTCGCTCCGTGCTTTCCAGCGCGTCAACGTGAAAGCCGGCCAGACCGTCACCGCTACCCTGGCACTCACCTCGAAGTCGTTTGAGTTCTGGGATCCAGAGACCAACACCATGCGCACCAAGCCAGGCACCTATGAAGTGCTCTACGGCAACAGTTCGCAGGACAAGGATCTGAAGAAAACAACTATAACCATTCAGTGAAATGAAAAAACTTATTATATCAACTGTTACCCTGTGCGCCTTCTGCCTCCCGGCAGACGCACAGGTTTTTAACCTCAACGACTCCCTCGCACTCCAGAAGGGCGCACGGGGAGAGACGGAGGTGAACATGCCTCTCTTCCAGACAAAGTACACGGCTGACCCCTCTCCACTCGTGGTGGGCGACACGCTGTTCCTCTACACCTCGCACGACGCCTCGCCCGAGGATATCCCCGATGAGAACGAGAAGAACTCAGCGGGTTTCTTCATGTACGACTGGCTGCTATGGTCGACCACCGACATGGTGAACTGGACGGAGCACGGAGCCATTGCCTCGCTCAAGGAGTTCCCCTGGCGCAGCCGCGAGAATGGTGCCTGGGCCATCCAGACGGTGGAGCGCAACGGTAAGTTCTACCTCTACGCACCGCTCCACGGTCACGGAATCGGTGTGCTCGTGGCCGACTCTCCTTACGGGCCTTTCAGGGATCCGCTGGGTGAGCCGCTCGTATGGCAGAAGGAACACTGGGATGACATCGACCCCTCCGTGTTCATCGATGACGACGGACAGGCCTATATGTACTGGGGCAATCCCCACACCTATTATGCCCGCCTCAACGATGACATGATCTCGCTGAAGGACAGTATCGTGAAACTCGACTATCACATCGGCCACTATCAGGAAGGCCCGTGGTTCTATAAGCGCGACGACCACTACTACCTCGGCTATGCCTCGACCTGTTGTCCAGAGGGACTGGGCTATGCTATGAGCGACAGTCCGACAGGACCCTGGACCTGCAAGGGTTACTTGATGGCACCAACAGAGCGCGACCGCGGCAACCATCCGGGCATCTGCGACTACAAAGGGCACAGTTATCTCTTCGGCCAGAGTTACGATTTGATGCATTTCGATACCTTTGTTCACCATGAGCGCCGCAGTGTTTCTGCCACAGAGATCACCTACAATGCAGACGGCACCATCCAGGAGTCGCCTTACTGGCTCGACCTGAAGCCCATCAAACAATTACAGTGCCTGAACCCCTACCAACGGGTCGAGGCCGAGACGATGGCTTGGGGCTACGGGCTGAAGTCGGCCAAGATGGGCATCGCCAATACGGGCGTCATCGCCGACATGCCAGAGTCGACAGGTAAGAAGAATATGTACTTGTACAATATTGCCGACGGACGTTTCATTCGTCTGCGCGGCGTGGACTTCCAGGAGGGTGCAAGCCAGTACCAACTGACGGCGGCCGCCACAGGCAGTTGCACCGTGACACTGCGACTCGACAGCCTGAATGGTCCCGTTATCGGCAGTCTTCAGATCAGTCCAACAGGCTCGGTCGAAACTTAT
>JAFUAK010000008.1 GCA_017460765.1 Prevotella sp. | reverse complement strand
TCCCTAGTTTATAAGTTCTGGTCGGAGAACTCAAGAACTCATTGACTCAGAAACTCACTGCAAAGTTACGGCATAAAAACGAATCCACCAAGGTTTTCGACCTCGGCGGATGCAGTTTGTCTAAAAATTAGACACTCATTTGTATGATTCTTATACACTCAGCCTATAGTCCGAAGCGGAAGACGGCCATCAGTTTAGGATTCCCTTCCTGCCAGCCATCGTCGAACTGCTGCACGAGTTGGTCGCCCTCGTAGATGGCGTTGAGTTCCAACGTCAGTTGTCGGCCCTGTTCGAAGGCGGTGCCGCCGTCTATCTGTCCCTTGGCCAGCGTGAGGAAGCCGCTGGGGGCGCTGAAGTGTAGCACGATGTTGTGCTGCTGGCCGCTGTAGGTCAGCGACAGCGCGACGGGGTTCATGTCGAAACTCCATCCCACCATGCCGTTCTCGATAGCATTTGTAAACTCATAGTTGCCCGTCAGTCCCATGTTGGGCAGCGTACTGAGGGCCAGGCTCAGTTCAGGGTCGTCTACCACGCGGGCCAGCAGACTGAGGGGGAAGTTGTTGAAGATGATGGCGTGTGCCGTCAGGTCGCTGACGCTGAAGGTGACGTCATCTACGGTCTCGCGGAGCAACTTCGTGTCGCTGCCACTCGTCTGTCTGTCGGTGTAGGCGATGGTATAATGTCCAGGGTACTCGCCCTTGATGTTCTGGGCGTAGGATTCTTTCTCCCGTTGTGTCAGTCCGTAGAACACGGGCTCATTGTCGCAAGCCATCAGCATGCCTGCAATAATGGCCATTCCAAATAGTCTTTTCATGCGTTTGATGTTTTCCAATATAACGCCCGCTTTGTCGAATTATTGCTTACTTCAGCAACAATATTTCGTTGTCCTTGAAGGCCTCGTAGCCGCTGGTGACGACGCGTTCGCCAGGCTCTAAGCCTTCGAGGACTTCGTAGTGCTGCGGGTTCTGACGGCCTATGCGGATGGTGCGGCGATAGGCTTTGCTCCCATCGGCGGAGAGCACGAAGATCCATTGTCCGCCTGTGGTCTGGAAGAACGTGCCGCGAGGGATGATGACGGCCTGCTCAGGCTGACCCAGTTCGAGGTCGATGTAGTAGGTCTGACCGCTGCGGATGTTCTCAGGGCGCTCCCCACGGAATACGAAGTCGCAACGGAACTTACCCTCGCGCACCTCAGGATAGACCTTGCGCACCTGCAATTGGTATTGCTTGTCGCCTCGCGTGAAGGTGGCTATCAGTCCCTGTCGCACACGATCGATGTAGTGCTCGTCGATCTGCGCTTGCACCTTATAGTCGGAGAGGTCGTTCAACTGCCCGATCTTCTGGCCAGGCTGGATGCTTTGGCCCAGTTCCACGTCGAGTAGTCCCAGTTCACCATCGATGGCGGAGCGCACTTCGAGTTTATCCTTGCGCTGGCGGACGAGCACCACATTCTTACGCATGTTGTCGAGATTGTCCTCCATCTGGTCCATCTGCACCGTGCGGTAGATGCTGTCCTGCTTCAGGCGCTTCGACACCAGCGAGCGCTTCTTGGCAGAGAGTTGGTAGTCCTCCTGCGACTGGATATAGTCTTCCTTGCTGATCAGTTTCTCCTGATAGAGCCGCTGGTTCTGCTCGTAGGTGCGCTGTTTCCGATGGGTGTCCATATCGAGTTGGGCCTGTTCCGTCTGGTTGTTCAGACGGTCCTGCTGCATCGCCACCTGGGTGTTTCTGAGCAGGTTCTGTTTCTCGGCCAGTTCGGCCTCGGCGTTGAGGATCTGCAGGTCGAGGTTCGAGTTGCTCAGGCGCACAATGACGTCGCCCTTCTTAACGTGAGTACCCTCTTCGACCACCTTCTCCATCACGATGCCGCCTTCCTCGGGCGAGATCTGCACCACCTGGATGGGCATCACCTGTCCGTTGGTTCTTACGTAGTCCTTGAACTCAGCCTGTTGTACGTCGCCGATTGTCAATTCGTCGCTGTTTACCTTGAGCGTCGAGGCATGATTGCCGAACACCAGCCAGCCGATGATCAATAAAAATAGCACTGCACCTGCCATGTAGGGCCAATGTTTCTTCAGTTTCTGCGTCTTTGTCTTTTCGATTACTCTGTCCATATCTGTTCTCCGTTATAATATCTTACTAATTCGTGTTTCAGCATCGCCATCAGACGGCATTGTAGCAGGGTGGCCTTTGAGTTCAGCAGTTGTGAGGAAGTGGTGTGCAGGTCGATGGCTGTCGAGAGCCCTTCCTCAAACTGGCGGCGCGTCAGTTGATAGGCCAGACTGTCTGCCTCCACCTTCTTCTCCATCTGCTCCGTCTGCTTCAGATAGCCGTTCAGGTCCTGCAAGGCCTCACGGCTCAGTTTCTCCAGTTCCAGTTGCTTCTCCTCGTAGGCCTCACGGGCGATACGATAGTTGTTCTTCGCCCTGCGGATGCTGGTGATGGTCTGCAGGCGGTTGAAGAGAGGGATGCTCAGCGTGGCGGCGATGTACTCGCCCATGTTATTCTTCATCTGGTCGCTGAAGGAGGCGGCCGTCTGCGAATGGAGCGTCTTATAGTAAGTGGTACTCAGGCCCGCACCAAGAGAGAGAGCAGGCAACAAGGAAGCGCGGGCCTGGCGCCACTCATATAGCGATACTTGAGTAGAGTGATATGCCTCTTGTAGTTCTGGGACGAGATTACGGCTCGTTGCCGACGAGCCGTAATCTCGTGCCTCACGAGCCGTAATCTCGTCGATAGTGAGCCGTAGGCTGTCTGCCAACGGGTAGTTCATTTCCTTTTTCAGTTCCAACAGGGCTGAGGCCAGCAGATTCTGCTGGCGTGTCAGTTCGTAGTCGGCTTCAGCCTGTTGAGACTCCACCTGAGCGACATCGGCTGCACTCTTTCGTCCGACTTCTTCCAGTACGCGTACCTGTTTTAAAAGCAGGGTGGTCTCTTCCACTTTCTCCGTAGCCATCCTGACCAGTCCTTCGTAGTAGGCCACATTACAGAAAGCCTGCAGTACGTTCAATGCCGACTGGTCTTGCTGTCGGCGCAGGGCGTTGCGGCCCATCAGCACACTGGCCTTGGCGGCTTTCAGGGCATGCAGGCGGCTGAAGCCGTCGAATATCGGCAGCGAGGCACTGGCGGAGTAGCCGTTATAGAAGGTACTCACGTCCGTATAGCCGTTGGTCTCAGGGTCGATGGCGCGTCCGAAGTTGTACTGCATGCCTACGTTGGCATCGACCGAGGGCAGGAAGCGCCCTATGGCACTCAGTTTGTTGGCCTCGTAGTTGTCGAGTTCAAGGGCTGCGCGCTTCACCTGCGTGTTGTGCTCCACGGCATACTGCATGCATTGCCGGGCCGTCCACTCCTGTGCCCCTGCGGGGCAAGTGAAAAGTGAAGAGTGAAGAGCGAAGAGTGATAAACTTATCAGATGTTTCATATTCATTTCGCTGTTTTTTGTTTGCAAAAGTAGGGATTATCTCCTTATGCGCCAAGGATTCTGGGGCGCCCAGAGGCAGATTGTCTAAAAATTAGACACTCGTTTGTATGAGAATTAGACACTTTCTTCGTAACTTTGCAGCCAAAACCAAGAATATGAATCATTACGGCACTATACTGATCGTTGACGACAACGCACCCATCCTGACGGCCCTGCGCTACTGTCTGGAGGGAACTTTCGAGCGCATCCTGACGTTGGAACAGCCTGACAACATCCTCAAGACGCTGGCGCAGGAGGAGGTGGACCTCGTACTGCTCGACATGAACTTCACCCTCGGTGTGAACAGCGGCCAGGAGGGTCTGCTCTGGCTGCGCACCATCCGCAAGCACCATCCGCAGATGCCTGTGGTGCTGCTGACGGCATACGCCGACGTGAGTCTGGCAGTTAGGGGACTGAAGAGCGGAGCCGCCGACTTCATCGTGAAGCCCTGGGACAACGACGAACTCGTGCGCAAACTGAAGGATGTGCTCGACATGCAGGGCGAGATCGTGACCCTCGACGAGATGGAGGCCGATCATATCCGCCGCACTATTGACCACTGTCACGGTAATCTCTCGAAGGCGGCAGAACTGCTGGGCATCACGCGGCAGACGCTCTATAACAAGATGAAGAGGCTATAGGTAATGATGAGTTAAGAGTTAAGAATTAAGAGTTATGATTACCTGGAGTGTGATGATAGTGGCGGTGGCTATAGTGGCTGGTATTGCGTGGCTGGTACGCCGACAGCGTTCGCTGAAGGTTCGCGCCCATCTGATGCAGGAGGCCATCCGTAATCGCGACTTCACCTTCCGACTCCCGACAGGCGGGTTGCTGCCTGGGGAGCGTGCCATGCAGGAGACGCTGAACCAACTGGGCGAGACCATCCGCCAGCAAGTGAACCAGAACGAGGTGGAGTCGTGGGAACGGCTCACCCGTGTGCTCACCCATGAGATGATGAACGCCACAGCCCCCATCACCAGCATCAGTCAGTCGATGCTGAACCGTAGCGACGTGAAGGGCACGCCGCTCGAGCCAGGCATCCAGGCCATCTACGACACCAGCCGCCACTTGAGCGACTTCGTGACCAACTATCGTAAGATGTCGGAACTGGAGAAGCCTGTGCTGGCTGATGTGCCGCTCCGTCCGATGCTGGACGATGTCTGCAAGGCCTATCCTGAACTGGTCTGGGAGATCAGCGTGCCTTCCGATATCATCGTCCGTGCGGATGCCGGCATGTTACGACAGGTGCTGATGAACCTGACCAAGAATGCCGTGGAGGCCGAAGCCAAAAAAATGGTCGTAGAAGCAGAATACCCTACAGCGGAAGCAAATTCTTCACTCTTCATTCTTCATTCTTCACTTTTACTATTTATCGGCAACGACGGCCTACCCATCCCTGCCGAGAACCGCCAGTCGCTCTTCGTCCCCTTCTTCACCACGAAGCGCAGCGGCAACGGTATCGGTCTCTCCCTGAGTCGTCGCATGATGATACAGCAGGGCGGCATGCTCGAACTCGCTGAAAGAGAACGGGTAGGCGCATCAGCGGGGATGAGGTCATTATCAGGATGTCGCGCTGGCTTCCTGCTTACCATTTGCGTCGTATAATCGCCCGTGGTTCTGTTAGAAGAAGTTAATAGTGCAGGTAAACTAATTAAATTCTCTTAATAACTAAAGCGTTTAGTTGTATATAACGAAAAGTTTTAGTTACTTTGCACTCGGTATTGATTAATTGACGCAAGATTGATGTAAAAACTTAAAGCAAAAAGACAATGAAACGACTGACAAATAAAGAGAAGGAAATCATGGACCTGTACTGGCAGCACGGCCCGATGTTCGTCAAGGAACTCCTGGACTACTACGACGAGCCGAAGCCCCACTTCAATACGCTCTCGACGATGGTGCGCATTCTGGAGAAGAACGGGTTCCTGGACCATAAGCAGTTTGGCAACACCTACCAGTACTTTCCCGTCGTATCGGAGAAGGAGTACGGGCGGAGTTCCATTGCGGGCGTGATCCAGAACTACTTCAACAACTCGTACCTTTCGGCCGTCTCTTCGTTTGTGAAAGAGGAGAAGATTTCCGTAGAAGATCTTAAGGAACTGATAAAGCAAATAGAGAATGACTGACTTTCTGATTTACGACGCCAAGGTGGCGGTGCTCATCGCCGTATTCTACATGTTCTACCGCCTGCTGCTCAGCCGCGAGACGTTCCATCGCGTGAACCGTATCGTGCTGCTGGCTACGGCTGTGACCTCGTTCGTGCTGCCGCTCTGTGTGATTACAATGCACGAGACGGTGACGATGCCCATGCCGGAGATGGATATGGAGTTCAGCGCCGTAGCCGTTGAACAGGCCGTATCCGTGCCGTGGTGGCAGATCGCATTGCCCATCCTATTCATAATAGGTATGTGTGCGACGCTGGGACACACCCTGCTGTCGTTGGTCAGAATCATCCTGCTGATACGAAGAAGCGAGCAACATCCACAGGAGGATGGCACCATCGTCTGCGTGACCGGTAACGCGGCGCTGTCGCCCTTCAGTTGGATGCACTATATCGTGATGAACCGTGCGGACTACGAGGCCCACGATTCTGCCATACTCGCTCATGAACGGGGACACATCCGCCTCAGACACTCCTGGGACCTGCTCCTCGTGGATACCCTCACCGCCCTCCAGTGGTTCAACCCTGCCATGTGGATGCTCCGCAGCGACTTACGGGCCATCCATGAGTATGAGGCCGACGGTGCAGTACTTTCTTTGGGAATCAACGCGCGTCAATACCAATACCTATTGATTACCAAAGCCGCGGGCATCGGCGGGTACTCCCTTGCCAACGGAATCAGTCACAGTACCCTCAAAAACCGAATCAATATGATGTTACATAAGAAATCGCAGAGCAGCCATCTGCTGAAGTTGCT
>JAFUAK010000067.1 GCA_017460765.1 Prevotella sp. | reverse complement strand
GATTTGCAGCACTAAGGTAAGTGAAAAATCTGACATGGCAAAATCCTGAGCCGCTCGGCTTTGCCGCTTCGCGCGTCGAAGAACTTTTTGTTGCTCAGGAACTTATAAAGAAAGTTAAACTAAAGTGCTGCGGAATTTAGGATTAAATACTGCCAGTCATGATAAATCCAATTCACAATTGAGAGAAAAATGAAAGGAAAAGCTTTAAATTGATTTTTTATTTGTATCTTTGTGACCTAAAAGAATGTGTGTCATGGGTATTCTTGACTTCTTCAAAAAAGAAACAAAATCATATGAGAAGGTAACCTTCTCTGATGACGAGCAGATGATGTACACACCAGATGTTGTTAACTCGCTTGCGGATAATGAAATATTCGTGTTTGGCAGTAACCTTCGTGGCTGGCATCAAGGAGGGGCCGCTAAACATGCTCAGCGCTATTTTGGCGCAGTTTGGGGACAAGGTGTTGGACTGCAAGGACAATCCTATGCTATTCCCACAATGCAGGGTGGTGTAGATACTATTAAACCTTATGTGGATGATTTTATTACTTTTGCAGGTGAACATCCTGAATTGAGGTTTCTTGTTACTCGCATCGGCTGTGGTATCGCAGGTTTCAAAGATGAAGAAATCGCTCCTCTATTCATAGAGGCACTTAATCATAATCAAGAGAATATAGGACACAGAAAGAACCGTCCCTTTTGTGCTCGGCGGCCAGGACACAGAAAGAACCGTCCCTTTTGTGCTTTTAATAATGGCTGCATTAGCCATAGTGATATGGATAGGTACTGCTATCTATTTTAGAGTTAAGGAAGGTTACTAACCATTTTTGAATCCAACGACTTTCATAAACGTTCTTGGAAAGGCGGGATAGACGGAAAATCCCTATCAGTGCTTTGTAGTTACGGGAATAATTCGTATCTTTGCGGCAAAGTTAAACAAAAAGGCATTCACGATGATGAGAGGAAACAGGAAAACAGCATTTACCCTCTGGCTGTGCATGGCATGGACAATGACGGCAGGAGCACAACAGACTGTAGAGAGTATCCGCATGGAGTATCAGGGTGTTCACGAGATGATAGCCAGGATGATGCCGAATGAGGACGGTGAGACGGCCTGGCCGCCTGTGTATTATGACCTGCAGGTGCTCCAGAACCTGCCTGGCACGGGACTGCACAAGGAGAATATCCGCATGTTCTACGGCGAACTGGAGCCGGAGGAGGAAGGCGACCCCTACCCGCCCCACTACCTGCAGTTCACGACGGCCAAGTACAACTTCGCTGCCCGCGAGTTCTACGAGGAGTATCTCTACGACGACCGGGGGCAGGTGATGTTCATCTATGCCCGCACGCCAGATGTGGATTCTGGGTTCGTCGTACTATACGAACTGCGTATGTGGTTCGACAACGGGCACCTGCTGCGCTTCACGGCCAAGCGGGAAGAGGGAAAGGCATTCAAGGAAATCTACAGCGGCACGACCATCCCAGAGATGTACCAGTCGGAGACGGACCGCTGTCGGCAGCGCGCCCAGCGTTTCCTCACAATGTTCAAGGGCATCGACGACAATACCTATCTTTAGACACTACCTGACGCTGTCGCTGAGACGGCGCTGGAGGAAGAACGACTTGGTGGCAGCGAAGAAGGTGGCGACACCCGCGGCATTCACGAGGACTACCGTCCAGAAGGCGGCGGCATAGCCCAGATGCTCGGCGATGATGCCGCCCAGGAGGATGCCGAGGCCCATGCCGATGTCCCAGGAGATGAGAATGGTGGAGTTGGCCGTGCCGCGCTGGTTGTTATGCGCCACGCTGATGGTCATGTTCTGGAAGGCGGGCCACATGTGACCGTTGCCAAGACCGATCAACAAGGCTGAGAGGTAATAGCCCACGCTGTTCGGCACTAAGATAAATAAAGTGTAACCGATCAGCGAGATGACCATCCCCTCCCCCGCATTATGCGTGAGGCGACCTTGGCGCAGGGCCTTGCCGCCCTGCAGGCGCGAGAGGATCAGACCGATGGAGCAGAGCATGAAGTAGGTGCCCGTGCCGCCGGTGATGCCCATCACCTCTTTGCCATAGATGGCCAGATAGTTGCTCAGCACGCCGAAACTGAAGCCGAAGGCCACCATGTTGAGCCCCAGCAGCCAGCCGCGCAGGAGGAAGAACCGGTCGAGGGAGAGTTTCGACTTGTTGCGCACCATCTCCTTCTCAGGGAACTTGACGGTGGCATCGACGAGCCAACCGATGCAGGCCACAACAAGCGCTATCCAGAACAGCAGTTCGAAACTGTCGGTGTACTTATAGATGAAGATGCCGATGGTGGGTGCGATGGCCATCGAGAGATTGTTGCTCAGGCCATAGTAGCCGATGCCCTCCGTGCGCCTGCTGGAGGGCAGAACATCAATAGCCGCCGTAGAGTTAGCCACCGTCAGGGCACCAAAGGGACCGCCGTGGAGCGTGCGCACAATCGTAAATAACAACAAGGTGGAGGCGGCAAGGTAGCCTGCGAAGAAGATGGCAAAGGCGCCGAAACAGATCATCAGCACCGTGCGGCGCGGAAAGGAGTCGACGAAATAGCCGCTGAACGGACGGAACAGCAGGGCCGTAATTGTATAGCCCGAGAGCACCAGGCCGATGACATCCTTCGTGGCGCCGAAGTGTTCACTCAGATAGAGCGGCAGCAGGGGCGTAAGCACATAGAAGGCGAAGAACAGCGTGAAGTTCGCCGTCATCACCTTGCAGTAGTTTCTGTTCCAAAGCCGCTCCATACCAATCCTCTGTTGACTAATTGAGTGCAAAGGTACACATTTGTTTTCGTATTTCATGATAATTTCAGAAAAAATGCTTAACTTTGCAACGGATATGGACATACAAGACCGAATCATCATCCGTGGCGCACGGGAAAACAACCTGAAGGATGTCTCTTTGGAGATACCCAAGCATCAGATTACCATCTTCACAGGTGTCTCCGGCTCAGGCAAGAGTTCGCTGGTGCTCGACACCATCGCGGCCAAGTCGCGCAGGGAACTGAACGACACCTTCCCCACCTTCGTGCAGCAGTATCTGCCCAAGTACGGGCGCCCGCACGTGGATGCCATCGAGGGACTGCCCATCGCCATCGTCATCGACCAGAAGAAACCGGCTAACAACTCGCGCTCGACGGTGGGCACCTATACCGACATCTATGCCCTGATCCGCCTGCTATTCTCACGCGTGGGAAAGCCATTCGTGGGCTACGCCGAGTCATTCTCGTTCAACCACCCTGAGGGCAGTTGCCCGCGCTGTTCAGGTCTTGGCGAGATCCGCGAACTCGACATCCACAAACTCGTGGACTTCGACAAGAGCCTCAACGACGAGGACACCATCCACTACATCGCCTTCGGCAAGGGCGGCTGGCGCTGGATACGCTATGCCCACAGCGGACTCTTCGACCTCGACAAGAAGATACGCGACTACTCGCCTGAGGAACTCGACCTCTTCCTGAACAGTCCGCAGATCAGGCTGAAGAACCCGCCGAAGAACTGGCCGAAGACGGCAAAGTACGAGGGGCTGATTCCCCGCATGTACCGTTCGATCATCAACTCCGAAGAAGGACTGCTGCACGCCGCCGTGCTGAACCCGATGCTGCGGATGGGCACCTGCCCCGACTGTGGCGGCACCAGGCTGAACGCCCGCGTGCGCTCCTGCAAGATCGAAGGGAAGGACATTGCGGAAGTCTGCGCCTTGAGCATCACGAGACTCAATAGTTGGATACGCTCACTCACCGACCCGCTGGCCGTTGACCTGAAGGCCGCCATCGGTGCCCGCCTCACGGCCTTGGAGGAAATCGGACTGGGCTACCTCAGTCTGGACCGTGCCGTTGGGTCGCTCTCCGGCGGAGAGGCCCAGCGCTGCAAGATTGCCAAATACATCAACTCATCACTCTCGGACGTGCTCTATATCCTCGACGAGCCCAGCACAGGCCTGCACGACCACGACATCGAACTGATGAAGCACTCCGTAAGACGGCTGCGTGACCATGGAAACACCGTGCTGCTCGTGGAGCACCACAAGGAGATGATCCGCATCGCCGACTATATCGTGGACATGGGACCGGGACCAGGCATCGACGGAGGGCACATCGTGTTTCAGGGCACCTACGACAAACTGCTGAAGAGCACGACCAGTACGGGTGAGATGCTGGGCCGGAGCGGCGACTTCAAGCAGCAGCCCAGAAAGGCCGGGCATTCCTTTGCCCTCCAGCATGCCACGCTGCACAACCTGAAGGATGTGAGCATCGACCTGCCCATGGGCATCTTCGGCGTCATCGCCGGCGTGGCAGGTTCCGGCAAGAGTTCGCTGATGGAGTGTTTCCGCAACAGTTATCCGTCGCCAGAGGAAATCGTCTATATCAGTCAGAAGAACATCGGCGTGAGCCTGCGCTCCACCCCTGCCACCTATATGGACGTGGCAGGCGACATCCGCAAGATCTTCGCCAAGAAACATAAGAAGAAGGAGACCTGCTTCGCCTTCAACGGCCAGGGCGCCTGTCCCGTCTGCGGCGGCAAGGGAGTCATCGTATCGGAGATGGCCTTCATGGACAATATCGAGACCACCTGTGAGGCCTGTGGCGGACTGCGCTATTCGCCAGAAGCCCTGCAATACACCGTGAAGGGCGAGAAACTGGGCGAAGGCGAGGTGGAACTGAACATTGCCGAGGTGATGGACCTCTCCGTCAGACTGGCCAGCACCTTCTTCCGTGACACCGTCATCGAGGAGAAGTTAAGGCCGATGATGAACGTCGGTCTGGGCTACCTGCATCTGAACCAGGCACTCTCCACCCTCTCTGGCGGTGAACTGCAGCGGCTGAAGATGGCCTCCTATCTGGGAGAGAAGGGCAAGATCTTCATCATCGATGAACCCACAGACGGCCTGCACCCCAAGGACGTGCACCATATCGTCGGGCTTTTCGAGCAGATGGTCGACGAGGGGAATACAGTCTACGTCATCGAGCACAACACCGACGTCATCAAGGCTGCCGACTACGTCATCGAGTTAGGCCCTGGAGCCGGAGAGGCTGGCGGTGAGATCATCTACACAGGCACTCCCAAGGGACTGACCGCCTGTAAGAAGTCCGTCACGGCCCGTTATCTGTAACAACTTTTAATTATCAACCATATATGAAACGAACTTTTTTATTATCAACACTGGCCATGCTATTTGCCCTTGGCAGCATGGCACAAGAGAGTGACTTGCAGAGCAAGCAACTGATAGCAGGTGATGTCACCATGACCATTAATCCCCAGAAAGGCGGCAAGGTGATGTCGCTGAAGTACAAAGATCAGGAGATGATCTCCCAACTGAAGTGGCCGGAGTCCTTTGGCAGCACGTTCTGGACCAGTCCGCAGAAAGAGTGGAACTGGCCGCCCGTGCCTGAGTTCGACAAGTTGCCCTACACGCTGGAGGAGCAGGACGGCAGTCTCATCATGACAAGTCAGGTGGCAGAAAGACTCGGTTTCCGCATCCGTAAGCAGTTTACCACCGACCCAGAGGACCATGCCATCGTTGTCACCTACTCCATCATCAACGAGAGCAACGAGACACGTCAGGTAGCCCCTTGGGAGATTACCCGTGTGCCCAACGAGCAAGGGCTTATCTTCTTCGACGCGCCCCTCGACGGCATTATCCCCGCAGGCCTGATGGACTTCAAGGCAGAGGAAGGTGCCGTATGGTATAGGACAGATGACACCAACGACAACCGCAAGATCAATGCCGACGGTAAGGGTTGGCTTGCCTTCTGTAATAATGGTCTGCTGTTGGTGAAGAAATTCGACGACCTGACGCCCGACCATCCAGCCCCCGGCGAAGCCGAGATACAGGTCTACGTGAACAGGGGTAAGACCTTCATCGAATTGGAGAGTCAGGGTGCCTACACCGCACTGAAGCCTCAGGAGGCACTGAACTGGACCGTCCGCTGGTATCTCGTGCCCGTCGAAGGCGAGGCCCTCCCCTCCAAGGAACTGCTGAGCAAAGTACGACAAATCACAAAAACCAAATAACGACTAAAAATGAAAAGAATCATTTTATCATTCGCGGTCCTGATGGTATCCGCGATTGGCATGGCGCAGGATCTCCAACTGAACGATCTGGAGTATTTTGAGCGACAGGGAGTAAACGTGCTGGTGTTCAGCAACAGTTTTAACGGTGGCTTCAACGACGAGAAGAACTCGGGCATTGAAATCATCCACCACGGTATCAGAACCATTCAGGGCGGTGCCGTCCGCCTGAACAACACCCCTGAGCAATGGGACCTTGTGCCGAAGATGACGAGCCGTAAGGTGGACAGGGAGAAGAAGTCCATTGAGGTAGGACTGCGCTATGACGATTACGATTTCGACAGCCGTGTCGTCGTGACCGCCAAGGGGAAAGCCGTAGAGATTGCCGTCTGGCTCGACAAGCCCGTACCAGAGCCACTGGCAGGTGAGGCAGGCTTCAACCTCGAGTTCCTGCCCTCGCAATATTGGCTGAAGACCTTTACGATGGACGGACGACTGAACCGTTTCCCCCGCTATGCGACCAGTCAGACCGTCACCCGTCCGAACAGTGAGAAGCCCCGCCAGTTCAAGGGCTTCAAGACCTATGACGACCGTGGTACCAACCGTTTCGTGGATCCCTGTCCCCTGGAGACAGGACACAGTATCCTGATGGCATCAGATGCGCCCGAGCGGATGATCCGCATCAGCAGCGACGATGCCGAACTGAGGCTCTACGACGGACGGATGCTAGCACAGAACGGCTGGTTCGTGCTGCGCAGCGTACTGCCCAAGGGTAAGACAGGCAAGGTGGTCACCTGGACGGTGGAGCCCCACGCCGTACCCAACTGGATCCGTGAGCCCAACATCGGCTTCTGCCAGGTGGGCTACGTGCCGGAACAGCCGAAGGTGGCCGTCATCGAACTCGACAAGCAGGACAAGCCCCTGACCACGGCCTCGCTCATCCGCATCCGCGAGGACGGAACGACGGAGGAAGCCTTCAAGGGTCCTATCCAGCCGTGGGGACCCTACTATAAATATAATTATGTGAAGTTCGACTTCTCGAGCGTCAGCCAACCGGGTGTCTATTACATCCAGTATGGCGACACGAAGACCAACGACTTCCTTATCGACCAGCACGTCTATGACAAGATCACTGATGCCACCACCGATGTCTGGGTGCCCATCCACATGAACCACATGTACGTGAACGAGGGCTACCGCACCTGGCACGGCGAGCCTTTCAAGGAAGGTTATCTCCAGGCTCCTCCCAGCGACCACTTCGACCTGCATAGCCAGGGCGAGACCACCGACACGAAGTACAAGCCGCTGGAACTGATCCCCGGTCTGAATATCGGCGGATTCTTTGATGCGGGTGACTTCGACATCGAGACAAATTCCAACATCAACGTGGTACAGAACTTCATCCGCACATGGGAACTGTTCAAGCCCCAACGCGACGAGACCTTCGTCAGTCAGCAGCAGCGCTACGTGGACCTGCACCGTCCTGACGGCGTACCCGATATTCTGCAGTTCATCGAGCACGGCACGCTGAACCTCGTGGCACAAGCCGAGCAGATCGGTCACATGGCCTCTACCCTCTCCAACTCCGTGCTCGACAACTACCACCATCTTGGCGATGCGGCCAGCATTACCGACGGTCTGCACTACGACCCCAACCTGAAGCCCTACGAGGTGTCTGCCGACGGCAAGCGCAGTGGTACGCCTGATGACATGTGGGCCTTCACCACGCGCAACCCCAATCTCGACTTCCAGGCCGCCACGATGTTTGCTGCCGCCAGTCGTGCCCTCAAGGGCTATAACGACGACCTGGCCCAGCGCGCCCTCACACAGTCGAAGCGATTATTGGCAGAGGCTCAGGAACTGATGGCCCTGCAGAAGGACAGACAGACGCCCGACGGACCTCCCATGATGCAGGGATTCCGCCGCATGGGCAACATGAGCACCAACCTGCAACTCTATGCTGCCACCCGCGAACAGCAATATCGCGAAAAGTTCGAGGAGCAGATTTGGCAAGCCCTTGACATTTTCCCCGACTTTGCCCTGCAGACAGCCCTTGATGCCGTGCCCTATCTGGACGAGGCCTACAAGCAGAAACTGCGTCCCTACGTGGAAAAGGCCAGAGAATCGCTGAAAAGGCTTGACGAACAGAATCCCTACGGCGTGCCCATCGGCCTCGGCAACTGGGCTGGTGGCAATCAGACGCTCAGTTTCGGCACCACCATCTGCTTTGCCCGTCTCTACTACCCTGACATCATCAGCAAGGACGAGATCTACCGTGTGGCCAACTGGCTGTTCGGCTGTCATCCCTACCACAACTACTCGTTTGTGGCAGCCGTGGGTGCTGCACGTCCGAAGCAGGTGTTCTACGGCAACAACCGCGCCGACTTCTCCTTTATCCCCGGCAATGTTGCCCCTGGCCTGCTCTTCCGTCATCCAGACCATTTCGAGAACTTCGACGACTGGCCTTTCCTCTGGGGACAAAACGAAGGTACCATCGCAGGAAACACCCAGTACATCATCTTCGGTTCAGCCTTCAAGAATCTGGTGAACCAATAAAAAAAGAAATCCCTCGCCAACAAGCGAGGGATTTCTTATGGTTTTCAGATCACGTGGAGTCCGAGGAAGACCATCAGACCATTCATCAGGATCCAGAAGATTGCGAACGGCATCGTCTTACGCATGATGTCACCATCCTGGCCTTCCATATCACAGGCGGCCGTAGCAATGGCGATACTCTGCGGAGAAAGGAGTTTACCGCCCTCAGAACCGGCACAGTTGGCAGATGCCAGCCAGTTGGTCTCACTACCGCTGACGCCGAAGAAAGTACCCTGTCCTGTCAATCCGAGTTGTCCGGCAGCAGCAGCCTGCAGTTTACCGAAGAGGATATTAGCAGAGGTTGCAGAACCTGTGACGAATGTTCCGATAGAACCAATCAGCGGAGCGAAGAACGGATAGGCCGAGCCTGTCATGGCTACGAGTCCCGTAGCGATAGCGAGCGTCATACCTGTATTGTTCATCAGCATTGCCAAAGCCACGAGGCAGCAGATGGTCAGCGCCGTCTTCTGCAGGCCGTAGGCCGTCTTACCGAGCATCTTCATCAGTTTGCCGAAACTCAATCCCTGGATCAAGCCACCGATCACGGCACCCAGGAAGATCATCAGACCAGCATTCGACAACCAACCGAAACTGAAGGTATTACCGATGACGGGCATGTCGAACTTCGTGACAAGAGTAGACTTCAGCAGGTCGTTCATCGGGGGCACGATCTTACTGGAGATCAGAATGAAGAAGATGATCAGACCATAGACACTCCATGCCTTGAGGGTCTTCACGGTGCCGAACTTCTTCTTCTCAACATGCACCATGTCGCCCTCTGCCTCATGACGGATAAAGAGTTTGTTGTAGATCAGCATAGCGATGATGGCTGCCACAGATCCGAGAATAGCAGGAGTCTCAGGGCCAAGGAAGTAGGCGCAGCAGAACTGCACGATGATAGAGAAGCAGCCCACGAAGAGTGCCAGTGTCAGGTTCTTTACGATCTTCGTACGGTCCGTCATCATCAGGATGAGGAACGGGGTGATGAAAAACATCAGTGAGAGTTGCAGGATGATGAAAGTAGCCACCTCACAGAGCATCTCAGGAGAGGCCGTTCCATCAGCCACCTGGTTGGCCAGCGTCGTAGCGGGCAGACCGACGGCACCAAAGCCTACGGCCACCGTATTGGCGACCAGACAGATCACGGCAGAGAACATCGGTTTAAAGCCCAGTCCGATCAGGATGGCGGCAGGAATAGCCACAGCCGTTCCAAAGCCAGCCATACCTTCGAGCACGCCACCGAAGCCCCAAGTGAGGAGCAGCACGAGCAAGCCCTTGTCCGAGGTCAACTGGATGAACTGCGTCTTGATGGTCTCAATCTCCTTGGTCTCAACCAGGATGTTGTAACTGAAAATTGCACAGATAATAATCAGGATAATGGGGAAGCAGGCCTTGAGGAAACCCTCTATGACGCTCCAGAAAGTGACGCCATAGATCGACACGTCGGCATACTTCTCAGGCACGATACCCAGGGCCGGTGCTGCAAATATTGCCAACAGGATTGTGACAACGAGGGTGATTAACGCACTCTTCCAGCCTGACATTTTCAGGCCCATCATCAAGATGAAGAGCAATAGGATGGGAATAACAGAAATAATTGCTGCCATAGGTTTTTAGTAATTTGTTATTTATTAATATAGGTTTTTTGATGCATGTTGGCAATTTGTCGCCAAATATACGAACTTTTTCTGAATTATCCAAATTATTTCAATTTTTTTTCGTATCTTTGCCCCAAAAGTAATACACGTTAATAACTAAAAGCCAATTATACCTATGATTCAACAATTCCTTTCCGACCTCAGACAATTTCTTCCGTCTGACCGTATTTACACCGATGAACTCCGTACCCTCGGCTGGGGAACGGATGCCAGTTTCTATCGACAGATTCCAAAAGTCGTTATCCGCAGCGATGGCGAGGAGGAAATCTCCAAGATCGTCAAGACCTGCCAAAAGTACAAACTACCCTACACCTTCCGTGCGGCCGGCACCTCGCTCTCTGGCCAGAGTTGTACCGACAGTGTGCTGATCGTAGCAGGTAAGCACTGGGAGAAGTACCAACTGATTGACTGGAGTCAGGAATCAGGAGACAAGAGCCCTAATGCCATCCGCCTTCAGCCCGGTATCGTGGGTGCCAAGGTCAATGAGATCCTGAAGCCCTACGGCCGCGTTTTCCCGCCCGACCCCGCCTCCATCGGCTCGGCCATGGTGGGTGGCATCGTCATCAACAATGCCTCGGGCATGAACTGCGGCGTGCATGCCAACAGTGACCGCATGATGGTTTCAGCCCGTATCATCCTGACAGACGGTACCATCCTCGACACAGGCGACGAAAAGAGCAAAGAGGCATTCCGCAAGAGTCATCCAGAGTTCATCCAGAAGATCGAGACCCTGCGCGATAAGGTGAGGGCCGACGAAGAACTCTCCACGCGCATACGTACCAAATACAGTATTAAGAACGTGACGGGTCTGAACCTTCGTCCGCTGATTGCCTATGACGATCCCTTCGACATCATCGCCCACTCGATGGTAGGATCGGAAGGTACGCTGGCCTTCCTCTCGGAGGTCACGATGAAGACGCTCCACGACTATAAGTACAAGGCATCGGCCATGGTCTATTTCCTCACCATGAAAGAAAGTTGTGAGGCCGTGGTGGCCATGAAGAAACTGAAAGCAGGCGACGAGGACCTGAAGATGAGTGCCGAGAACCTGATGGTGAAGAGTGCCGAGATGCTCGACTATATGTCGCTGAACTCCGTCGACGATCCCGTATTTCTCCAGTATAAGAAGGATGTGGACGCCGGCAAGATTGAGGGCGTGCAGCCTGGCGACTACCACAACCTGACGGCTATCCTCACAGAAACGAAGGGCATCACCCACGAGCAGTTGTTGGAGAAGATCGAGAAGATTAAGGAGTGTCTCGGCCAGTTCCGTCTTTATATCCCTGCCGAGTTTACGGAGGATCCCAAAATCTACGGCAAGTACTGGGCCATCCGCTCGGGTATCTTCCCCTCTGTGGGCGGTACTCGTCCCATCGGCACCTCCTGTCTCATCGAGGATGTGGCCTTCCCCATCGAATCGTTACCTGAGGCCACGGTAAAACTGCAGAAACTCATTGCCGACCACGGCTACTCGGATGCCTGTATCTATGGTCACGCCTTCGAGGGCAACTACCACTTCATCCTCAATCAGAGTTTCAAGTCGAAGAGCGAGGTCGACCGCTATGCCGAGATGATGCGCGATGTGGCCAGACTCGTCGTCGAAGAATATGACGGTTCGCTGAAGGCCGAGCACGGCACGGGTCGCAATATGGCCCCGTTCGTGAAGTACGAATGGCGCGACAAGGCCTATGAGACGATGAAGGAACTGAAGGCGATCTTCGACCCCGACGGTCTGCTGAACCAGGGTGTCATCTTCAACGACGACCCAGAATGCTTCATCAAATGCCTGAAGCCGCTGCCTGTATTAGATTTCGATTTCGACAGCGTGCCCGATGGCGGCCACTACCTCATGGATCCGAAACTGTCAACGGCCAAGGAGACGATCGAACAGGTGAAGCGTGCCAACAAGTGCATCGAGTGCGGCTTCTGCGAGGTCAACTGTATGTCATGCGGACTGACGCTCTCCAGCCGCATGCGTATCGCCGTACAGCGTGAGATCCGCGAACTGGAGGCTACGGGCCAGAACCCAGAGCGCGTGGCGACGCTGAAGAAACAGTATAAATACTATGGTGACCAGACCTGCGCGACGGATGGTCTTTGCTCTACCTCCTGTCCGATGAAGATCAATACGGGTGAACTGACACACCTCATCCGCCAGATGGATATGAACAACAGCAAGTTGGGTTATCAAGTGGGCGAGTTTGCCGCCAACCACATGGCAGGCATCAAGTCGGGCTTGCGTGTAGTGCTCGACGTAGCCCATGCCGCCCATGTCACACTTGGCCCCACGCTCATGACTACCGTCTGTCGCACAATGAACAAGATGGGACTGCCGCTCTGGACGACGGCCATGCCGAAGAAGCACCGCCAGCCCAAGAAGAGTGACCTCACGCAGTTCATTATCGAGAAATCAGTTGTTAGGAGACAGGAGACAGGAGACAGGAGTAATGTGCATTCACCTCTCAAGGTTGTCTATTTCCCCAGTTGTATCAATCAGACCATGGGCCAGTCGAAGCAGGGTGGCAAGAAGCATGACCTTGTCGATGAGGTTATCCAATTAATGGCAAAGGCTGGCTACGAAGTCATCTTCCCTGAAGGTATGGAGAAGATGTGCTGCGGCCAGATCTGGGAATCGAAGGGTATGCTCGACATCGCCGACCGTAAGAGCGCCGAACTGGAACAGGCTCTTTGGAAAGCATCTGAAGAGGGCAAGTATCCAGTGCTCTGTGCCCAGAGCCCCTGCCTGCACCGCATGAAGAAAGTGATGAAGAAGATGAAGTTATACGAGCCGGCCGAATTTATCATGGAGTATCTCGTACCGCGCCTCGACTTCCATCCCATCGACCGTCATATCGCCCTGCACATCACCTGTTCTACCCGTCAGATGGGTGTAGCCGATGATCTCATTGCCCTGGCCAAGATGTGCTCTGACAACGTCTATCTGCCCGAGGGCGTAGGCTGCTGTGGCTTCGCCGGTGACCGAGGCTTCACCTTCCCCGAACTCAACAAGTATGGTCTGCGCAAACTTCGTCCGCAGATTGAAGCGAATCATATCGAGGTCGGCTATTCGAACAGCCGCACGTGTGAGATTGGCCTTGAGACGAACACGGGCATCCCGTACATGAGCATCGTCTATCTTGTCAACGAGTGTACCACTCCGAAGAAATAAAGAAGAAGCCCGACCAGATGGTCGGGCTTCCTTAGTTGCGGAGGCAGGATTCGAACGTGCGACCTCCAGGTTATGAGCCTGGCGAGCTACCAACTGCTCCACTCCGCGATATCAATTTTTGTAAGCGGGTGCAAAATTACAACTTTTTTCCGAGATACGCAAATAATTGGGCGATTTTTTTATATTTTTGCATTTTTCATCACTTTTTCTTCCTGTTTTCTTGCTCAATTCAAAGAAAACACTTACTTTTGCACACTGTTATTGCCGTGTGCAATTTTTAATCAAGAGGAGGAAGCAACAATGTCCATATCGAAAACAAGGCAAAAACTAGTAGACGTGGCGCGCCAGTTGTTCGCCAAGAACGGACTGGAGAATACGACGATGAACGACATCGCCCTGCAATCGGGGAAGGGTCGTCGTACGCTCTATACCTATTTTAAATCCAAGGAGGAAATTTACTACGCCGTCATTGAGGGCGAGTTGGAGCGACTGAGCGACAAACTCGACGAGGTGGCCGCCCGCAAGATCCGTCCGCAGGACAAAATTATCGAACTGATCTACACCCACCTCAGCATGATCCGTGAGACCGTGGTGCGCAACGGTAACCTGCGTGCCGAGTTCTTCCGTAACATCTGGATGGTGGAGAAGGTGCGTAAGCATTTCGACGATGCCGAAGTGGAGTTGTTTCGTAAGGTGTTTACCGAAGGTAAGGAAGACGGCGAGTTCGATATCGACAATATTGATCTCGTGGCCGACATCACCCACTATTGTATCAAGGGGCTGGAGGTGCCGTACATCTACGGCCGTATTGCCCACGGCATGAAGGAGGAAGACACCAAGCCCCAAGTGGCAAAGTTCGTCTATGGTGCACTGGGCAAATTCCAGAAAAAGTGAAATACATTATATATTAAATATTAATCATTAAAAAGTAATTATGGGATTATTGGAAGG
>JAFUAK010000066.1 GCA_017460765.1 Prevotella sp. | reverse complement strand
GGATTGCCAAAGCAACGCCCTATCAGGCGGAAACAGGGATAGACCACATGGTGCAGCAGACCATAGGTCAGGCGTGCCAACAGCGGGTGCGACTTAGACAGGTCGAAGTGTACCACACAGGCCATCTTGGCAGCCAAGCGCTGCAACGAGGGTATCATATAGCCTTCGTATGGGAAGATGTCGACCTGCAAGCCGCGGTATTTCTGTGCAGCGAAGGCCTTCCCTTCACGGCTGTCGACAGGATGTGGATTAACGTATTCGCTCTTCAGATCCCTCAGCCGCCCCCAAGGCACGAAACTGCCCTTGTCCGAGTGATGGGTCTGTAGCACATACTGCGGATGGGGGTGCTCCTCTAAGTATTGGCAGAGCTTCTTGAAGTCCTGACGACTGACCACCACGTCGATATCATCATCCCAGGGGATAAAGCCTCCATGGCGCACAGCTCCCAGCACGTTACCCCCATCTAAACGGCAGGAAACGCCAATCTTCTGGGCCGTCTCAGTGAGGTATTTCACCATGTCGAGCATCCGCAACTGGGCCTTGCGCAACGATGACCCGTCGGGGTTATAAGTCTGGCGCAATTCGTCGGCCGTTTCTCCTGTATTAAACACCTGATTCATCTTTGTCTGTTTTCTGTATAATATTCCTTGACCTTCTCAACAATAGCCACAGGCACCAGACCCGTGATGTCTTGTCCTGCCTGTACCCGTCGGCGTATCTCCGTACTCGACACATCAATCAACGGACAGTCGATAGTACCCTGATAGTTGTCGCGGGGATAGACCACCACGCGGTAGTTGTGCAGGATATCCTTCCAGTGTCGCCAACGCTCGAAGTGTGCCCAGTTGTCGCCACCTATCAGCAGCACGAACTCGCAATCAGGGTAGTCGTGCGACAGGTGTTGCAGCGTGTTCCATGTATAGGAAGGCTTAGGCAGATGAAACTCATAGTCTGAGGCCTTCACACCCTGAACATCTGCCAGCGCCTGCTGAGCCATCTCGAAACGCAGATTATCAGCCAACAGGTCGTCTTCTTTCTTCAGCGGGTTTTGTGGCGAAACCATCAGCCACACCTCGTCCATCCCACACTGCCTCAATATACTCTGTGCCAGTGCGATATGTCCCACATGAATCGGGTTGAACGAGCCGCCGAAGAGTCCGATTCTTTTCATTCCAAGAAGGCTTTCACCACTTTCAAGGTCTCTTGCTTGGCCGCCTCCAGATCGTCATTGACAATGACACGGTCGAACTGAGAAGCAAAGGTCAACTCATACTCGGCCTTTGCCAACCGCTGTTCGATGGCCTCGGGTGTATCCGTACCACGACCTACCAAACGCTTGCGAAGCTCCTCCACAGAGGGGGGCTGGATGAAAAGGCTTAGCGCCTCACTACCATAGTATTTCTTGATGTTCACACCACCCTTTACGTCAACGTCGAACACCACATTCTGGCCCGCTTCGCGCTGTCGCTCCACCTGTTGCTTCAACGTACCGTAGAAGCGGTTCTCATACACCTCCTCATACTCCAGGAATTCGTCGTTCTGAATCTTCTCCTTGAAAGCCTCAGGTGTCAGAAAGAAATATTCCACTCCATCTCGTTCTGTGCCTCGCGGAGCCCGTGAAGTGCATGAAATAGAGAAATAAAGCCTCAGCTCGGGATGCTCCTGCATAAGCCACTGAACAATAGTCGACTTGCCACTGCCAGAGGGGGCCGACACGATTAGCATTTTACCTTTCATCATAATGCATTCAAAACTTGCTCCTTAATCTGCTCCAGCTCGTCCTTCATCTTCACCACGATGTTCTGCATCTCGGCCTGGTTGCTCTTCGACCCCGTAGTGTTGATTTCACGACCCATCTCCTGGGCTATGAAGCCCAGCTTCTTGCCCTGTCCGGGGGCATCGGCCATCGTCTCGCGGAAATACTTCAGGTGGTTGGTCAGGCGCTGCTTCTCCTCGCTGATGTCCAGCTTCTCGATGTAATAGATCAGCTCCTGTTCCAAACGGTTCTTGTCATACTCCGCCTCAGGAATCTGCTTCAGTCCGTCGACAATGCGGTTGCGAATCTTCTCGACACGGGCCTTCTCATAAGGCTCGATAGAAGCGAGCAACTGCTCGATATTGTCAATCTTCTCGCTGAACTTCTTCTGCAGGGCAGCACCCTCCTGGATACGGAAATCCACCAAGTGCTGGACAGCCTCGCAGACACCCTGGCGGGCAACCGTCCACTCCTCGTCCTCCAGCACTTCCACCTCCGTCTTCGTCAGCACGTCGGGCATGCGGGTCAGCGTCTGCATCCAGTCGATGCCCTCCAACTGGTTCTGCTCGGCAAAGGCTTTCAGCTGGTTGTAGTAGCCCTGCATCAGAGCCGTGTTCACAGGAGCAGCCTCTGTCGTGGCGTCTTTCTCTATCCAAATACAAAACTCCACCTTACCTCTCACCAGCTGTTCGGCGATAAGCTGGCGGATCTCCATCTCCTTCTCACGGTAGAGCGGAGCAATACGCGTGGTCAGGTCGAGCTGCTTGGAGTTGAGCGACTTGATTTCCACGTTGATTTTCTTTCCTTTGTAGGCGACGACGGTCTTGCCGAAGCCTGTCATTGACTGTATCATAATCGTTGTTTTTCTTTAATATTGACGACAAAGGTACAAAAATTCTGCGAAACGTGCGCAGATTGACGGGAAAATTCGTACCTTTGCACAATATTTG
>JAFUAK010000065.1 GCA_017460765.1 Prevotella sp. | reverse complement strand
GCATGACGGGCCATCGGCAGGTTCACCAGATCCGTATCGCGCAGGTTCAGTTCAGAGACACTGCCGGCCCCTTCCATCACGATGGGGTTGTATCGGGCTGCCAGACGGTCGAAGGCATTGCAGACCTCCTGACGGAAGTCGATGTCCGACGTGCCTCGGCGCCAGTAGTCGTAGGCATTCTTGTTGCCGATAGGCTTGCCGTTGAGCACCACCTGGGAGGTGTGATCCGACTGCGGCTTCAGCAACAACGGGTTCATATCTGTATGACAGGGGATGCCTGCTGCCTCGGCCTGCACGGCCTGGGCGCGTCCGATCTCCAGTCCCTCTGGTGTGGCATAGGAGTTCAGGGCCATGTTCTGTGCCTTGAACGGGGCAGGGTGGTAGCCGTCCTGTCTGAAGATGCGACAGAGGGCTGCCGCCAGCACGCTCTTGCCGACGTCGCTGCCCGTTCCGGCCAGCATCACGGGGTGTAACTTCTCACTCTTCACTTTTCACTTCTCTCTTTTCACTTCTCACTTCATAGAGGTGTGTATAACTCGCCAACACGTTCTTGTACTTCAAGACGGGTGTTGGCACAGGCTCGCCCTTGGCATTATAGACCTGGACGATGGAGTCGGGCGCAGACACAAACTGCGTATAGTGGAACTCGTGTCCCCGATACTCCCTGCCATCAAGCATAAACCGCCGATAACCCAGTGAGAGTCTGCGGTCTGCCTTGCGGGCCGTGATGGCATAGGGCAGCACGCCGCACATCGGGTATTCCCCTTCGTCGTTAACAATCTTCTCACAGAGATACATCATGCCGCCGCACTCCGCATGGATCCTGCCGCCTCGCTCTGCAAAGTCCCTGATGGCCTTACGGCAGGCCTCGTTCCTGACCAGTGGTTCCAAGTGCTTCTCAGGATAGCCGCCAGGCAGCATGAGCAGGTCGATGCCCTCAAAGTCGGGCACGTCTGTCTCAGGGTCGAAAGTACGGACGGACGCGAAGCGGTCCAAGGCTTCCTGATAGACGAAGGAGAAACTCTCGGCATTGCGCGCCAGGAGGACGGAATATTCCCAGCGTGGGAACGTTTTGTTCCCAGTGTGGGAATATTTTGTTCCCAGTGTGGGAATATTTTCCCCGCCTAAATGCGCCCAATCGACATGCGTCTCCAAGAGTTCTATCAGTCGCCGGCTCTCTGCCGTCTCTGAGAAGTCGAGCCCCAGGTAGCGCGAACCCTGTTCGAGTGAGACATCCTTCGGCAGATAGCCGTAGCAGGTAATCTGCAGGTCGTCGCATACCTGCTGTAGCATCCGATAATGGCGCTCGGATCCCACCTTATTAAATATAACGCCACTGATGCGGACACCCTCCCTGAAGTGGATGAAGCCAGAGAGCAACGGCGCCATCGAATAGGCAGCCGACTTGGCATCGACCACCAGTACGACGGGAATGTCCAGCACCTGTGCGATCTCTGCCGAGGAGCCCTTGTCACGATCATAGCCGTCGAAAAGGCCCATCATGCCCTCCACGATGCAGACATCGGCCTCCGCCCCATAGTGGACGAAGATATCCCTGACATGCTCTGGCGTCGCCATAAAGGTGTCGAGATTGATGCTGGGCCTGCCGCATACCGCCTCGTGGAACTTCGTATCGATATAGTCGGGACCGCACTTGAAGGGCTGCACCTTCCGGCCCTTGGCCGTGAACAGCGCCATCAGGCCTCGGGCGATGGTTGTCTTGCCCGAGCCGCTCGTTGGTGCCGCTATCATGAATGCCGTCTTCATCGTTGCAAAGGTAAGCATTATTTTATTTCCGTCCAAGGATTTTTCAGAGATTTTCTTCCAGATTTGTTTGGTGGTATCATGGAAATGTACTATCTTTGCAGTCGAAATGGCAATCTGTGTGGCTGATGCCGCCTGATGTAAGGGAATCCGGTGAGAGTCCGGAACTGTACCTGCAGCTGTAATCCCCGTGAAAGGGGTCTGCTTGTATAACGCCACTGACCGTGAGTCGGGAAGGCAAGGCAGACTGGGGAAAGTCAGAAGACCTGCCACTTATATAAAATAAGGTACGCGCGTCCAGGAACAGACGTTAGCGGAAATGTAAATTTTGGCATGAATCGAAGACTGACAGTAGTACTGCTGGCTTTTTGCGCAGTCATGGCTGTCGGGGCGCAGAGTGATATCTGGCGCTCGGACAGTCTGCAGGAGGTGGTGGTGACGGGTACCGGCACCCAGCACCTGCTGAAGAATGCGCCTGTCCAGACAGAGGTGATTACCAGTAAGATGCTCCGCAACTATGGCGGCCAGAGCCTGCAGGATATCCTCGCAGGACTGACGGCCTCGTTCTCGTTCAACGAGGACGATATGGGTTCGCAGATGCAACTCAACGGCCTGGGCAACGACTATATCCTCGTGCTCATCGACGGCAAGCGCATTCACGGTGATGTGGGTGGACAGAACGACCTCTCGCTCATCGATCCCCAGAACATCGAGAAGATTGAGATTGTGAAGGGGGCGTCGAGTGCCCTCTATGGCTCTGATGCTATTGCGGGTGTGATCAACGTCATTACGAAGAAGCACGACGAGGGACTGCTGGTGGAGAATAGCACCCGTGGCGGCAGTTACGGCGACCTGCGCCAGCACAACGGCCTGGGCATCGCTGTCGGCAAGGTGAAGAGTTATACCAACTTCCAGTTGCAGCACTCCGACGGTTGGCAGAATACGGCGACTGAGGATCCGAGTCAGACGGAGTTCCTGATTACCGACTCACGCAACAAGACTGTGAACCGTCATACCAACTGGCAGGTGTCGGAGCGCCTGACCTATGAGCCCATCAAGAATCTGGAACTCTATGCCGAGGGTTCGACCTACTGGAAGCGCATCTATCGTCCGAGTGGCAAGTATGCGGCTGTCGACGTGAAGACCTACGACATGGAGTACAAGAACCAGAGTCTGGCGGCTGGCGGCAAGTGGAAACTCAATAAGACCGACCAGGTGACGCTCGACGTGAACTGGGACCGTCACGCGTACTATTATTATTTTACGGCCATCACCCTGACGGACGGCTATGATCCCTACGGCAACTTCACACCCTACTATCCATATTTCCCAGATGACGAGGAACTCCAGAGTGACCAGCGGCGAACGATGGCCCACCTGAAAGGTATCTTCTCGCTGCCTTATAACAATCAGTTGAGTGGAGGTCTGGAGTGGCGCTACGATTATCTGGAGGCGCCGATGCGAGTAGACGGTGGTGTGGCGCGGGATAATACCGAGGCTGCATACGTGCAGGATGAGTTCCGTTATACTTTCAGTCCGAAGGTGGCAGCGAATATTACGGCAGGTCTGCGCCTGAACCACAACGGGCAGTTTGGTAATCGTCTGACCCCGAAGATTTCGGGCATGCTCTCGCTGGGCAGCGACATCCGTCTGCGGGCCACTTGGAGCCAGGGCTTTAAGACACCCACGCCGAAGGAGCAGAGTTACCGTTACGTGAGGTATATGAACGGCACCTACCTGTATCTGGGCAATGAGAACCTGCCCCCGCAGACCTCGAACTACTATTCTGTCAGCGGAGAGTGGAACTGGCAGGGGCTGAACGTGACGGTGACAGGTTATCTGAACAACGTGGACAATATGATCACCCTCGTGACGATTCCCAACAGTCAGGCTCCTGCGGAGTATATCGTGAAGTACGACCCCATCAAGACCCGCCAGTATCAGAACCTGGAGTCGGCAGAGACGAAGGGCATCGACCTCAGCGTACGCTATCGCCTGAACCGTGAGTGGATGCTCGGCGGCAGTTACAGTTATCTGGATACCGATGCCAAGAAATACGATACGAACCATGATAGGCTGGTGGATGTTACCATCGACGGCATGGCCCACCATAAGGGCAGTTGGTTCGCCACATGGAACCATGACATTTCGAAGTCCTATCATCTGGGTGTCGGTCTCTACGGCAGGATGTCGAGCAAGCGTTACTATCAGATCAACGGCGACGGCAAGGGCTATCAGATCTGGCGCATCGCCACGAACCATGAGTTCCCTGTCAGCAAGAAATGGCTGTTCCGCCTGGAGGCAGGTATTGACAATATCTTCGATTATGTCGATGATACACCTCACGGTCTGCACCTTGGTACGACTACTCCAGGACGCACTGTCTACGGCACGCTGACCGTGCGCTTCAGTCAGGGAAAGAAACTGAGATTCACTAACAATAAGTCTAATTTTAAATCAAACGAAAATGAAACAGATTAAGTATTTGGTGATGGCATTCGCTGCAGTTTGCCTCACAGGTGTTTTCTCTTCTTGTGAAAAGGAGAAGGAAGTTGAAAAGATCGTCGAGGTTCCTGTTGAGAAGATCGTCGAGGTCGAGAAGGAGGTTGAGAAGGAAGTCGTGAAGGAAGTCGAAGTTCCTCAGGACAACAACTGGTCTCGCTACCAGGCTATCGTGACTGACGATGTGAAGGCCAACAAGAAGCACGACAAGGCTATCCTGCTCGTTGCCTTCGGTTCTACCTGGGAGCAGGCTTTCAACGCTTTCGATACGACTATCGAGGCTTACAAGGCTGCCTTTGCCGACTATGACATCTTCCTGAGTTACTCTTCTGCTATCTGCATCAACCGTGCTGCTGCCGGTGAGAATGGCGTCACCCGTAACTACTATGCTCCTCCCTTCTGGCTCAATGCCTTTGCAGACAAGGACGTGCAGTACAGTGAGATCGTCGTTCAGTCGCTGCAGGTGATTCCCGGTGAGGAATACACCCGTGTGATCAACTACATCAAGGACTTCGCCAACAATGCCAACGGCGACCTCGATGATGACTATCTGGCCAATGTGACCCTGAAACTCGGTGTGCCCCTGCTGCAGGATGCCGACGAGGACGTGCCCGCTGTTGCCAAGGAACTGAACGCACTCTACAGCGACAAGGCTGCTGAAGGTGTGGTGGCCTTTATGGGACATGGTAACCCCGACTCCTACGACACCTATAAGGCCAACGTTCGCTATACCCAACTCGAAGAGGCCCTGCAGACCTACAGCAAGAACTACTATGTAGGTACGGTGGACATGATGGAGAACTTCAAGACCAATGTCTGGGCTCGTATGACGGCCAACGGTATCACCAGCGGTAAGGTGTATTGCCACCCGCTGATGTCTATCGACGGTGACCATGGTCATAACGATATGGCAGGTGATGACGATGATAACTGGGACGGCACCAAGTTCATTCCCAATGAGGAGGGTGAGGTAGAGGATACCTCTTGGAAGATGTACTTCCAGCACCTCGGCTACGAGTGCAATGACGACACGATGCTGGAGAAGGGACTGCTCGAACTGCCCACCGTCCGTCAGGTATGGATGAACCACACGCAGGCTGCCATCGACGGTGAGCCGCTCGACTACTACCACTCCAAGAATCCTGAGGAATAAACTCTCTCTCTCTCTATGAATAAGACGCTAATGCTATTAGCCGTGGCACTCCTTTCGGGGAGTGCCACTTTTGCGCAAATCCACAAGATGGAGCGCAAAGACTCATCCGTCGTAAGTCGCACTTATAATCTGAACCCGGTGGTTGTGACAGGTTCAGGTCACCACCAGCGTCTGAAGAGCACAGCCACACCTGTCCACGTGCTGGGCAGTCAGGAGATCCGCGAACAAGGCATCACTACCTTCGACGGTGCCCTGACACGCATGATGCCTCAGGTCTCGATGGCCCCCAACTCGATGGGTACCTTCCTGCGCTTGAACGGATTGGGGAATAAGTACATCCTGATTCTGATCAATGGCCAGAAACTCAATGGCGACATCTCCAACAATGTTGACCTGAACCGTATCAACATGGCCCGTGTGAAGCGTATCGAAGTACTCGACGGAGCCGCCTCGTCGCTCTATGGTTCGGATGCCATCGCAGGTGTGATCAACATCATCACCGACCAGCCGACGCAGCAACTCGTCAGCGTCACCAGTGACACGCGGGTTTCAGGACATGGGCAACTGACGGAGGCTGTCAGCCTTGATATCTTCAAGAACGGCTTTGGCTCCTATACCTCGTTTGCCCACGACAGGGCAGACAGTTACCAGACGACCGATCTGGAATACGTCAAGGGTTCGGAAACAGAGACGCAGAAGACGATTGCCCCCTTCTTCACGGGCTATCGCTCGAACATCGTAGGACAGAAATTCACCTACGCCCCTAACCAACACCTGGCACTCAACGCAGGCTTCGACTATTCATACAAGATTACAGACCGTCCTGAGACCCGTTCTGACATTACGGGCGGTACTGACTATGAGATGCGCTACAAGGGACTGCGCTGGAACCTCGGTGGTATCTATAAGTTCACCAGTAAGAACTCACTCCAGGCAGACTTCACCGTTGATCGCTTCCGCTATGGCAAGGAGTACGACGTGGAGACCAAGACCTATCAGGTTGGCGACTATGTGCAGTCGAAAAAACAGCGCATGATGGAGGGGGAACTGAAGGCGATCCTTGGACTGATGGAGAACTCCACTACCATCTTTGGGGCCGACTGGCGCAAGGACTGGCTGACGGCCACCTCGGGCAATATCGAGGAGAACGTCTATACCCTTGCGGCCTATGCCCAGCACGAGATGAGGCTCTTCAAGGACTTCACGGCTACCCTCGGACTGCGCTTCACGCACCACGAGACCTTCGACAATCACCTGACACCGAAGGCCACGCTGATGTATGCCCCAGGCAACTTCCGCTTTCGCGCCACCTATTCGGCAGGTTTCCGTGCCCCCGGTCTAGACGAACTCTATTACCATTATTATTCCGTGAATCGTGGTAAACCGCAGATTATTTTCGGCAATACGGACCTCTCGCCGGAGAAGAGCAACTACTTCTCACTAAATGCCGAATACCGCGACCAGACCATTGCTGTTAGCCTGACGGGCTTTTTGAACCGTATCAACGACATGGTGGTGCGCCAGAACATCAATGTCGACGAGTCGGCCTTGACGATGTTGCAGCGCGAGTTCCCAGAGATGACGGCTGACGAGGCTGCGAAGTTGGAACGCTATTCTCTCTATCAGAACAGTGACAAGGGCGACGTGAAGGGCGTGCAGTTGAATGTCTCTGCCAACATCTTCCCAGGTTTCAACCTCTCTGGAAATTATGTCTATACCTATGCCCGCACGAAGAGTGGGGAAGAGTGGACACTGTTGGAGCGTAGCATCCGCCATGCTGCCACCATCGCAGCCAATTACCATCACTCGTGGGGTAAATACGGCCTGAACGTGAATCTGAACGGACGCCTGCAGTCGAAGACGTACTATCCCGACTATGAAGATGCACCAGGCTTCGGCATCTGGAACTTGCATACAACGCACAGTTTCGATGTGGCCAGATGGGCTTTTCTGGAACCCAGTATCGGTGTGGATAATATCTTCGACAAGGTAGATAACCGCATCGACTCTACCAACCGCAAATATGCCCTCTACAGTCCGGGCCGTATGCTGGTAGTGGGGCTCAAAGTAAGATTTAAGCAGTAAAATTTGGTAATCTCTCAAATTCTTGCTAACTTTGTCAGCAATATGGGAAAGATTATCGTAGCAGGCATTGGTCCTGGCAGCAAGGATGACATCACCCCCGCCGTACTCGAGGCAGTGCGCGGGGCTGATGCCATTGTTGGTTATAAGTATTACTTCCAGTTCATCGAACCGTTTGTAAAGGAAGGCTGTGCGTGCATTGACACGGGGATGAAAAAGGAACGCGAGCGTGCCGAACAGGCCTTTGAACTGGCAGAGCAGGGGAAGACCGTCGTGGTGATCTCCTCTGGCGATGCAGGCATCTATGGCATGACACCGCTCATCTATGAGATGAAGCGTGACCGCCAGTC
>JAFUAK010000064.1 GCA_017460765.1 Prevotella sp. | reverse complement strand
TAGACGTCTTTGATTGACTCCAGAACCTCTCTGACTGCCTGTAAATACTCCGACTCGCCGGGATGCTTCTGCTCCAGCGACTGCATGATTTTTTCTACTTCCATAACTTCATGGTTTTTAGTTATCTGTCAATATGTTATTAATTACACCGCAAAAATAGGAAAAATATCGTTACGTTCCAAAAGAAATAACGAATATTTTTCCAATAAAGTTACGTTTTGTTAAAAGAGTGGTCATCCTTTCCCTGTGGTACGGTAAATTTTTTTATTTAATCCTTTGGTGGATTGGAATTATTGTTGTAACTTTGTACGCCAAAGAGGAATAATCCGCAATAACTAAAATAGGAAACGATGATTTGGAATCAGAGCATTGAATGTATGGACCGCGAACAACTTCGCGAAATCCAGAGTCGCCGTCTGGTGAAGATGGCAGAGTACGTCTACCACAACACTCCCTTCTATCGGAAGAAGTTCCAGGAGATGGGACTGGAGCCGGGTGATATCAAGAGCATCGATGATATCGTGAAACTCCCGTTTACCAACAAACTTGACCTGCGTGATAATTATCCTTTTGGACTGGCAGCAGTGCCGATGAGTCAGATTGTGCGTATCCACGCCTCATCAGGTACCACCGGCAAGCCTGTGGTTGTCTTGCATACCCGTAAGGACTTAGCCATGTGGGCAGAGTCCATTTCCCGTGCCTTCACGGCCTATGGTGCTACGAAGGATGACATCTTCCAGGTATCCTATGGCTACGGCCTTTTCACTGGTGGTCTGGGTGCTCACGACGGTGCTACGAATATCGGTGCTTCAGTGATTCCCATGTCATCGGGAAATACGCAGAAGCAGATTACGCTGATGCACGACTTCGGTGCCACGGTACTCTGCTGTACGCCGTCTTATGCCATGTTCCTTGGTGAGGCCATGCATGAGAGCGAGTGGCCCCGCGATGAATTCAAGTTGAAGATCGGTGCCTTCGGTGCCGAGCCTTGGACAGAGAAAATGCGCGTGAAACTGGAGGAGACACTGGGTATCAAGGCCTATGATATCTACGGACTGAGTGAGATTGCCGGTCCCGGTGTGGGCTACGAGTGCGAATACCAGCACGGAACGCACCTCAACGAGGACTATTTCTATCCGGAGATTCTGGATCCCAATACGGGCGAGCCGCTGCCGGAGGGAACTTTGGGCGAACTGACATTCACGCACCTGACGAAGGAAGGCATGCCGCTGTTGCGTTACCGTACTCACGATCTGACAGCCCTGCATTATGACAAATGTTCGTGCGGGCGTACGCTCGTGCGCATGGACCGTATCCTCGGCCGTTGCGACGATATGCTGATTATCCGTGGCGTGAACGTGTTCCCGTCGCAGATTGAGGATGTCATCCTGAAGCAGAAGGAGTTCGAGCCGCACTTCCTGCTGACCGTCGATCGTGTGAACAATACGGATACCTCGGAACTGAAGGTGGAGGTGAAGGAAGACTATTTTACCGACGATATGGCTACGATGGTGGGCCTCCAGAAGAAACTGGAGGGCGAACTCCGCAGTGTCATCGGCCTGGGCTTCAAGATCAAACTCGTAGAGCCGAAGGGTATCGAGCGTTCTACCGGAAAGGCCAAGCGTGTGATTGATAACAGACAGATTTAAAACTATATTTATTATGAAAGCAAAACAACTATCCGTATTCCTCGAGAACAAGTCCGGGCGACTGACCGAGGTGACCGAGGCCCTGGGGGCTGCAGGTATCAACCTTTCTGCCATGAGTATTGCCGACAATAGCGATTTCGGAATCCTTCGCTGCATTGTCTCTGATCCCGACAAGGCCTATAAGGTGCTGAAGGAGGCTCATTTCGCCGTGAAGATCACCGACGTGATCGGCTTCGTCTGCCCTAACACCAGCGGTTCTTTGTCCGTCGTGCTGAAGCATCTCTCTGACAACGGTGTGTTCATTGAGTATATGTACTCCTTCGCCAACGGCAATGTGGCTCATGTGGTAATCCGTCCGACAGACCTGGATGCCTGTGAGAAGATCCTGGCCGAGAAGAAGGTCGACCTGATGGCCGACAGCGACCTCTATCAGTTATAAAATGTTGGAAACCGCAAAATTTCCTCATAGAAATTTTGCGGTTTCATTTTTTCGTCGTACCTTTGCAGCCGCAATGATGTGAGGGCGCTTAGCTCAGCTGGTTTAGAGCATCTGCCTTACAAGCAGAGGGTCGGCGGTTCGAATCCGTCAGCGCCCACGACACAAAAGGACCCCATCCCGTAGCCGATGATGGCTGTGGCCGTGGGTTTAAGCGCTTTAAGGATACAGTAATTTAGGATTAGATACATAAGAAATGGATTTAAGTGTACTGACCGCCATCTCGCCTATTGATGGCCGCTACAGGAGTAAGACAGAGCCGTTGGCAGAATATTTCTCGGAGTATGCCCTTATCAGGTATAGGGTGCGCGTGGAGATTGAATATTTCATCACCCTGTGTGAACTGCCACTGCCGCAACTGCAAGACCTCAACCATTCATTGTTTGACCCACTCCGCGACATCTATCGGAAGTTCACGCCTGCTGATGCCCAGCGGGTGAAGGACATTGAGAAGGTGACCAACCACGACGTGAAGGCTGTGGAGTACTTTATCAAGGAGAAACTTGATGCCATGGGCGGTTTCGAACAATACAAGGAATTCATCCATTTCGGACTTACATCCCAGGACATCAACAATACCAGTGTGCCCCTTTCCATCAAGGAGGCACTGGAGCAGGTATATTATCCGCTTCTGGAGGAACTGATTGAGCAGTTGAACGACTATGCCGAGCAGTGGAAGAATATCCCAATGCTGGCCAAAACGCACGGACAGCCCGCTTCGCCCACACGTCTGGGCAAGGAGGTAATGGTCTATGTGTACCGTCTGGAAGAGCAACTTCGTGGTCTGAAGGAAACACCTGTCACCGCCAAATTCGGTGGGGCAACGGGTAACTTCAATGCTCATCACGTGGCCTATCCACAGTACGACTGGCGCGAGTTCGGCAACACCTTTGTCAGCGAGAAACTCGGACTGGAGCGTGAGCAGTATACGACGCAGATATCCAATTACGACTGGCTGGGTGCCATCTTCGATGCCATGCGACGTATCAACACGATTGTCATCGATCTCGACCGCGACTTCTGGATGTATATCTCCATGGACTATTTCAAGCAGAAGATCAAGGCAGGCGAGGTGGGATCAAGTGCCATGCCTCACAAGGTGAACCCCATCGACTACGAGAATTCGGAGGGCAATCTCGGCATTGCCAATGCCGTGCTGCAGTTCCTGGCTGCCAAACTGCCTGTCAGCCGCTTGCAGCGCGACCTCACCGACTCTACGGTGCTTCGTAATGTGGGTGTGCCTATGGGCCATGCACTCATCGCCTTCCAGAGTACGCTGAAAGGACTGCGCAAGTTGATCCTCAACGAGGATAAACTCCAGGAAGATCTCGACAATACTTGGGCTGTGGTGGCTGAGGCTATCCAGACCATCCTGCGCCGTGAAGCCTATCCTAACCCTTACGAGACACTGAAGGCACTGACGCGTACCAACGAGAAACTGACTGGTGAGAAGATTCAGAACTTCATTGAAACTCTGGAGGTCAGTGAGGCAGTGAAGGAAGAACTGCGTGCCATCACACCCGCAACCTATACAGGAATATGATCAACCATAGATATTGAGATTAATTAAGCAAAGGTATTATTTATTTAAAAGGAAACTAACATGGATTTCGAGAACAACGAAAAGAAACAGGAAGAGCCAACACATGAGGAAGGTTTTCAGAGAGAATTGAAGCCGGGACGCTCACCGCGTCCGCGTATACATACAGGACAGCGTCCGAGTTACGAGCGTCCAAGTTTCCATAGTCGCGACAATGAAGAGGGCGGTTTCCGTCCTGAGGGCTTTGGTGCCGGTTTGCAGAGCAGTACACCACAGCGCGGCGGCTATCGTCCACGCAACAACTATGGTGGTGGTTACCAGCAGCGTCAGGAAGGCGGCTATCAGCCCCGTCAGGGCGGCTATCAGTCCCGTCCGGGTGGCTACCAGTCCCGTCAGGAAGGTGGTTATCAGCCCCGTCAGGGCGGCTATGGTCAGCAGCGACAGGGCGGCTACGGTCAGCCTCGTCAGGGCGGCTATGGCCAGCCTCGTCAGGGTGGCTACGGTCAGCCTCGCCAGGGCGGCTATGGCCAGCCTCGTCAGGGTGGATATAATCCCAACTATCAGGGTAAGCCCTCTTACGGTAAGCCTTCTTATGGTGCACCTTATAAGAAAGGTCCCCGTCAGCATACGGCCGACTACGATCCGAATGCCAAGTACAGCATGAAGAAGCGCATCGAGTACAAGGAGGTGAACTATGATCCCAACGAGCCGCTGCGCCTGAACAAGTTCTTGGCTAATGCCGGTATCTGCAGCCGTCGCGAGGCTGATGAGTTTATCCAGGCAGGTGTCGTCACTGTCAATGGAGAGGTGGTGACCGAACTGGGTACGAAGATCCTCCGTACCGACGAGGTTAAGTTCCACGACCAGCCGGTGAAGATCGAGAAGAAGGTCTACGTGCTGCTGAACAAGCCTAAGGACTACGTGACCACAAGCGATGATCCCCAGCAGCGTAAGACCGTGATGGATCTTGTGAAGAATGCCTGTCCGGAGCGCATCTACCCCGTAGGTCGTCTGGACCGCAACACTACGGGTGTGCTCCTGCTGACCAATGATGGTGACCTCGCCTCGAAACTGACCCATCCGAAGTACCTGAAGAAGAAGATATACCACGTGTACCTCGACAAGAACGTGACGGCTCACGACCTGCAGCAGATTGCTGAAGGTATCCAGTTGGAGGACGGTGAGATCAAGGCCGACGATGTGCAGTACGCCAGTCCGACGGACAAGAAGCAGGTGGGCATCGAGATCCATAGCGGCAAGAACCGTATCGTGCGCCGTATCTTCGAGGCCCTCGGCTATCGCGTGCAGAAACTTGACCGCGTGCAGTTTGCCGGTCTGACGAAGAAGAACCTGAAGCGTGGTGACTGGCGCTACCTCACAGAGGAGGAAGTGGACCGTCTGCGCATGGGAGCGTATGAATAATTAAGAGTTAAGAATTAAGAATTAAGAGTTAAAAGTGAAGAGGACTAAGGTTATTGACGTGCTGAAAAGCACAGAATATGGTAAGGACATTTGCGTGAAGGGCTGGGTACGTACGCACCGCAGTTCAAAGGCTGTAGACTTTATCGCCTTGAATGACGGCTCAACCATCAAGAACGTTCAGGTGGTGGTAGATCCCTCCAAGGTGAGTGAGGAAATCCTGAAGCAGGTGACGACAGGTGCCTGCATCTGTGCCACGGGCAAACTCGTGGAGTCGCCCGCTGCCGGACAACCCTCGGAGATTCAGGCCGAGGCCATCGAGATATATGGCCTCTGTGGCAATGATTATCCGATGCAGAAGAAAGGACAGTCATTCGAGGTGATGCGCAAGAACGCCCACATGCGTCTGCGTACCAATACCTTCGGTGCCGTGATGCGTATCCGCCACAACATGGCGATGGCCATCCACACCTATTTCCATGAGCATGGTTTCTTCTACTTCCACACCCCGCTGATTACCGCCAGCGACTGTGAGGGCGCAGGCAACATGTTCCAGGTGACCACCAAGAACCTGTATGACCTGAAGAAGGACGAGAATGGCAAGATTATCTATGATGACGATTTCTTCGGCGAGCAGACTTCACTGACGGTGAGCGGACAGTTGGAGGGTGAACTGGGAGCCACGGCACTCGGTGCTATCTACACCTTCGGTCCGACGTTCCGTGCCGAGAATTCCAATACCCCGCGCCATCTGGCCGAGTTCTGGATGGTGGAGCCCGAGGTGGCTTTCATCGACCAGGAGGAACTGATGGACCTGGAAGAAGACTTCATCAAGTATTGCGTGAAGTGGGCCCTTGACAACTGTAAGGATGATCTGGAGTTCCTGAACAAGATGGTCGACAAGTCGCTCATCGAGCGTCTGGAGGGTGTGCTGAAGGAGACCTTCGTACGTCTGCCCTATACAGAGGGTATCAATATCCTGCAGGAGGCCATGAAGAACGGCAAGAAGTTCGAGTTCCCCTGCAACTGGGGCGACGACCTCGCTTCGGAGCACGAGCGCTACCTCGTCGAGGAGCACTTCAAGAAACCGGTTATCATGACCGACTATCCGCGTGCTTTCAAGTCGTTCTATATGAAACAGAACGAGGAGACTGCCGATGGCGGTTCCGTGGGCTATAAGGGTGCCGTGGCACCTGGTCCTACGATGCAGGGCACCGACGTGCTGTTCCCCCAGATCGGTGAGATCATCGGCGGTTCGGTGCGTGAGGAGAGTTTCGACAAACTGCAAGGTGAGATTGAGCGCCGTGAGATGGACCAGACCCACCTTTGGTGGTACGTAGACACCCGTCGCTGGGGATCTTGTCCGCACGCCGGCTTCGGCCTTGGCTTCGAGCGCCTGATTCTCTTCGTGACAGGTATGCAGAATATCCGCGACGTGATCCCGTTCCCGCGTACGCCGAAGAGCGCAGAGTTCTAAACATAAAAAGTCCCGCCGATTGGCGGGATTTTTTTATGCCAGGTGGATGCCATCCTCTTCAAGGACGATCAGCCTGCGTTTGTACAGGTCGCCGATGGCTTTCTTATAGGCTTTCTTCGAAACCTGGAAGCGGTCGTATATCAACTCTGCAGGAGACTTGTCGCCGAGGTTGCAATGCCCTTCGTTCTCATAGAGGTAACGGAGCAGTACTTCCGCGAAGTCGAGCGTGTGCTGGCGGCCTGTGGGCTGAAGGGTGATGTCGATCTTCCCGTCCTGGCGCACATGGTCGATATAGCCCGTCAGGCGGTCACCACCGTGGAGGGGCTGGAAGATCTGGTTCTCATAGATCTGGCCCTGGTACTTATTGTTGACGATGACCTTGAAGCCCAGGTCGGTCTTCTGCCAGACGAGGATGTCAGCAGGGGTGCCGTGAGTAAGGCCAGGCTCACTGGGATTCCCAGGATTTCCTAAGTATTTCTCCACCTTGGCGGTAGCCATCAGGCGATAACTGTCCTCATCCACCTTAATATATACGATATGGCGCTGACCCTGTTCCATCCGCTTCTTCTGTTCGCGAAAGGGGCAGAAGAGGTCTTTCAGTAATCCCCACTTCAGAAAGGCTCCGTATTTGTTCACCCACGCCACTTCGAGGCAGGCAAACTCGCCTACCTTGGCATAGGGATGTTCCGTGGTCGCAACGGGGCGCTCGTCCTGGTCGAGGTATATGAACACTGCCAGTTCATCACCGATGTGCATATCCTTCGTCACATAACGCTGGGGAAGGAGTATCTCACCTTCTTCACCACCGTCAAGATAGAGCCCGAAGTCGACTTTCTTGACTATTCTGAGGGTATTGTAGTCTCCGAGGTTGAGCATATTAATCCGTCTTTAAGGTGGATGGTGCGGTCGGTAATGCTGGCGAGGGCTTCGTCGTGGGTTACGATGACGAAGGTCTGGCCGAATTGGTTGCGCAGGTCGAAGAAGAGTTGATGGAGTTCCTCCTTGTTCTTTGAGTCGAGGGAGCCGGAGGGTTCGTCTGCCAGAATGACGGCTGGGTTATTGACCAGGGCACGGGCCACGGCGACGCGCTGTTTCTCTCCACCGGAAAGTTCGTTGGGTTTATGAGCGGCTCGCTCCCTCAGGTTCATGAAGTCCAGCAGTTCCTCGGCGCGCTTTCTGGCCTGCTTATGGGAAACGCCTGCGATGTAGGCAGGAATCATGATGTTCTCTATCGCCGTAAACTCAGGCAACAACTGGTGGAACTGGAACACGAAGCCCAGATGTTGGTTGCGGAAGTCGGAGAGTTTCTTCGAGGAGAGGGAGGTTACGTCGATGCCATCGACGGATACAGAACCAGTGTCAGGACGGTCAAGGGTACCTATGATCTGCAGCAGAGTGGTCTTGCCAGCCCCCGAAGGACCGACGATGCTGACGACCTCGCCTTTGTCGATATGCAGGTCGATGCCTTTCAGAACCTGCAGTGAGCCGAAACTTTTGGTAATATTCTTAATATCAATCATAACTTTTCACTTTTCACTCTTCACTTCTTTTGTGGAGCCAGCGTGAGATGGTATCGTAGATACTCTTCTCCTCATGGTGCTGGGCTTCGGTGAAACTCATGCGGTCTTCCTTCGTGTCGCCGAACTGGTCGGGGAAGATGATCATGAGGTTCTTGCCCGAGAAGAACTTCTGCAGTTCATCCGGCAGGCGCTCCAGGGCATTCTTATAGGAGATGGTCCCCTTACGGGCGGTGACCACCACGAAGAGATGGTCGGGGGCTACCTGTGAAGCCAGTTGCGGCAGTTCGTTCCAGTGTGCCATCGGCGTGTATTCTGCCCGCACGTTGGGGTGGCGGTTGTTGATATACTCCCCGATGAGTATGAGCGACTCGTTGCGCCCATGGAACTGAATACGGCAGTCGAGTTGCCCTGCCAGACGGCTCAGACGCTCCAACCAGCGGTGGAATCCTGGTTCGAACTCTGCTCTTGACGGCACCACCACACGGATGCGCCGTAGGGTGGACATCGGCTGGACGAATCGCGTCAGGATGATCTGACGGTTCAGGCCGTTATACAGGCTCTGGATGAACTCGCCCCAGAAACGGGGGTTGGCATCGGTATGCACGTGCATGCCCATGATGATTTCCGAACAGGCGAACTCTCGGAAAGCGTGCTTGATGCCGTTGGCGATGTTCGTGGCGAGGCGCACCTGCGTCTGCACCTTCACCTCCGAGGCACTGGCACGCTGCTGAAGTTGCTCCAGCAGTCGCAGACCCTGTTCTCGGGCCGCCGCACTGTTCTGGTCGTCGTAGACCACGTTCAATGCCACTAGTTCGCGGTTCAGCCGCTGATTGCGCAACAGCATGGAGAGGTAGAGCAGGTGGGGAGCAATCTCGGGATATTTCACGCAGAGCAGGATCTTCTCATCGTCATCGTTGGGAATCTCTGCCCCCGGATGGGCCTTCTCCTGAATGATGATCTGCTGGGCGGCGTGCTCCGTCATCATCGTACTGATCACGCAGGTGAAGAGGATCATCATCACCACGCCGTTGAGCATGATGTCGTTGATGAGATACTCCCCGGGAGCCACCTCCAGGCGCATGCCCACCATCACCATGGCGATGGCACCTGCCGCATGGGCGGAGGTCAGACCGAAC
>JAFUAK010000063.1 GCA_017460765.1 Prevotella sp. | reverse complement strand
TCGATCTTCTGCGACTGGGCCTGCAGCCAGGCGGTCTGGGCCTCCATCACGGTGGTGGGCGTGATCACGCCCTCCTGGAAGCCGAGGTTGGCCATGCGCAGGTTCTCGTCGGCGTGCTGGATATTGGCCTGGGCCATCGTCAGTTTCTTGTTGGCCTCATCCACCTTGAAAGTGGTCTGGTTCACCTGCAGTTCGATCTTCTCGCGGGCCTCCTCCAGTTCGAGGTTGGCAATGCTGGTGGCACCCTTGGCGGCACGCACCTTATACATCACGTCGCCCCAGTTCCAAAGCGGCACGCGCACGAGCACGCCCACATTCCAGAAGCCGCCGAACTTCCGCTGGAAGCCATTCTGCAGGTTGGGATTGCTCACGGCGTAGCCACCCGTCAGGGCCACCTGCGGCAGATTGCCTGCCTTCAGGATATTCGTGGCCTGCCTGGACATATCGACGGAGTTCTGGAGCATCTTCAGTTCAGGACGGTTCTCGACAGCGGCCTCCACGTTGAGTTCAGGTGTCAGTTCCACCACGGCGATGTTCTCCGCCAGTTCGTCGGCCAGCGTCACCTGCTCGTTGAGGGGCAGTCCGCAGAGTTGGCAGAGCAGCATGCGCGAGAGCACCAGCCCGTCGTTCACCTTCGTCAGCGTCATCTCGGCCTCGTTCACCTTCACGTCGACGCTCAGGCCGTCGCTTCTCGTAGCCACGCCCTCGTCGATCATCTTGTGCACGTCGGCATCGAGTTTCCTAACCAGTTCGAGGTAACTCTCTGCGAGTTGCCTCTTATGATGGAGCGACACCACCTGCCAGTAGGCCTGGTCGATGCTATAGAGGGTAGCCTGGCGGCGTGCATCCATCGAGTTCTCCGCCATATCCTCGGCGATGTCGGCCATCTTGTTCATGGCGATGATGCTTCCGCCCATGAAGATGGGCTGCGTCAGCATGATGGAGCCGGCGAAGAGATGACGGGTGTCCGTATCGAAAGCGTCCACGATCTGCTGTCCCACGGCGTTGAGCGAAGTCTGCATGCCAGCCACGCTCTCCTTCATGTTCGTCTGCAAGCCTCCCATCATCTGCTGCACGTCAGCGGCAGGCACACCCAGTTTCACGAGGGCAGCGCCCATCTGCGAAAAGGAGTTCTCGATGCCCTGCATCTGGGGCTGCAAGCCCGTTACCAGACCCGTACCCAGATTGGGAAAAGCCTCCTTCTGGGCGTCGCTCAGCAGGGAGATAGGCTCGCTGGTGTACTGATAGGTACCTACGGCGCTCACATGGGGCAGGAACTTCGTGCGGGCCGACTTCCTGAGGTTCTCGGCCACGTCCTGCTTCAACTTGGAGACGCCCAGTTGCTTGTTGTTGCGCAACGCCATCTGTCGGGAACTGTCGAGCGAGAGCACGCGCTGCGCAGAGGAAGTGAGAAGTGATAAGTGAAGAGTGAAGAGTACAAGCAGCACTCTCACCCACCCCATCACAGGCACTTCCAAAATTCTTTTTCTGTTCATGATCTCAATCATTACTTTTCACTTTTCACTCTTCACTTTTCACTTAAAAGAGAACGTTCTCGATCCGATCATATTCCCGTCGGCGAAGATGCTCACGCGGTAGTCGCCTGCCTCCAGCATCTGGGAGACGTTCCAATAGACCGTCACCGGCGTTTCCTCACCCGTATACTCGATGGTCTTCTTCGCAGAGCACTGCAACTGGCGGTTCTCGTAGGCAAACGAGCCTCCACCGTTGAGCGTGTTGCCGCCAGGATTCTGGATGCGCACGTAGATGGTGCGGTTGCCGTTCGAGGCCGTCACGTTCTTGGTGATCACGAAGTTCACCTTCATCTGCGTGCAGTCCTTCAGTTTCTTGGCATCCTTGCCGCGCTTGTTCAGGGCCGTCATCTGGATGTTCGTCGCATCGAGTTGGGCAGCGATAGCCACCTTCTCAGAGAGCGATGCCTTCTCGTGGCTCAGGCCAGCCACCTGCTGGTTGCGCTGCTCCAGTTCGGCATTCACACGGGTGTTCTCCTGCTTCAGGCTCTCGTTCAGGCGGTTCAGCGAGTCTATCTGCATCACGTAGTCGCGCAGCACGGCACGAACCGTCGCCAGTTCCTTCTTCAGACGGGCGATTTCCCGTGCATCCGAGGCCTTCACCTGCTTCAGTTCCTCCAGCAGTTGCTGGGTTTTCATCTGTTCCTGTGTCAGTTGAGCAACGATGGAGTCATTGTTAATCTGCGTCTTCATCTCGCTGTACTGCAGGGCGAAGCGCTCATACTCGTTCTCCATCTCCTGCTTGTCGAGTTCGGCCAGTTCCTGCATGTCCTTATTCACCTGTTTCTGCTCCTGCAGACTCAGAAAGAGCCACGCCATACCGCCCAGCAGAGCCAGTATCACGACGACGAGAACCACTATATAACTTTTCTTCATATTCTTTTTATCGATAAATCGGGTGCAAAATTACTCATTTTAAGCGAACTAACAAAAAAAATCCAAAAATCTGCGTCCTAACTCGCAGATTTTTATGATTATTACCGAAAAATAGAACAAATTAAGCAAAAGCCCGAGGTTAAGTGCGAACGACATACTTGGTCTCAGAGTCAGGGATACGTACTTGCAGGGGAAGGAAGGCGTACTAACAGGGGAAGGGATACGTACTAACAGGGACGGAGGCAGGGAGTAGCCCGATTCGGGCGCCCGCCCGCACAAATCAGGGCGGGCGCCCTTATATATTGGAGCGCCCGCCCTTACATATCCGAGCGTTCGGCAGAATCCGACTTTTACACAGGGGGTCATACACAGGGGGACAGGAACGTTGTGTAAATTGGCGGATTTACACAACGTTCCTGTCCCCCTGTGTACGAGACGATGAAAGGTTGGCTTATCAAAGTATTCTTAATGCCTTACGTTGATGTCTATTTCCTGTCTTGTTCTTGAATTATACTGATTGTCTCTTGTCCTATAGTTGCCAGGACGACCATCGACAGTAATGCGTAGTATGCGCTTGCCTTTGTTCAAGTAGTCGAAACGAGGGTCTATCAGGCGGTCGCAGTTGTACTTGCGGCAGGCTTCTGTTTCTGCCACGCGCTGGGCTTCGGCAAGCGACAGCTTGTAGAGTTTCTGTTTGCCCTCTGGCGTGGATATATCGATGGTGTAAGTGATGCGGTCTCCAACGGGCACCAAGTCGTAGCTGTTATAGCTACTGCCTCGGGCATCTACACCCATATTTGTGGAATAGCCACCAGCACCCGTGCGTGTGATACTGCAAGAGAAGATGGTCATTATTGTTGTGGCTGCAAAGACCAATAAGAATATTTTCTGTTTCATAATCAAAATGTCTATTAGAAGTTGTAACGCAGTCCAATGCCAAGTGTGTTATTACCGATAGAACGGTCATGAAGCATATCTATACCTGCTGAAAGTGATGATTCACCTGCCAATTTGAAGTCATAATGATAAAGAATAGATGACTGAAGCATCTCAGCCTTTTTCTTCTCGTGATTTGCAGCAATAAGGAATGAGGTTGTCCATACAGCTCCCAAGCCAATAAAACCGACACCTAACAAGGTTTCATCGCTGCTACTAAATCCGAAGAAATCGTAATCGCCTGCTGCAATTAGAACAACACCAAAGGCTGCCAAAGCAGGACCTCCAATCCAACCAATAGTTTTAAGTGTCTTGGATTTTGTAGAAGAATAATTGTGAGCTGCTGCATCTAACCTCAGAAGTGCTCTGTCATTGTACTGCTGTACTCCGTCGTTTTGATTATGAGGCTGGTAAAGATTTGTAGCCTCCGATAGATTTAACTTCTTGCCATTTTGATAGTTTATGGCAGAGGCATCAATACGGTTCATTACATAATTAGAGCCATTCAGATCGCTCCACTTCTTGTAGACAATCTCCGAAGAGGTAAGTTCTACGACCCGACAGACGATAGTCGAGCCGTCCTTCTTTACAATCACATCTTGTGCAAAAACACTGGTTGAGCACAAGAACAATAACAAAATAAAAAACTGTTTCATACCTTATTTATTTAAATTGTTAGTACTATCACTTCAATTCAACAAGTTAGCACTAACTTCAGGATATGAAAAGAGTGCGCTCCTGCCATATCCCACACAGGCTCACCACAAGCCCCTAAGTACTACGGAGAAACACACTCTTGGTGCGTACTCCAAACGTACTTAGTTGTTTTGCTCGTTTTTCCTTTTCCGAGGTGGTGATTCGTGTGGGAATTTGAGCAAATAAAATGTCGTGTCTCCGAAGAAACACGTTGCAAAGATACGAAATAAAATCAAATAACAAGCAAAAAAAGACAGATTTTTTGCTGATAGAAGAGAAATCTTAGAACACTGCGGCTCTTGACACTACCTTTTTCAATGCAGAGACAGGAAAGCCAATCTTCTGAAGGAAATCTTCGAAGCGGCTGCGCTCCTTATAGGGTATAGTCAGTTCGTAGGTCATCAATTCGTCTGCATCCTCTGCCGGTATGGGTTCAAAGGCATAAAAGGAATCGGCAGCGGGGAGGTAGTCTTCTGGCAGATCGGCTGGCTGCACTAGTTTGACATTGTGATAACTGATGTTATTGTCAATGTCCACCAAATAGAGGTAGCCATCGTTGGGACTGCCAACCAATTCGAGTAGTGAGACATCGCCTGCCATGTATTTCTGAAGGCTGGCAAGGTTCACGCGCAGTACCATCCAGCGGTTGTCGCTCTCATCACGGTCTACCCAATAGAACAGGTAGTCATCACCCTTGCTGCTGACATAGTGAGACAACAACGGCCCCTCGAAACAGATGAGGTCGGCAATCTTCTTGAACCCACTGAAGTCAAACTGTATGTCAAATCCCTTTACGTTCTTCATTGGCTGTTAATTGTTTAGTAATTTGAAAAGTGCTGTTTAGGTCACAGCCCGCATATTCGTAGAAATCAAAGTGACCGTTATTAGCGGTCATAGTCTTTCTGCCGTCATCATTGGTTAGAGTTCCTTCTGACAGAGCATCTCCTATAGATGTGGAGATGTTCTTGAATGCTTTCTTGAGATTATCGTAAAAAGTTTCAGCCTTGGATGGCGTGTCAAAACATGACAGGGCAAGCAGCGACATTGACGCTTTGCTCTTTGCTATATCTTGTAACATGCGCTTAGGATTGCTCATGTACTGCGGTATATGATTCTGGTGTGTATCATCAGAGAAAGCGAAACGACACGCCGACATATTGTCTGGCGCAAAGACAGTTGGCATCTGACAACCAAGAACTTTCAGTTCGTCAATCTGCTTTTGATATTTATATTCTTTCTCAGAATTGTTACGCTGCTCTCTCATAAATCAGGATTTTATCGCGTTCAGCACTCTCGCGGGCGAATGGCATCAAGCCGCCAACGGTTATCACGTCAACTTCGCATCCCAGCAATTCCTTCAGGTCCTCGTAGATTTCGCTGAGAGTAAAAAGGCTGAAGTGCTGCGATTTGTCTGGCAATATCAGAATATCGACATCAGAGTCTGCACGCTGCTCGCCACGTGAATAGGAGCCAAAGAGCCATGCTTTCAAAACGGGCTGCGTCTTGAAGTATTCGGCCATCTGTTGTGTCATCATCTGTGTACTCATTGCCTGACTAACGTTTTTTTACGTTGCAAAGATACGGATTATTCGCCTAACTTCCAAAAAAAAGAAAGAAAAAGTTGTGAGTTTGGGGAAAAGTGCGTATATTTGCAAAATCAATGACTACGCCTATGAACAAAGACGGGTTTCTCTATCGGGCTTTCGACCTGTATTACGACGGATTCAGGCACATGCGGCTGGGCAAGACGCTGTGGGCCATCATCCTCATCAAGTTGTTTATCATGTTCGCCATCCTGAAGGTGTTCTTCTTCCCCAACTTCCTGAAGCAGCACGCCCAGGGCGACGAGGCAGGCTACGTGGCCACTGAACTCGTGGATCGAGCGCAATAACATTAAAAACTATAATAACTATGTTCAATCACCTATTCTTAGACATTGATGCCGGGACCATCAACTGGTCGAGAGCGCAGTTCGCCCTCACGGCAATCTATCACTGGCTCTTCGTGCCCCTGACGCTTGGCCTTGCCGTCATCATGGGCATCATCGAGACCAAGTTCTATCGCACGAAGGATCCCTTCTGGCGTGACGCTGCGAAGTTTTGGCAGAAACTCTTCGGCATTAACTTCGCTATGGGTGTCGCCACAGGTATCATCCTCGAGTTCGAGTTCGGCACCAACTGGTCGAACTATTCCTGGTTCGTGGGCGACATCTTCGGCGCCCCGCTGGCTGTGGAGGGCATCGTGGCCTTCTTCATGGAGTCGACCTTCGTGGCCGTGATGTACTTCGGCTGGAAGAAGGTATCGCCAGGCTTCCACCTCGCCTCTACCTGGCTGACGGGCCTGGGAGCAACGATCTCCGCCTGGTGGATCCTCGTGGCCAACGCTTGGATGCAGTATCCCGTGGGCTGTGAGTTCAACCCTGACACGATGCGCAACGAGATGGTGTCGTTCTTCGAAGTGGCCCTCTCACCGTTCGCCGTCTCCAAGTTCTGCCACACCGTCACCTCGGCCTGGATCATCGGCGCCGTGTTCTGCGTGGCCGTCTGCAGTTGGTATCTGCTGAAGAAGCGCGAGACGAAACTCGCTACGGAGAGTATGAAGATCGGCGCAACGGTAGGTCTCGTGGCCTCGCTGCTCGCTGCCGTCACAGGCCACAAGTCCGGTATGGACGTGGCAGAGGTACAGCCGATGAAACTCGCTGCGATGGAGGCTCTCTATAACGGAGGTACGGATCAGGGACTGACGGCTGTCGCCCTCGTAAATCCCTTCGCCCAGCCCGACTACGCCAACGAGGAGTCGGCTCCGCTGAAGATCGAGATGCCATACGCTCTCTCAATGATGGCAACCAACGATCCCCACGGCTTCGTGCCTGGCGTGAACGACATCCTGAACGGCTACACCACGCCCGACGGTAAGGTGGAGCCCTCCGCCGACGAGAAGATAGCCCGCGGCAAGATAGCCATTCAGGCCCTCGCGAACTATCGCTCGGCCAAGAAAACAGGCGACGAAGAGATGGCTGCCACAGAACTGGCAATCCTGAAAGACAACATGAAGTATTTCGGCTACGGCTACATCCGCGACAAGTCGGAACTCGTGCCCTATATCCCCGTGAACTTCTGGTCGTTCCGCATCATGGTGGGTGCAGGCTGCCTGTTCATCCTGTTCTTCGGCGTACTGTTCCTGCTGTCCTACGACATCCCGTTCCTCTCCATCGTGACGCGCAGACTGCTGGCAGCCTTCGGCATCATCCCAGAGACGGCCTCCGACGTGAAGCGACTCACGGGTCTGCCCGCCTGGCACTACTGGTTCGCCATCATCCTCGTACCTGTGGCCTACATCGCCTCTGAGAGCGGCTGGCTCGTGGCTGAGTTCGGACGCCAGCCCTGGACCATCCAGGACATGCTGCCCACCTGGGCCGCCGTCAGCGACCTGCACTCCTCGAGCGTGATGATCACCTTCTTCCTGTTCCTCATCCTCTTCACCACCATGCTGGCCGTAGAGATCAGCATCCTGCTGAAGCAGATCAAGAAAGGACCAGAGATTGGACAATTGGACAATTGAACTATTGGACAATTGCCTATGCAGAGAAAATCGTCAAATTGTAAAATCGTCAAATTGTAAATTATAACTATGACATACGAATTTTTGCAGCATTACTGGTGCTTTATCGTGGCACTGTTAGGGGCCCTTTTAGTGTTCCTGCTCTTCGTGCAGGGAGCCAACTCCGTGGCCAGTAGCCTCGGCTATACGGAAGAGGGCAAGCGGCTGGTATATAACTCGACAGGCCGTAAGTGGGAGTTCACCTTCACCACGCTGGTCACCTTCGGCGGCGCCTTCTTCGCCTCCTACCCGCTGTTCTACTCGACGAGTTTCGGCGGGGCCTACTGGCTATGGATGATCATCCTCTTCACGTTCGTGCTCCAGGCCGTCAGTTACGAATTCCAGAACAAGATCGGCAACTTCTTGGGTCCTAAGACCTTCCAGTTCTTCCTGACGCTGAACGGCATCGTGGGTCCGCTGCTGCTGGGCGGTGCTGTAGCCACCTTCTTCGAGGGCTCTAACTTCATCGTGGAGAAGAACAACCTGATCGACGCGACGGCGCTCACCCCCGTCATCTCGCGCTGGGCCAATGCCTCCCACGGCCTCGACGCCCTACTGAGCCCCTGGGTACTTATCTTCGGCTTCGCCGTGGTGTTCCTCGCCCGTGTGCTGGGTATCCTCTACGTGATGAACAATGTGGACGACGAGGATATCCGCTCTCGCGGCTCCGTGCGTCTGGTGGGTGCTGCCGTGCCCTTCCTGGTGCTCTTCGTGGCCTACCTCGTACACCTGCTGTTGAAGGACGGCTTCGCCTACAACGATGAGGGTATCATCTACATGGAGCCCTACAAGTATCTGACGAACTTCATCGACATGTGGTACCTCCTTATTATATTATTAATAGGTGTCGTACTCGTGCTCTATGGCATCGGCAAGACCGTCTGGTCGAAGAACTATATCGGCGGCATCTGGCCCGCTGGCATCGGCACCGTGCTGACAGTGCTCGCCCTGCTGCTCTGCTCAGCCTGGAACCACACGGCCTATTATCCCTCGACAGCCGACCTGCAGTCGTCGCTGACGATGGCCAACTCCTGTTCGAGTGAGTTCACGCTGACCACGATGTTCTACGTGTCGCTGCTCGTGCCCTTCGTGCTGGCCTACATCATCTACTGCTGGCGCGCCATCGACGCGAAGAAGATCACCAAGGACGAGATCCAGAACGACCACGCATATTAAAAAAGAACCTCCCCAATTGGGGAGGCTTTTTTATACTTTCAGCGCGCGCATGGCGTTGAGGACGGCGAGGACAGTGACACCTACGTCGGCGAAGACGGCGAGCCACATCGTGGCGATGCCGAGGGCGGCAAGGATTAGCACGGCCACCTTGACACCAATGGCGAACCAGACATTCTGACGGGCTATCGACAGCGTGCGGCGAGCAATGCGGATGGCCTTGGCAATCTTCGAGGGTTTGTCGTCCATCAGCACCACATCGGCAGCCTCGATGGCGGCATCGCTGCCCAGTCCTCCCATCGCGATACCCACATCGGCACGTGCCAGTACTGGGGCATCGTTGATGCCGTCGCCCACGAAGGCGAGATAACTGCCTTCCAGCTTCTCTGCAAGCAGACGCTCCACATGGGCCACCTTGTCGGCAGGGAGCAATTCGGCATGATACTCAGAGAGGTGGAGCGTATGGGCAACCAGTTCACCCACCTCCTTACGATCGCCCGTAAGCATCACGGTTTTGGCGACACCCAGAGCCTTGAGACTGGCAATGGCCTCAGCACTGTCGTCCTTAATCTTGTCGTTGATGACGATATGGCCAGCGTATTCGCCATCAATAGCGACATGAATAATCGTACCCACATGATGGCAGTCGTGCCACTTGGCACCTACGGCATCCATCATCTTCGTATTGCCCACAGAGACGAGGCGCCCTTCGACGTTTGCACGGATGCCATGACCTGCGATCTCCTCCACATCGCTGATCTTACAACCGTCCGTCGCCTCTTCAGGGAAGGCATCGCGCAGGGCGGCGCCAATAGGATGAGTAGAGAAGTGTTCTACATGGGCAGCAAGATGGAGCAACTGGTGCTCGTCGCAGTGGTCAGGGTGTACGGCACTGACGGCAAACTGTCCGTGCGTCAGCGTGCCCGTCTTGTCGAATACCACCGTGCCGATCTTCGCCAGCACGTCCATATAGTTGGCACCCTTCACGAGGATACCGTTGCGCGAAGCCCCTCCGATACCGCCGAAGAACGTGAGCGGTACACTGATAACCAACGCACAGGGACAGGAGACGACGAGGAACATCAGGGCCCTGTACAGCCACGTGGCGAAATTGCCCCCAAACAGCGTAGGGATAATCGCCAGGGCCAAGGCCAGGAATACGACGACAGGCGTATAGATACGGGCAAATCGGGTGATAAAGGCCTCGCTCTGCGACTTGTTCTCACTGGCATGCTCCACCAGGTTGATGATCTTCGCCACCGTACTCTCGCCAAAGGCCTTCGTGGTACGCACCTTGACGACACCAGAGAGGTTGACGCAACCAGAGATCACCTCGTCGCCCTCGCTGACCTCGCGAGGCAGGGTCTCACCCGTCAGCGCCACCGTATTCAGGGCGGTACTGCCTTCGAGGATCACGCCGTCGAGGGGCACTTTCTCTCCTGGACGGATCACGATGGTCTCACCCACCGCCACACTCTCAGGAGAAACATCCTCCTGACTCCTGACACCTGACTCCTGACTCCTCTCAACATGCGCCACATCCGGGCGGATATCCATCAGATGGGCAATGCTCTCGCGGCTCTTTCCTTCGGCATAGCCCTCGAAGAGTTCGCCAACCTGGAAGAAGAGCATCACGAAGACGGCCTCAGGGAACTCCGTCTCTGCCCCAGGCAGGAAGCCGATGCAGAGGGCACCGATGGTAGCAACCGACATCAGGAAGTGCTCGTTGAAGGCATCGCCGTGGGTGATACCCTCCCAAGCCTCATGCAGCGTTTCGTGGCCTATTAATAAATAAGGTACGAGATAGACGAGCAACAACTGCCACGTCGGCAGGTTCAGGTTCTTCTCAATTAGCACGGCAATAATCAGCAGCACAACGGTGATGCCGATGAGTGTCAGTTGTCTTTTCAAGCCACCCTCTTCATGGTGGTGTTCGTGATGATGCTCGTGAGAGCATGCTTCACAATGGTGGTGATGTTCATGCGAATGTGCCATATCTTTGCAGTTTCTTTAAGTTTCACGCTGCAAAGGTACGGCACATCTGCTGCAACCAAGTTGCAAAGTGTCTATTTGGCGAAAAGTTCGTCGAGGAATGTATAGAAGGCAGGATCCTCGCCCACTACGGTCTTGACCAGTTTTCCCTCAGGATCGATGATTACCTTCGTGGGGAAGCCCTCGATGTTATACATACCGGCCAATGCCTGCAACTGGGAATCAGGGCACTGCACATGGAGCCAGGGCAGAGCGTGCTCCTCTACGGCAGCCTTCCACTTCGCTTCAGAATCGCGGCAGTCCACACCCAGGATCTCCATCTTGTCCTTATACTTGGCATAGGCCTCCTTCATGCTGGGGATGCCACGGATACACCAGATGCACCATGAGCCCCAGAAATCGAGCACCACATATTTACCACGCAGGGAAGAGAGTTTCAGCGGATTGCCCTGAAGGTCAGGCAGTTCGAAGTCGGGAGCCAAGTCTGCATCAGCCTGCTGAGCATCAACAGCCTCAACAGCCGCTGCATTGTCTGCCTTAGTACGTTGTCCACAAGATGCTACCAGCGAAAGAGTCACTGTCAGCAGGGCGAGAGTCAAAAAAGTCTTCTTCATAAAACAGTTATATTATTATTTGTAACATTCGAAAATGCTGTCTACTGTCTGCTGCGGCAACTTCTTGGTGAAGAGGCTCACAAGCCAGACCACTGGGAAGCCGCCCACCATCGCAATCGCACCACAGTTGATGGGGTTGATGGGATTGCCGATAAGCATGTTCACCACCGTGATACCCACACCCCAGATGAAACAGGCCCAGACGGAGGCCGTCGTCACCTTCTTGGAATAGAGGCCCATCATGAACGGAGCGAGGAAGGCACCAGCCAGGGCACCCCAGGAGATACCCATCAACTGGGCGATGAACGTCGGCGGATTCAGGGCGATAAGCAGGGAGATGGCGATGAAGAACATGATGAGCACACGCATCACGACCACCTTACGGCGCTCGATCTTCTCGGCCACCACATCGTCGATACTACCCTCCTCGACTTCACCAGGCAGCGACTTCTTGTCGCGATAGATCAGGTCGAGCGTCATCGTAGACGAAGAGGTCAGCACGAGCGAGGCCAGCGTGGACATCGAGGCGGAGAGCACGAGCAGCACCACCAGCGCAATCAGGATATCAGGCAGCGTCACCAGCATCGAGGGCACGATGGAGTCGAAGGCCAACTTGCCATTCGGCAGCACTGGCGGCATACCAAACAGACGGCCAAAGCCACCCAGAAAGTAACAGCCACCTGCCACAATGAGGGCGAAGATGGTAGAGATGATCGTGCCACGCTTGATGGCACTCTCGTCTGTAATCGAATAGAACTTACCCACCATCTGCGGCAGTCCCCATGTACCCAGCGAGGTCAGGATGACCACACCCAGCAGGTTCCAGGGATCAGGACCAAACCATGTGGCAAAACCGCCATTCACATTAGGATCGGCATCAGAAGGCATCACGGCCAACTTATCCACGGCAGCCACCAGGCCACCCTGCACATTGAGCACGGCCACAATCACCGCCACGATACCGAAGAGCATGATGATGCCCTGAATGAAGTCGTTCATCGCCGTAGCCTTATAGCCGCCCAGGATGACGTAGATAGCCGTCAGGATGGCCATGATTACCACGCAATACTCGTAGGGAATGCCGAAGCCCATCTCGAAGAGCGTCGAGATACCTTTATACACACCAGCGGTATAGGGAATCAGGAACACGAAGGCGATGATAGAGGCTGCCACGCGCAGGCCTTGATCGCCAAAACGGGTACCGAAGAAGTCGGGCATCGTGCGCGACTCGATGTGTTGCGTCATCAGTTTCGTACGACGACCCAGCACGATCCAAGCCAACAGAGAGCCTATCACGGCATTACCCACACCAATCCAGGTGGAGGAAAGACCGTATTTCCATCCAAACTGTCCGGCATAGCCCACGAAGACCACTGCCGAGAAATAAGAGGTGCCGTAGGCAAAAGCCGTCAGCCAAGGTCCGACAGCACGACCACCCAACACGAAACCGTCAACACTACTGGCCTGTTTACGGGAGTAAAGTCCCACTGCTACCATCACGACCAGGAAGATGATGGTCAAAGTAATCTTTATAAACATAATCTTAGAATGCTACTTGAACTTGGGCCTGAAGCCAGTCATAATCTTTTGAGGAAATATTCTCACCACAGAGACAACGGGTATACTGAAGTTGCAGACGGCACTTCTTGTAGAACCAATACTGGAGTCCCACCGTCAGGTTCGTCTGATCCCAGCCGTCCACCTTCGTATTGCGGTCGAAGGTCTCGCCGCTGGCCACGAGGTCGAGGGCATCCACCAGAGGGATGGCAGTCGTCACATAGCCGCCGCGACTGCCCACATCGCCGTCCTCACCACCGAGCCACTCAGCCCTCACGCTGATGGGGCGGGCTTCCTTATACTTGGCAGGTGAATAGGGAGCCGACTTATACTCCGCACCTATGCTGTAGCGATTGCGCTTATAATTGTCGCCTACCTGAATATCAGGGTTCCAGGCAGCCGTACCCACGGCACAGCCCGTGCCGAGATAGCCTGAAGCCACGAAGCGGAGGCCCTGAATGGGACGCACCTCCAGTTTGGCGATAAAGTCTTTCTGGTTGTTCTGGTCTTTACGGTTGATTCCCTGACCACTCATCAGGGCGAGTTCATAGTGGAGCAGTCCCTTGGCCAGGTCGCCGAAGACCTCCAGTCCCATGTCTCGGCCATAGTTCACGCCGTTCAGGGGATCCGGTCCTTCGCCGGCGAGATAGAGCACTGCCTGCGAATAGACATCGATGAGTTCGAGTTGTGTCGGTGAAAGGGGATTTTCCATCGAATACGAGTGCTTGAACTGGCCGAGACGGACAGTCAGCGCATTGTCGTTTGATATCCGGTAGTCTGTGTAAAATTCCTGAACCACGCTGGAGAAGTCATGCATAAACATAAACGACCAGCGGTCAGTGATGCGTGCCTTTGCCCATAGCAGCGTACGTTTAAGGTTGTAGGCATTGGTGCCCTTACCATTGGGATTCTGGTACGACCAGCCTCCCTGAGCATAACCATTGAGAGTGATACGACTTGTGAAATCCTTCATCCAGTCTGGTTCACTACTCTGTTTCTGTTGCCCCATTGCGGCAACACTACTGAACACTGCCAGCATCACCGCCAGTGTCCTGAATTTGCAAGTTTTACATTTCATTTTGTCATTGTTTAAAGATGATTGTCAGTTCTTGCGTCGGCAAAAGTACTACATTTCTTCCAATTAGACAAAATAATCGGCAAAAATCTTACATTACTTATTAATTTTCCTACTCTCTATACGTTTTGCCTTGGCTTCAGAGGCCGTTGAGAGTTTTCCTTTCAGGTATTGCTCGATCACAAGACCCGCCATCGGCGCTGCCAGATCGGCACCGAAACCGCCATGCTCCACATAGACAGCGATGGCAATCTTCGGATCGTTCATCGGCGCGAAGGCGATGAAGGCAGAGTGGTCCTCACCTGGGTTCTCGACGGTGCCCGTCTTGCCACAAATCGGATAAGAGGTCTTGATGCTCGTAGCCGTCCCTTTCTCCACAGCCAGACGCATGCCCTCAATCACTGGTGCATAGGCTTCAGGCTTCACCTTCGTCTGACGCTTGGTGAGATAGCGCTGATTCTTCGTATCCTTATGGATATGAGGCACATAGTACCAGCCGCGATTGGCAATGGTGACAGCGAGGTTACAGAGTTGGAGCGGCGTGCAGGTGACATCCCCCTGCCCCATTCCTGCCCACCAGATGGTCTTGCCGTCCCAACCATCCTTATAGCGACGGTTCAGATAGTCGGCACCAGCCAGCAGCCCGCCCTGTTCACCTTGTATATCTATATGCATCGGACCGCCCAGTCCCATCGACTGCATATACGATCGCCACGTGGTGATGGCCTCCTCTTTGGACTCATACATAAATTCGTCGTTGATCATCGAGCCGAAGTTCAGGATGAACCAGGTATTGCAACTCTGCGCGATGGCATCCTTCAGCGCCAGCGGCGAACGGTGCTTATGGCATCCCACTTTGATGTTCCCATCCGTGATGCCACTGTTACACTCCACGGTGGTCTCCGGCGTGATGATGCCCTCTGAGAGCAGCGTCAGTGCCTGGGCCGTCTTGAAGGTGGAGCCTGGTGCATTCGGTTTGCCTATCGCCTGGCGCACATCGCTGCCCTTCGGCGTGTTCGTAGCGATGCAGAGTATCTCCCCGTTGGCAGGATTGATGGCCACAATGCTGCCCGTCTTCCCTTGCAGCAGACGCTCACCCAACTGCTGCAGCATGGGCCTTATCGTCAGCGGCCCGTCCGTCGGCAGTCCCTGAGCCTGCAACGCCACCAAGGGGATTGCCATAAGCCAGAGAAATAAAAGGAATCTATGTTTCATGCC
>JAFUAK010000062.1 GCA_017460765.1 Prevotella sp. | reverse complement strand
TTATTTCTCAGGAATGTCCTCGAGGGTCTTTTTCAGGAGGATCCAGAAGGGTTCGACGGTCTTGATGAGGGCACGCTCCGTGGTGGTGTGGGGCGACTTCATCGTGGGGCCAAGGCTGACGACATCGAGCCAGGGATACTTGCCGAGGATGACGGAGCACTCCAGTCCGGCGTGGTCCACCTGTACGATACCGTCCTCGCCGAACAACTCCTTGTATTCCTTCAGAAGCAGGTTCAGGATCTCGGAGTCGGGATTGGGATCCCAGCCGCCATACGAGCCGGCGGTCTCCACCTTCATGCCTGCCATCGCGAAGCAACTCTCCAGCATATCGACGATATACTGTTTCATGTCCTCACGGCTGCTGCGGGCGAGGATCTGCAACTTGGCGTTGCCTCCCTCAATGTCGATGATGGCAAGGTTTGAAGAGGTCTCCACCACGTCGGGATAACTCGGGATCATGCGCACCACGCCGTCGTGACAGGCCAGGATGGCATTGATGAGGTTGTCGTTGATCTCCTCGGGGAGTTGGGCCTGAGGCAGGGCCACGTCTTCCGCGAAGAACTCGATGCCGCTCTCGATGCCCTTGTACTCGTCGATGAAGTCGGCCTTCCAGTCCTCTACGGCCTGCTTCAGGTCGTCCACATTCTCCTTCGGCAGGGTGAGCACCACCTCGGCCTTGAAGGGGATGGCGTTACGCATGTTACCACCGTGCCAACTGACCAGACGGGCATCGTCTTCCTCGATGGCCTCACGCACGAAGCGGGCCATCATCTTGTTGGCGTTGCCGCGACCCTCGTGGATCTCCAGTCCGCTGTGTCCGCCGCGCAGACCTTTCAGCGTCACCTTCACGGCAGCGTCCTCTGCGGGATTGGTCTCTTCTTCCTTGTAGCCTAAGGTAGCGGTCACGTCGATACCGCCAGCCGAACCGATGACGAACTTGCCCCAGGTCTCGGAGTCGAGGTTCATCAGGATGTCGCCCTGCAACTCGTTCTCTGGCAGGTCGTTGGCACCATACATACCCGTCTCCTCGTCGGCGGTGATCAGGGCGTCGATAGGACCGTGTTTCAGCGTTTTGTCCTCCATCACGGCCATGATGGCAGCCACACCCAGACCGTTGTCTGCGCCGAGGGTAGTGCCCTTGGCCTTCACCCACTCACCGTCGATCCAGGGCTGGATGGGGTCGGTCTCGAAGTTGTGGGTGCTCTCAGGTGTCTTCTGCGGCACCATATCCATGTGGGCCTGCAGGATCACGCCCTTCTTCTTCTCCATGCCGGGAGAGGCGGGCTTCCGCATCACGATGTTGTTGGCGGGGTCCTTGAATACCTCCACGCCAGCCTCCTTGCCGAAGTCGAGCAGGAACTGCTGGATCTTCTCCAGATGGCCGCTGGGACGTGGTACTTGTGTCAACTTGTAGAAATTGCGCCAGATGCATTCCGGCTTCAGGTTCTTAATTTCACTCATAACTATATTGTTTTAGGGTTTAAGCGTTTCGTAAAGGAGAGTGCCGCCCAGGCGTAGATGCCGAGCAGGATGACGAGCATCGTCTGCACGGTATGCACGATGAGCACGAAGTAGAGGGCATATTCGTCTACCACGCCGTAGAGGATGAGCATGGTCTTGATGGCAAAGTGCCAGGGACCGGCACCGTTGGGCGTAGGTACGATGACGGCAAAGTTGGCCACCACGAAGGATACCAATGCACAGCCGATGCCTAAGTGCTCTGTGAAGTCGAAGCAGAAGAACGTCAGGTAGTAGTGCAGGAAGTAGCACACCCAGATGCCGATGGAGAAAAACAGATAGAGCGGCAGGTTCTTGACGCCCTTCAGCGAGAGCACACCCTCCCAGATGCCACTCAGCGTCATTTTCACCTTATTATATATAGAGAAGTTCTTTAGCAGCAGGTGGAGCAGGATCAGTACGGCGATGCCGCAGATGGCCGTCACCAACCATCCTGTCAGTGAGAAACCTTCCAGGATGTGGTCTATCGAGGTGCCCGTTTTCTGGAAGAAGGTGCCGAAGATGCTCATCTCGATGAGCAGGATGATGCCAGAGTAGAGCATCACGATCAGGGTGTCGACGGCCCGCTCTGTCACTACCGTGCCCAATGCCTTGGTGAAAGAGATGCCTTCATAGCGCTTCAGCACGGCACAGCGGGAGAACTCACCGATACGGGGAATCACCAGACTGGCAGCGTAACTCAGGAACACGGCATGGATGCAAGTGGAGGTGCGGGGCTTGATATCAATGGGCTCCAGTGTCTGCTTCCATCGCCAGCCGCGACACATCTGCGCCAGGATGCCGAAGGGAAAGGAGAGGATCATCCACGTCCAGTCCATCTCGTCCTTCATCACATGTATGAAGCGGTCGAAGTCCTCACCGCGGTACATCCAATAGAGA
>JAFUAK010000061.1 GCA_017460765.1 Prevotella sp. | reverse complement strand
GAATTACTCAAGTTCTTGTTGATGCAGTCCATAATACGCTCCAGCAGTTTCTCGTCAGGCGACTTCAGGCGGATGTCGTTCACCTGATCCTCCAAATCGTCGTTACGCTCGAACTTCAGACGCAACAGGCGATGCGTATTAATGAGGTTGATGATGGTACGACGCAGGATGTCCATGTTGAACGGTTTCACTATGTAGGCATCAGCGCCTGTCTCAAGTCCTTCCAATTTATCCTCGTCACGGCTCTTGGCTGTAAGCAGAATCACGGGGATATGATTGGTATTGGGATTCGTCTTCAGTTTAGAGCAGAGCATATTTCCATCCATCTCGGGCATCATCACGTCACTGACAACCAAGTCTGGCAATGTACGAAGGATCTCGCCCAACGCCTCCCGTCCGTTAACACAGGAATGCACCTCATAGTCGTGATCCAGTTCACTTTCCAGATAATTACGGATTTCCTCGTCATCCTCGGCTATCACGATCTTTACCCGTCCATTATGCTGTCCTTGGATAATGGGCACTGGCTCTGACAGAATTTCTTCCTCCTCAGTTTCCATCAGCCCTGATGCAGCATCCTCCTTTCCCGTGATAATCTCCTCTGGACGCAGATGGCTGTTACCCAACGGGATTGTCACTATGAATTCACACCCCTGACTGAGGTTATGGGCCGTAATTGTGCCGTGATGCAACTCTACAAGCGAGCGTGTCAAGTCGAGCCCAATGCCCGTACCCGCATGACGGTCATTCACACTGGTTGGTGTCTGATAGAACCGTTCAAAGATCTTCTCGAGTTTATCAGGGGGTATCTGTTCGCCGTTGTCGCGGATGGCTATCGTCGCCTGCTTCTCATCATGCGTCAGTCGGATACCGATCTCTCCACCCGAAGGCGTATACTTGAAGGCATTCGACAAGATATTCATAATCACCTTGTCAAAATTAGCCCTGTCGATCCATACTGACAGGGTGTCGCTGTCGCTCTCAAAAAGCAAGTTGATCTGTTTAGCCTTCGCCTGACCTTCAAAGAGCATATGGATATCCCTGACGAAAGCCACGAGATCGGTTTCTGTCATACGCATCTGCATCTGGCCCTTGTCAATCTTTCTGAGATCCATCATCTGGTTGATGAGGTTCAAGATGCGCTCAGCATTGCGTTTGATGGTCTCGTAGACGCTCTTCCGCTGAGGATCGCTCTCGCCCTTGATCAGTGAGAGCAGCGGTGTAATGATGAGCGTCATAGGCGTACGGATCTCATGGCTCATGTTCATGAAGAAGCGCAACTTGGCCTCACCCATCTCTTCAGCGTGGATATGCTCCTGCAATCGAAGACGATCCTGTTCCTTGCGGCGACGATAGGTCAGATACTGCCAGACGAAGAGTCCTGCAATGAGGAGATAGAGGAAGTAAGCCCAAGCAGAACGATACCACGGACTATGAATCACCACGGTGAACTCACGGGCCTGTGTCTCAATACCATTGCGCTCTGCCTTCACACGGAAGCGATAGGTGCCTGGCGGTAGATGCGAGAATGTGATTTCGTTTACACCTGACTGTAGTCTTGAGAATGGTTCGCCGTTTATGCTATATAAATAGGAGATGTGTTCAGGATTCTCGTAAGTCAAAGTCGATAACTGGATGGCGAAAGAGTTGTCGTGATAACTCAGTTCAAAACGATCACTCTTGATGACGCTTTCATCCGTCACCTGATAGCCGTCAGAAGTAGAACCCTTTGTCACAGCCTGTCCATTGATGGTAAAGGCCGTCAGTTGCACGGTGGCATCCCACTTCCTCTGCTGGATATCCTGTGGCTTGAACCATGTGACACCACCCGTACCGCCCATGATGATGGTCCCCGTCGGCGTATAGAATGAGGCTCCGTCGTTAAACTCATTGCTCTGCAATCCGTCATCAGCAAAATAGTTCTGGCAGTGTCCCGTAACTGGATCAAAAAAGGTTAGTCCATGATTGGTTCCAATCCAGAGTTTGCCTTCACTGTCGCGCTCGATGGTAGAGATGGCATTGTCAGCCATGCCTTCGTTGATTGTATATTGTTTGGTTTCCTTGCTCTTCAGGTCGTAGCAGAACAATCCTTCATTGGTGCCATACCACAGGCGTCCGTCATATTCCTTTGCGATACGGATAGGCTTGCCATAGTTCAGACAATTCAGGCCAAACACTTTCGTCCAATTGCCGCTGGCCAGGTCCAGGGCACAGAGTCCCATCGACGTGGCAGCATAGAGGCGCTTTCCATCGGGTGACATAGACACTTGGGAGATGAAATCGTTGGTAATACTGTTGATCTGCCTGTCTTTGTCCGCATTGTCCGCCATCTTATAGGTTGTCACGCGCTGGTCTTTCAGAGAGTAGCACACCACACCATGGCGCATCGTAGCCATCCAAAGCCGCCCTTCGTTGTCAGGAGCGATGTCCATCACGATCAGATGCTCGTCTTCTGGATAGTTAATCCGATGATAGGCATAGGTCGTCGGATCCAGCCAGCCAGCCCCTTCGCCATATGTTCCTATCCAGATATTTCCATTAGAATCTTCCGCCAAAGTCATCACTGTTCCCGAGCCAGCCTTCAGATGGCGTATCAGACGGTCGTTGGCATCAAAGAAATAGAGGCCGTCTTTGTCGGTACCCACCCAGGTGCGCTGTTGACTGTCGATGAGAACGCTGACGACACAGGCAGAACCGATGGTGTTACGTCCACCCATCTTATAGCCCATATACTGAAAGCCGTTGGAAACGATAGGTTGCTTGTAGATACCCTTCTGGAGCAGTCCCAGCCAAAGGTTGCCGCTATGGTCCTCGATGATGGAATAGATTTTACCCTGCGACAGGTCTACCTCCAGACTGAAAAACGGGTTGTCGCTTACTGAATTATGCTTGGGGTCGTAGATGGCGAGGCCATTACCGTCATAGCCGATTATAATATTGTTATAGCGGTCGCAGTGAAGGGCGGAGATACTATTGCTGCCAGCCGCGTCTACATGTACGAAGTCCTGGCCCTGCTGACGGAACAAGCCTGCGTTGGAGCCCACATACACATTTCCCTCCTGATCCTGACACAGACTGCTCATCACCAAGTCATGCCTGTCGGTCAGATACTGTTTCATCTGATTACCATCGTAACTCACCAGTCCTTTGTTGGCAGTCACCACCCAAAGCGTACCCTTCTTGTCCTCGATCATTGCATTCACGGTGTGGATATCTCCGAAGGCTCCCCCCAGTTGCTGCGCGGTCTGCTGATTTTTCACTTTCATCACGCCCATGCCCGAGGTACCCACCAGCACATCGCCATTAGCACGTTCCACAAAGCAGGTGGCATAGCCATAGTTCGGCCGTCCGTTGGGGTCGAGCATCTCCATATTAAGAAACTGTTCGCCATCCCAGGTCTGCAAGGCACCGTACATACCAAAGTAGAACGTCCCCCGTTTATCCTGTATCATGCAGTTCACGTAGTTGCTGGCCAAGGTCTTGTCTGTCTCGTTCTCCCGTCTGAACACACGGAACTGATAGCCATCGTAGCGGTTGATACCATTACGCGTCGTCACCCAAAGGTAGCCATCGTTGTCAAGATATACCTGTGAGACGAAACTGCTCGACAACTGCTGGTTATCCGTGCTGAAGAACTTTCCAATCTGGGCATGCACCCCCACAGACAAGCAAAGTGAGAGAATAGTTAGTAAGCGCTTAGGTCGCATTGTTCTGTTATTAGTTATTGTTGTAATTTGTTGCAAAGGTAGGTTATTTTTTTGTATGGAACAAATAAAAATGAAAAATTCTAAAGTTTTTGATACATTTTTTATCCCTCATGTCGGATTTATGCAGTATCTTTGCAGTCAGAAAACGAACCAATAACCAAATAGAGATGAAAAAATACGTATTTAGATGGAGGCAAATGCCACTGATGCTACTGACCGTCCTCTCATTATCTTTCCAGTCGACAAATGCTGCTGAACCGTTTGTAACGTTCCAGGCTATGGCCGATGCTCTACCGATAGCCGGCGCTTCCATTGGCTATGCTGACAGCGAGCACAGTTGTGTGCAGCATGCCGTCGCCAGTCTACAGAGCGACTTACAGAAAGTCACGGGTATACGTCCCTCACTGACCAACGCTCAGCAGGCCACTATCCTCATCGGTACCGTGGGCACCAGCCCGCAAATCGACCTATGGGTGAAGCAGGGTGTTCTCCGCGACTTGAAAGGTCGTACTGAAAAGTACATCATCAAGACTATCGGCAACCAACTGGTCATCGCCGGCAGCGATAAGCGGGGCACCGTCTACGGCATTTACGAATTCTCCCGCCAGATAGGCGTCTCCCCCTGGTACTATTGGGCCGACGTACCCGTGGAACAGCATGCCGAACTCTACGTCAAGGAAGGTGAATATTCCGATGGCGAGCCTGCCGTACGCTATCGCGGACTCTTCCTCAACGACGAGGCGCCCTGCCTCACCTCGTGGGTGAAGAACACCTTTGGCACCGACTACGGCGGCCACCTGTTCTACGAGAAAGTCTTTGAACTCATCCTCCGCCTGAAGGGTAACTACCTGTGGCCGGCCATGTGGGGCTGGGCTTTCTATGCCGACGACCCTGAGAACCTGAAGACCGCCGACGCCATGGGCATCATGATGGGCACCTCACACCACGAGCCGATGGCCCGCAACCACCAGGAGTATGCCCGCGACCGACAGGGTTGGGGTGCCTGGAATTATGCCACGAACAAAGTGAACCTCGACCGCTTCTTCCGTGAAGGAATCGAGCGTATGAAGGGCACCGACGACATCGTCACCATCGGCATGCGCGGCGACGGCGACGAGGCTATGGGCGACAAGACGGATACCAGCCTGTTGGAGAATATCATCAACAACCAGCGCCGCATCATCAAGGAAGTGACGGGCCGCCCCGCCAAGGAGACACCCCAGATATGGGCTTTATATAAAGAGGTGCAGGACTACTACGATGCCGGCCTGCGCGTGCCCGACGACGTCACCATCCTGCTCTGCGACGACAACTGGGGCAACGTGCGCCGCCTGCCCACCGCCCGCGAACAGCAGCGCCGGGGCGGCTGGGGGCTCTACTACCACGTCGACTACGTCGGTGCGCCCCGCAACACGAAGTGGCTCAACGTCACCCCCATCCAGAACATGTGGGAGCAACTCCAACTGGCCTGGAACGGCGGCATCAAGAAGTTGTGGATCCTCAACGTAGGCGACCTCAAGCCGATGGAGTACCCCATCCAACTCTTCATGGATATGGCGTGGAATCCCACGAAATACAATGTCGATAATCTGCTCGAACACCCGCGTGCCTTCTGCGCCGCCTGCTTCGGTGAGGACCAGGCCTGTGAGGCCGCTGAACTGCTGAACCTCGTCAGCAAGTACAACGGACGCATCACCTCCGAGATGCTCGACGCCACGACCTATACCACCGACGAGTTCCGCCAAGTGGTGGCCGACTACCAGGCCCTCGAGGCCCGCGCCCTGCGCCAGTTCGTCACCCTCCGCCCCGAGCAGCGCGATGCCTACCGCCAACTCATCCTCTTCCCCATCCAGGCCATGGGCAACGTCTACGACATGTACTACGCACAGGCCATGAACCACCAGTTGGCCATCGAGGGCGACCCCGAGGCCAACCTTTGGGCTGAGCGCTGCCGTCAGGCTTTCAAGCGCGACTCCCTGCTCTGCCTGGCCTACAACCGGGAGATTGCCGGCGGCAAGTGGAACGGCATGATGACACAGAAGCACATCTCCTACACCAGTTGGAACGATGACTTCCGCGCCGATGTCTGCCCCTACCTCGTCAGCGTGCCCGAGCCTACCTACGGCCCCGTGTTCAGCCCCCGCGACGGCTACATCAGCATCGAGGCCGAGCACACCTACAGCCGCACCGATGCCAGCGCCGCCCAGTGGACGGTCATCCCCTACATGGGCCGCACCCTAAGCGGCATCGCCCTCATGCCCTACACCTCCTCCACAGCCGACGCCCAGTTGCACTACCGCTTTAAGGCTGAAGGTGCAAGAAATGCCAAAGTCCATGTCATCACCAAGTCGACACTCGACTTCCTCGACAAGGGCGGTCTTGTCTATGATGTGGCCATCGACGGCTCTGAGCCTGTCAGCGTCAACTTCAACAGCAACCTCAACGAGAAGCCCGAGAACATCTACAGCATCTACTACCCCACCGTCGCCAGCCGCGTGGTAGAGCAGGTTGTCGAACTGCCCCTGGACGAAGGTCAGGATATCCACACGCTGACGCTCCATCCGCAGGATCCCGGCATCGTGTTCGAGAAGATCGTCATCGACCTCGGCGGCTACCAGCCCCAGTTCCTCTTCGGCAAGGAATCGCCTAAGACCTACATCGCGCCCTTGGCCGACAACAGCGGGTGCCCACTGTCTTATGACGTCGAGCACACCGGCGCCGCCTTCCCCAAGCCTGAGATGCTGCCTGCCGACCAACTGCCCGAGGAGCAGGCCCTGCCCGACCCCCTGAAGGGTGTCGGCGACTTCAGCGACTGGTCACGCCGCCGCAGTGAGATCGCCGCCCTTATCCAGCACTACGGCATCGGCGAGAAGCCCGCCGTCAGCCCCAGCCAGGTGAAGGCCCGCATGTCGGGCGATACCCTCATCGTCGACGTCACCGTCGGCAGCGAGACGCTCACCCTCCGCAGCGAAATCAAGTATCCTTCTACTGGCAAGGCGCCCTACGCCCTGATGATCGGCTCCAGCGGCATTTCCCTGCCCCGCCAGTTGTTTGAGGGCCGGCCCATCGCCACGATGGTGTTCCACGAGAAGCAGGTCAACGACTACGGCCAGTGGGGCCCCCACCATGAACGCGGCGAGCACAACTTCGACCGTCTCTATCCTGCGCTGAAAGACAACGGTGCCTACAGCGAATGGGCCTGGGGCTTCAGCCGCCTGCTCGACGGTCTGCAGCAACTCGGTCCCGAGGTCACCAAGATCGACATGAACCGCATCGGCGTCACCGGCTGCTCCTATGCCGGTAAGATGGCTCTGTATTGTGGTGCCTTCGACGAGCGCGTGGCCCTTACCATCGCCCAGGAGCCCGGCGGCGGTGGCGCTGCCGCCTGGCGAGCCTCACAGCCTAAGGACAGCGTGGAGAATATCGACCGCACCGACTACCACTGGTTCCTCGAGAGCCAACTCACCGACTTCGGCGGCGGAAAGGTCTATCGCCTGCCCTACGACCAGCACGAACTCTGTGCCCTCGTCTGCCCGCGCGCCCTTCTGCTGCTCGGCAATCCCGACTACCGTTGGCTGGCCGACGACGCAATGCTCGTCTCCGCCGAGGCTGCCCACAAGGTATGGGACCGTTTCGGCATCGCCGACCGCATGGGGTGGAGCATCGTTGGTGGCCACGGCCACTGCCAACTCCCCGAGAGCCAGTATCCTGTGGTCCAGTCCTTCATCGACCGCTTCCTCCTCCACCGAAACGTTGCCACGCAGCAGCACCGCTGAGGGCTCAGAGGCATGATTGTTGCCACGCAGTAGCACCGCTGAGGGCTCAGAGGCACGAAAAATTGAGGTCCGGACTTTCACAAGCCCGGACCTCTTTAAAACAATGTAAAGTTCTAAAATTGCCCAAAGAGATGGACAATATCATTGACCGCTCAAGCCGTCGGCGAAGCCG
>JAFUAK010000060.1 GCA_017460765.1 Prevotella sp. | reverse complement strand
ATCAGGTACTCGAACTCTTCCTTGTACTGGTCGAAGCGGTCGCCCTTCTTGTCACGGATGTTTTGAACCACCACACGCTTCTTCTTGTTTTCCATCTGCGAGGGAATCATCTCGTAGATACGGCGTATGAGCAACTTCTTATTGTGCTCCTTCTCATACTTTGAAGCGTCACTGGCATAAAGGCTACGGATGCCATCCTGTACCTCGCGCACCTTCACAATGTTATGCGTTTCGAGGTAGGTGTTGACGGCATCGGGCAGACCGCCTACCAGCAGATAGCGGCGGAACAGGTCGAGCACATGGTTATGGTGTTCTTCCGAAAGGCTCTGGCGATTCTCGTAGGACTTGCGAAGCATGTCAATGGCCTCCGTGCCGAAGCCGTTGGCAATCAGAAACTCCTCGAAATCGAGCTGGAACATATCCTTGATGGTGATGCTGCCTACTGGAATGGAGGTGGTGTCTTTCAGGGCGATACCCAACAGACTGCCACTGGCGATATAGCGGTAGCGGTTATCCTCACGCAGGAACTTCAGCATGGTGAGGTACTGCGAATAGTGCTGAATCTCGTCGAGGAACACCAGCGTATCATCGCGGTTGTTGAGCTTGTCGCCTGCCACCATGCTAAGGGTCAGGTAGAAGTCTTCCTTCTTATGGATGTTTTTGAAGAGCTGCTCACCCTCGTCATCCTCCACGAAGTTGATTTCCACGAAGTTCGGGTAGAGACGTGTACCCACCTCTCGAATACTGAACGACTTACCTATCTGGCGAGCTCCCTCCAGTATCAGAATCTTGTCATTATCGGACTTCAGATAGTCCTCGATGTAGGATGTAATCTTCCTGTACAGCATGGCAATTTACACTTTTCAATAACTTTTGGCAGTCAAAAACTACACTTTTCAATAAGATTTATTGCTGCAAAATTACACTTTTCAATCAAAATAACCAAATAAATCGGCGAAAAAGTGCGAAAATAACATCAAGAAAGCAGTGCAATGGCCTGCTTGATGCCGTCCATCAGGGCCTGATCGTAGGACTTGCGGGGATGGGTGTCACGGCTTAACCCATCGGAAAGCCGGATGAGACGGCAATAGTAATCACCCGTGTTCTGGAAGAAAGTATCACGGCAAACCAGTAATTCAAGGTGCTTCTTCCGGCGCAGCCAGTCCTGGACGGCTGATAAAGTGGGTGCTGAATAGCATCTGGCACCGCGACCGCGCGTTTCCTTGGGGGCATTGTAGTCTTTCAGTTCCAGGGTGTCGCCTTCTGCATTCTGTAACTGGCCATCCACATCATAGTATGATAAGGTGGGTTCCTTGAATCCCAACTTCCACAACTGTCGTGCCGTGACCTTATCTACTACTATCTGCTTAAGCATACTGATACCTTTCGGGTTGCAAAGGTACGAATTTATTTTGAAATGGCGGTATTCTATGGCATCTTTGATGCAATTTAACGCGATTTACGTTGAGCTGCATCTTGACCGCCTGACATCTCGCAGTTTTTTACTGTCAGGGTTACTCGGTTCTTAACACCTTTACGGGTGCAAAGTTAGCAGAATGCGCAATCCACCAATAACCAGTCGCTGGCTCCCTATCCAGAGGAATTTTTCGCAGCAGACTTCCCAAATGCGCGTATTTGGGTATTCTGCGAAAAATTGCACTGGATTTCTTGGATTTGATTGCCTGACCATTCCGCACTTTCAGCACCAGTAAAGGTTAAACCGCGATAACGCAGACAATGAATTAAAAAAAACTACGTGTCAGGCAAGATGAACCTGAACAAAAAAGTAAGGTTTCCCGTTCCTCCGTAGGCAATAAAATCAAGTTCAACAGTTATGCAGACAGCAACATTAAAGAGAATGCCGATTTCTTCATGGAGTGTGGAGGATAGGCCGACAGAGAAGATGCAGGAATTAGGT
>JAFUAK010000059.1 GCA_017460765.1 Prevotella sp. | reverse complement strand
GTCTGGTTGTCCGACTTAACCACATCCTCACTGATTGACATCTTGGTGATATTCAGACCACCTTTGACACCAAACTTAATGCCTTGTGCCTGTACTGTCACAGCCATGGCTGCGGCCAGCACTACTAAAGTAAAAATTCTCTTCATTTCCGATACATTTAATGATAAGATGGTGCAAAGATACGAAAAAAGAGCGAATGAACGCTCTTTTTCCCGATTTTTTCTCGTTTATGATGAAATTAATGCCTTTGCCTGCGTACTGTCACGCGGGCAGAACCGCTGGATGAAGAGGAACTGCCAGTGCTGTTCTTCGGCTTGCTGGCCTTTGTTCGGCGCGACGAACTGCTGCCAGAAGACTTGGTCGACGACTTGGCCTTCTTGGTCTTCGCAGCCTTCACGTCCAGTTTGGCGATACTGTCGAGCGAATCCTTCTTGGCAGGATCACCGAAAAGATTCTTGCGGAAGGCCTCCAGTTCCTTCTCGATGCGCTTCTGCTCGGCAGAGAGTTTGGTGGTGTCGCCTTCGCAGAGTTGCATCAGCGTCTTACCCTGGGCGTTGTTCGTCTTATAAATCTTACCACGATACATGTTCAGCGTGAAGTAATCATCCATCGACATCGTTGCGGCATTGTTCAGACTGCTGGGCATGATGGTCTGGCGCGTCAGGAAGGGCTCCAGGTCCGAGTACTTCACCCAGAACAGGGGATACTGCGTGGCCTCGCCGCCGAAGTCATCGTCGCGCATCATCACGGGACAGAGGGCCAGCACCTTGATATGGAACGAGGAGTTGGCCTGATCGTAGTAGGCACTCTCCTTCAGGTAGTACTTCCGCACCTCAGAGGAAGGAATGTCGCTGTTGTCCACCTTCAGTTTGCCGTCCTGCTCCTCGTAGAAGACGTGATAGTTGTCGAGAATGGTCTTCATCTGTACCTTGGCCTCATCCGTAAACACGTCGCTGCCGTCGGTAGGATATTCATAAACGGGGATATAGCCGTTCTGCGCCAGTTTGAAGATATAGGTAAACAGGTTCACCTGCTTTCCCTGCGGCTCCACTGGATAGTAGAGGCCCGCGTTCTCGTCCTTCGTCAGGTCGATTTCCCGGTAGATGTCACGCCGCCATACCACCTCCTCTGGCACGTCGAGGGCTGTGGGAAATGAAATCTGTGCCCGCATCGACATCGCGGAAGCAGGCGTCTTTTTCTTCGTCTGCTTCTGTTGCTGCTGTTGCTCCGTCTGCTGTACACGACGCTGTTTCGGCTGCGCTAAAGAAGTGAAAAGTGAAAAGTAAAAAGTGAGAAGTATCAACAATACTCTCAACATCCACCATCCTTTCACTTCGCCAAATATCATATTCATTGACTTCATATCTTTATTACTTTTGTCCATCACTCTTCACTTTTCACGCTTCACTTCACAATGATTTCCATCGGGTTCTGCAGGGTGCGCGTCAGACCGTCGGGCCCTACCACCGTCACACGCGAGATATAGAAACGACGGTTGCGCGTCAGTTTGCGGAAGGTCTCCTTCTGCCTGCTGGAGAACGAGGCACCGTCTGAGGCCATCGGCACGGCATTACCCATATTGTCGAAGAACACCGTCTCGAACGACTGCACGCGGAAGGCGATGTCCAGGATACCGTCGTCGATGGCAGCCCCGATGGCATCCGAGGCCACCAGTTGCGCCTTTGCCAGACCACCGCCCTTATAGCGCGTGGGGTTGCCGTGCTCGTCCTTCATGGCGATATACGGCGTCGGATCAGGCAGTTTCCTCACGCGGAAGGTGTATTGTCCCATCTGCTGCGGGCGACCCGTGTTCGTAGAGACCACGGTGATCGTGGCGTTCTCCCCGATCTTCGAAGGACGGGCGATATACTTGCCTGGTCCCACGGCCTGCAGCGTACCGTTGGTCATCGTGGCCTGCACCTTCGTCAGCGGCACACCTGGCACACTCACGCTGATGGGGTTGTTATAGCCCGCATAGAGCATGTTCATCAGGTCGGCAGAGACCGTGGCACTGGGATCCACCACCGTATATTTCTGCTCGAAGTCACGGCGCACCTTGTCGCCATTTCCGTTGACGGTCTCCAGATAGCCCGCGAGGGTGAAGTCACCCGTGGCCCCGCAGATGCGCTCATAGAGGTTATCCTGTAGCGTCACCTTCTGCCCGCCAATATAGATGTCGGGCACCTGCGTGGTGTCCACCGCTGCCATCACGATGTGGGCGGAGAACTTGTCACCGCGGACGATGGTCTGCGAGTTGGGTATCACGAAGGCCTCCAGGGCGTTCACGCGGATATCCTTCACGTCGATGTTCTGCACCAGTGTGTGGAGCACCTCTCCCTCCGCATAGCGCACGTCGCTCTGCAGTTTCGAGAGCAGCGTCACGGCTGCTGCGGCAGGCATCGACTCAAACATATATTCCTGCCAGTTCTTGCCCATCGACATGGCGTTCTTGGGCACCTCCGTGGTCAGATTACTGGCGATGATCTCACGCTGCTTGGGGTCGTTCACCATCTTCAGCATCCGCTGGCGGAAGGAGTTGATGGCACTGTAGAGTTCCTGTCCGCGGCCACCGCTGAGTGACAGCATCACCTGGTTGGCAGCCTCCAGGTCTTCCTTATTACGAATGTTCTGCGGATCCCCGTTCTTGCCGTCGGCCTCCTGCACGATGGCCAGTTTCAGGTTGGCGGCCAGGTTATAGAGCGAGTCGCTCATCTGTCTCACCTGCTGGGCGCGGTCATACCAAACCTTGACCTTCTGGGGATTGGCCTTCATCTGTGTCTCGAAGTCCTCGTAGATGGCCAGGTTCTCCTTTGTCGAGTTGCCCGTCGTACGGTTCAGGCTCTCCTCCACGATGGAGAAGCCGTTGAGCACCTCCGTGGAGACGTTCAGCGCCAGCATCGCCATCAAGACGACATACATCAGGTTGATCATCTTCTGGCGCGGTGATACGGGTCTTTTCTTGATAGCCATCTTCCTATACGTTCATCTTGGCAGTCATCGCCTCGATCATGCGGGCGTAGATCTTGTTCAGTTCAGCAATCTGAATGGCCATCTTGCGGGTCTGTTCGTTGATCTCATCGATGGTGCCGATCTGTGTGCTGGCACTCTTCAGTTGCAACTCGTAGACCTTGCAGATGCCCGTCAGCGTGCGGTTCAGGTTCTCCATCTCCTCGGAGTCGTGCGACAGTCGCTCGCTCTGGGCCGATACCCTCGAGAGCATCTCCGTCAGCCGCTTCAGTTCATCCACATAGTTCGTCGTAGCCTCCTCGAGTTCGGGATTGATGGGCAGCGGCGCACCGCCTGAGACGGTTGCCACCGATGATGACACGGCTGCAATGGCCTGCGTATCCACGACGGGTGCTTCGTCCACAGGAGGCATCGGAGCGGAGCCGGAAACACCGCCACCACCACCGATAATGATGGTACCGCCATTACCGCCGATCACGGTAGCCGAGCCACCCACACTGGCCACTTCTGCACCCATGGGTTCCTCTTCGGCCTTCATGTGCGTATCCAGTTCCATGCCGTCGGTGGTCTTGTCGAACGGACGGTCGAAGGCCGAGATAAAGAACACGAACACCTCAGTACCCATGCCGAGGAACAGGAAGAAGTTAGCCCCCGGCAGGTGGGTCAGTTTGAAGAGCGTACCCAGGATCACGATCGAGGCACCCCAACTGTAGGCATAGTTCAGGAAGGTCTGTCCAGGCACGCTGTCCATCCACTTCTGAAGCCGATATACGAAATTAAACTTACTATATGTTGTCATGTTGCAATTTGACGATTTAACTATTTCACGATTTGACTATTTCTTCTTCGCCTTTTCGCTGGTAGTGTTGGCCAGGCTGCGCACACAGCGGAATCCGATGTACGAGCGCGGCTGGTTCTGATACTCTGAGGAGCGCCATGCGGAACGGATATACGACTCGGGATCCTTCCACGAGCCGCCCCTCACGCTCTTCTTCTTCAGACGGTAGGGGTCCTCGATGGCGGCATTGTATTTCAGTTGCGGATTGATGTCGTTCATCGCGTCCACGCCCGCCTCGGTATAGACGGTACTCGTCCACTCCGCCACGTTGCCTGCCATATCGTAGAGTCCGTTCGAATTGGCACTGTAGATCCCCACCTTCGAGGTGATCAGGTTGCCGTCCTTGGTATAGTTGCCGTCGTCGGGCTTGAAGTTGGCATAGAAACAGCCCTTGCCACTGGCCACATCCTCATTGTCCCAGGGGAACTCGTTCTGGTCCTTGCCACGGGCAGCAAACTCCCACTCGGCCTCCGTCGGCAGACGGTAGCGCTGCACAAAGCGCGCTGCCGGACCCAGTCCCTTCAGCAGATACTCCGTGCGCCAGGCGCAGAAGGCGTTGGCCTGCTCCCACGTCACACCCACCACGGGATAGTCGTTGTAGGCGGGATTCGAGAAGTAGTAGCGCATGTACATCTCGTTGTCGGAGTTGGGGAAGTCGTTCACCCAACAGGTGGTGTCTGGGAAGATGTTCACGATATAGGTGTTCAGGAAGTCCCAGGGTCCCGTCAACTGACGGTTGATGGTCTCGCGCACGATCTTGCCCTCGTCGTCGATGTAGGCCGTATCCTTCGAGATCCACACCTGTTCGTTGGGATCCACCGTCACGTCGGTGTTCAGGTTTCTCTCCTGCGGATTCATGCGGTTGCGGCGCAAGGCGGCAGCCGTATAGTCGTAGATCTCGTAGCGGTAGTTCATCTGACTGTAGTCGAGCATCTTGTCACCCGTCACGGGATTGGTCACGTAGAGTCCGTCGATGATTTCCTGTTCGTCCTCACTCGGCTTGCGCGGCAGTGCCTTCTTCCAGTTGATGAAGGTACCGATTTCCTCGCCGTCCTTGTCCGTCTTCACCGTCTTGTAGGTCTCGTCGATCTCGGAGAGGCGCTCCCTGAGGATGGAGTCGCGCACGTAGTTCACGAACTGGCGATACTTGGAGTTGGTCACCTCCGTCTCGTCCATCCAGAAGCCGTCCACGGAGATGTCGCGCACGGGTGTGCGCTTTCCCCAGAGGCTGTCCTGCTTCTCGATACCCATCTTCAGGTGTCCCCGCTTCACCAGTGTCATGCCGTAGGGCGTGGGTTCCGTAAAAGCCCTGCCTCCAGTGCCCGTCACCTCACCGCCACCCGATGATGCCAGTTTACCGCCAAAACAACCTGTCAACAAACTAGCCGTTGCAATGCATAATGCATAATGCATAATGCACAATCGGCTACGCATCAATCTTTTTATTTTGTCATTCATTACCCTATTCTTTTATTTAATCATTCATTGTGCATTGTGCATTGAGCATTATTACAAGTATCTCACGCTCTTATGCAGGTTGCGCCCCTTCTTGTAGAGGTTCACCTCCGTCTGATAGCCTACGAAGAGTTCGTGACTGCCGTTGCCGATGCTGATGGCCGAGGTGTAGATCTCGTAACTGTAGCCCACGCGGATGCCGCGTATGTCACCGCCAATCTGCACCGTCACCGAGTTGGTGGGACTGTACGACAGCCCGGCATACATCACCCTTTTCTCGTGGGTGTAGAGCAGCCTTCCTGAGATATCGCCGCGCCAGGCCACACCGTCAGTCCGCCCCAGAACAGAGGTCTGTATGGTTAAAAACGGATTTTTCAGCCGAATATTGTATCCACCCGTCAAATAATAGGTCGAAGCGACGGCTAATTCGTTTTTTTCGCCCAGTTCCACGGTGGGAGCGTTCAGGTGGAGCACGGAGAGACCCGCATACCAGTCGCGGTGCTTGTAATAGACGCCGAGCGAGATGTCGAAGCCCGTGCCGTTCACCGACGAACTGGTGAAGGCGGGGTCGCTGGCGTCCTCCAGTTCCAGTTTCGATCCGTCGAAATTCTCGCTGAGCATGCTCAACTGCACGCCCAGACTCAGTTTGCCGCCCATCAGTTGTGGCTGGTAGGCATACTGCACGCCGAAGCGCTTGTGGGAGAAGAGGCCGATGTTGTCGTTGATGAACTGGATGCCGGCGCCGTGGTACGACTTCAGGGCGTAGAAGGGCATGTCGGCCCCCACGTACATCGTGTTGGGATTATGCTCGAATCCCGCCATCTGCAGGGCGTAAGCCGCCGCAGCGTTCAGTTTCGCCTCCTTGCCGATGGCCGCGGGATTAAACGACGGCTCCATGGCCCAGTAATGGCCGAAACTGACGTCATACTGCGCCCTGGCCGCTAAAGCGGCCAACGCCAGCAATGCTACTATGGGAATACGTCTCAACACCTTTTAATAACGTAAACCCCGCCGATTTATTGTATATCAGTAGCCCGGACTCTGCTCCAGCATGGTGTTCAGCGCCATGATATCTGCCGGAATGGGGTACACGGTGGTATGTCCGTCGCGCTCATCGACCTTGTCATACCACTCGTCGCCCTGGAAGAGACTCTCGTACTGGCCGAAGCGTATCAGGTCCTGCCTGCGCCAGCCCTCGAAGCAGAGTTCCATCAGGCGCTCGTCGAGCAGGTTGCCGAGGGTCAGCGGGCGCATGGTCTCCCCCACCCTCAGGCGCACGGCGTCCAGATCGGCCTGTCCGTCCTCCCCATTGCGCAGCCTGGCCTCCGCCCGCATCAGCAGCACGTCGGCAAAGCGGAAGAGCACGATGTCGTTGTCCATCAGTTTGCCGTCCTTGAGTGCGTTCTTGTCCACCTCGTATTTCCGCAGCCTGGCCCCCGCCGTCTCCACGTAGGGCGAGCCGCTCAGGTCCATCTCCACCTCCCAGGGCGCGTAGGTCAGGGTCTGTCCCGTGCGGTCGAGGATCGGGTTCCCTTCGAGGTCGTAGATCTCCTCGTAGTAGAAGTTCATGATGAAGCGCAGGTCGTAGTCAGGTGCACCGTAGCCGTAGGTCTCCAGCGTCTTCCGCGTGGCACAGGTACCGTTCTCGCCCGTATAGCCGAAGGCAGCCGCCTGGCGGTAGTGCATCGAGCGTGTCAGCGTCTGCTGCTGGTTGCTGTAGAGGATCTTGTCCATGGGGATGGTCCAGATGTTCTCCCTGGAGTCCTGGTTATACACCATGAAGTTGTCCTCATAGGCCTCCTCCAGTTGATAGCCCATGGCCTCGATGGCGTCGCAGTAGTAGATGCAGGCCTCCCAGGCGTTCCTCTCCAGGCCGTCGATGTCGAAGCGCAGGTTCCTGCCGTCGGGGCGCACGCCGTCTGTCCAGTCGTCGTCGGCATAGACCTCTGCGTTGAGCATCAGTTTAGCCATCGCGAAGGTGGCCACGGGCCTTGTCACGCGCCCGTAGTAGTCGCCGTCGTGCACGCTGCTCTCATAACTGAGCCAGGGCATCACGTCGAGGAGTTCACCGACGATGAAGCGGAACACCTCCGAGCGCTCCGACTGTCTCACCTCGTTCATCGACACGTCGGTGGAAGTCACCAGGGGCACGCGCCCGAAGAGGTCCGTCAGATACCAGTAGTAGATGGCCCTCAGGGCCCTCACCTCCGCCGTATAGCGCTGCCACTCGTCGCTGCTGAGCAGGTGTCTGTGGGCCTCCAGTTGCTCCAGCGAGCGGTTGCTCAGTGCGATCACCTTGTAGAGGTAGAGCCACGCGTTCTTCACCAGGTCGTGTCCCGCCGACCAGGAGTGCCTGTACATGGCCTGCCACAGCCCGCCGTCGTACCAGTCCGTACCCCTTGTGGGGATCATCAGTTCGTCGCCGCCCAGCGTCTGCAGGTCGTACACGCCGCGGCACGTACCCTGCAGGCCCTGTCCGTCGCTGTTGCCGCCTATATAATTATATAAGGTGGCGACGCAGTTGCGAAACAGGTCGTCGGCATCCTGGTAAGCCTCCTCCTCAGGTATCTGGTCACGCGGCTGCTCGTCGAGCGAGCAGGAAGTGAAAAGTGATAAGTGAAAAGTGAAAAGTACCATCACCCCCCATCTTCCAGCCTTAGTCATATCATAACTCTTCATTCTTAACTCTTAACTCATAACTCTTAACTAAAACTTCACGCTCAGGTTCATCGCATAACTGCGGTACACGGGAAAGTTGCGCTTGTCGTCCACGCCCAGCGTACTGCTCACCACGCTCGAATTGATCATCGGCGTCAGTCCCGAGTAGCCCGTGATGGTAGCCAGGTTGTTCACCGATGCCGAAAGCCTCAGTCCCTGGATATACTTCGACCTGAGGGGCACGTTCCAGCCCAGTGTCACGTAGTCGATGTTCAGGTAGTCTCCCCTCTCCAGCCAGTAGTCGCTGATGGTCTGGTCCTGTATGTTGCGCTCGGGCGCGCCCTCCATCACGTTGTAGTTCGGCAGCGAGAGCATGTTCATGTAGACCAGTTTCGTGCCGTTGTAGATCTTATGCCCGAAGGCGCCGTTCATCTGCAGGGTGATGTCCCACTGCCGGTATCTCAGTGCGATGTTCGAACCCATGGTAGCCTTGGGTGTGGCCTGTCCGCAGACGTATTTCTCGTCCGTCACGTCGTAGTAGTAACTACCGTCGGCAGCCTTCACCAGTCCGTTGCAGTGAGGCAGGTAGAACACGCCGAGGGGCTCTCCCACGATCTGCATCACCACGTCCGAAGCCCCGTGGAATCCCGCGCCGTAGAGGGCGGCGATGCCCTTCATCTCCGGTGCTGTCAGATACTGGCCGTTGTAGTCTCCGTTGAGCGAGATCAGTTTGTTGCGCTCGAAGGCCCAGTTCATGTTGATGCTCAGTTCCAGGTCCCTGGTGCGCAGGGGCGTGATGCCGAATCCTATCTCCACGCCGCCGTTCTCCATCGAGCCGAGGTTGGCCAGCAGTTTGTCGTAGGTGAAGGGTGGCACGGGCACGTCGTACTCGTAGAGCATGTCCGATGTCTTCGAGCGGTAGTAGTCCACGGTGAGCACCACGCGCTTGTTCCAGAAGGCCATGTCGAGGCCCACGTTGAAGGTGCGCTTCACCTCCCACTGCAGGTCGGGGTTGGCGTTGCGTATCACGCCGAGCGTCGTCACGGGCGTACCGCCCACGCTCACCACGCCGTTGGGCTGTATGAATTGCTGCGACAGGTAACTGTCGATGGCGCCGAGGTTGCCCGAGAGGCCGTAGCCCGCGCGCAGTTTCAGGCTGTTGATCCAGGGGGCTCCCTTCATCCAGGCCTCGTCGCTCACGATCCAGGCGCCGCTCATCGAGGGGAAGAAGCCCCATCGGTGGTTCTCGCCCACCTTCGACGAGCCGTCGGCACGGGCGTTCACCGTCAGCGAGTAGCGCCCCCTGTAGGTGTACTTCGCACGGGCCAGGAACGACAGCAGCCGCGAATCCCAGTAGTAACTGTTCGTACCCTCCCAGAGTCTCAGGGCTCCCGCCGAGAGGTTGTCGTAGCCGTAGGCATTCGTGGTGAAGTCCGAGGCCGTCGTGTAGAATCCCGTCACCCGCTCCGACTCCGCCTCCAGCAGTCCCAGCAGTTCCAGTTCGTGGTGCCCTGCCAGTGTGCGGGCATAGTGCAGCGAGAGGTCGCCCAGCAGTTCCTCGCTCTTGCGGTTGCCGCGATAGGCCTCTCCGTGGCTCCACACGAAGGTGGGATAGAAGTGGGCGTTGTCCGTCGAGTTGTAACTGTATGAGCCGAAGGCCGTCAGCGAGAGTCCCCTGGCCAGTTCCACGGCCATGCGCAGGTGGGCGCTGAAGTGTCCGTTGTCCTCGTCCTCCTGCATCTCCAGCAGCGAGTTGGGGTTGTTGATCCACCAGGCCTCCGGCACCTGGTCGTATCCGCCCTCCGCGTTCTTCCCGTCTGGGAAGGTGGGGTTGAAGGTGGCCGCCGAGTAGAAGAGTTTCCAGGCGTTGGGCAGCAGGCTGTTCTTCTGGATGCTGCCGAAGACGCCGAGGTCCACCGTCAGTCGGTCGTCGAAGGCCTTCTGCGAGATGTCCAGTTTGGCGATATAGTTCCTCAGGCGGTAGGTCTCTATCACCGTCCTGTGGTCCATCAGTCCCAGCGATGCGCGGTAGAACGACTTCTCCGATCCGCCACCGAAGGCGATGTGGTGGTTCTGCACGAAGCCCGTCCTGGTGATGGCCTCTGGGAAGTTGGTGTCGCCGCCCTTGTCCACGATGCTCACGCCCAGTTGCCTGGCTGCGCTGCGGAAGTCGTCGCCGCCGAGCATCCTCACGTTCTTATAGATTGCCTCGAAGCCGATGTTGCCGTCGTAACTGATGTGGAACTGCTCGGCCTGTCCGCGCTTCGTGGCCACCTGTATCACGCCCGCAGCCCCGCGCGAGCCGTACTGTGCCGTCTCCGAGGCGTCCTTCAGGATGGTGAAACTCTCGATGTCGGCGGGGTAGATACTCGACAGCGTGGCCAGGTCAGCCGTCACGCCGTCGATGATCACCAGAGGGTCGTTACCGCCCGTCAGCGATGTCGTACCTCTCACGCGCACCGCACTCACCATCGCCTCCTGGTTACCGCCCGTCTGCACCTGCACGCCGGCAGCCTGTCCGCTCAGTGCGTCGAGCGACGAGGTCACGAGTCCCTTCTTCATCCGGTCCTCGCCCACCTGGTCCACGGCTCCCGCCAGTGTTGTCTGGCTGGCCTGCATATAGCCCACGCGCTGCACTGCCGCCCCCAGCGAGTCGGTCTTCACCTGCGCCGCGGCACCTGCCGCCAGCGCCACGAGCACCAAGGCGCCCATGATCCTCCGTCTGTGTTGGTCTGTCAGTAGTAGCATATCATTCTTGGTTTTCAGACTACAAAGATACACATTATTTTTTTATTATTCAAATTCTCCGTGATTTTTTCTTCCAAAACGCAATAATCCCTGCCTCCTTCTCCGGAAGCAGGGATTTTTACACAAAGGGACAGACACGTTGTGTAATTTTAGAGATACAGTGGGCCGTGGCCCATGCATGAGGTCGTACCGATGGCCGTCAGGAAGGCCGTGAGCGCGGCTACTACCACCTTCACCGCAATCTCAAGAAGTCGCTTCTTCATCCTTCTTCACTCTTAACTCTTCACCTTCTCACCTTTTCACCTTCTCACCTTTTCACCTTCTCACCTTTTCACCTTTTCACCTTTTCACCTTTAATCAGTCTCCCGTGTTGTCTGCACCAGGATTGTCGTCGCCGCTCGGCGTATCACCGGTTCCACCGCCCTGGGTACCACCGCCCGTCTGACTGTCACCGCCCGTAGAAGAGCCCGTCTCCGAGCCGCTCTCGCCCAGTGCAGCCTTCTTGGCAGCGGCGATCTCCTCAGCGGCCTTGTCAGTCCAGCCCAACTTCGCCACCTTGTTCAGTTCCTCGCGGGTGTACTCGCCCGTGGCCTGGGCCAGCAGTTTCAGCGAGTTCACGGCGGGGCCCGTCTTGTCGTTCTTCGCCAGCACGCCGAGGGAGGCCGAGATGGTCTTGTC
>JAFUAK010000058.1 GCA_017460765.1 Prevotella sp. | reverse complement strand
TTGACATTTGCATTCTTCAATGTCCAGAATGTTATATTATATAATTTATATATATTATAATATATATAAATTTAATATTAAATAAACTTCTAATCTACTTATCCATTCTGAATGATTCAATCCCTAAATGTCAAAAGTGAGTAAGTGAGTAAGTGAGTAACCTTGGGGAGATGATACGCCGGGGCCTTTTGTGTTGTCTAATAATCATAGCCTGTGTCACCGTCGAGATAGTCGGCATCACCGCCAAAAGGATCATCGGAACCGCTGGAGACAACATCTCCGACATCACCATCCTTGGCAGAGGGCTTGGCCTTGCCTGAGAGTATGGAGGAAACGGAAACAGGTTCGTCTTCAGCGTTTACCGGTTCCTTTTCCTTCTTGCCTACAATCTCGAATTCGGTGGCTCCCTCTTCTGGTGCAGACTGCGACGATTTATTACCGTCACCGCAAGACAGCAGGAGCAAAATGGCTATGGATATGATAAATACACGTTTCATATTTTCTTAATGGTTACAGTGAGTCGATATTGTCAGCATAGAGTTGGGTGGCGGCATGGTCGCGTTCATCGTCCGCCATGTCGATCTTCGGATGGATATCGAGGGGCTCGAGGTTGAAACCTACACGATTCAGGTTCTGATTGGTATAGGTGAGTTGGGCGCCGAAAAGACAGATGGTCCACGAGAACTGTACCCAGAGCATGAACAGCGGCAGGGCGGCAAAGGAGCCGTAGATGGCGTTGTAGCCCGTCACCCAGATCTGTGAATAGATATAGAAAAGTTGCAGGGCCTGCATGGCGATACCCGCGAGGATGCCTGGGACGATGGCACACGACAGGCGCACCTTCGTATTCGGCATATAGACGTAGAGCACGATGAAGAGCAGCGATAATAATATATAAGGTGAGAGTTGCAACAACGAGTGGACTGCCGGGCCGATGAAGGCAAAGTGGTGCATGGAGTCGGAAACGGTGGCCAGCAGGATGGATAGTCCCATCGAGATGATGATAATGATGGGAAAGAGGAAGAACATGGCAAGATAGTTCGTCAGCGAGCGGATGATGGGTCGCGAGTTGCTGACCTGCCAGATCTGGTTGAAGGTCTCCTCGATATTGTTCACCAGCATCAGCACGGTATAGAGCATGAAAATCAGTCCCACGCCGAGGAAGATGCCGCTCTTGGTGTGGACGAGGTAACTGTTGACGAAGCCCACAATGACGTCGGCAGCCTGTGGCTGGGAGGCGAGCATATCTCGGAACCAGATCTCAATGTACTTGTTATAGCCGAACCCGCGGGCGATGGCGAAGACCACGGCGAGGATAGGCACGATGGCCAGCAGCGTGGAATACGTGAGGGCAGCAGCCTGTGTCATCACCCGCTTCTCCGTAAAGAAGCGGATGGTGAGCCAAAGTTTGCGATAGATCTGTCTGAAAAACTCCTTCACCTTTTCACTTTCTCACTTTTTCACCTTTAAAAGAAAGCACTGCCCCTGTAAGCCGGGTTCTGTACCACTTGCGTGGCGTCTGTCATTTATCTAGTCCATGAGTCACCCCATGGCTCAAGCGTTCTACCCTCCACCGTGGATCGGGCGGGCAACCCTCAAACGGTGGTATACATGAACTTGCAGCCCCCAGCGGACACAGCCCGATGATCACCCATCGGCTGGTGGTCTCTTACACCACCTTCTCACCCTTACCCTTTCGGGCGGTTGTTTTCTTCTGTCCCTACCCACTGTCACCAATGGCTTCCACTTTCAGAAGTGGGGTGCCCTGTGCTGCCCGGACTTTCCTCCCGCACCAAAAGGCGCCGGCGACAGACCGTGGCAGTGCTTTCGGGTTGCAAAGTTAGCAATAATTATCGAGAGACACAAGAGGAAGTGCGAGATAATTAAAAATAATCAAGTAAAACGATTATGAAAACTTAATTTTGTCAGAATTTTAAGATTTGAAGTGTTAATCGCAAATGCTCGTTAAGCCTTTGGCGGCAATTGTTAAATCGGGATAAATATTCACGACATTTTGTCAGTAAACGGAATTTTGCACCTATCTTTGCACCGTCAAACATGTTGAATTTAAAATCATAATAAAATGACTGAGAATATGAAAAAGATTGTAAACGTGGCAACGCCGGCTGTATGCGCCGTTGCATTGATCCTCTCGGTAGCAGCATTCACCAAGACGAATGCCGCCACTGCCTCTGCCCCCACCCCCGTCGTGGCCTCTGCGCCCGCAGGACAGCCAGTAGACCTGACCTATGCCGCTGAGAAGGCACTGCCCTCTGTGGTGTACATCAAGTCGGTTCAGAACTCGAAGGTGCAGACCATTGAGTACAGCGATCCCTTCGAGGACTTCTTCTCTGATCCCTTCGGCGGATTCTTCGGACGCGGACAGGGAAACAACGGTAAGCGCCAGCGCCAGGTGCAGACACCGAAGCGCGCTGCTGCAGGCTCGGGTGTGATTATCTCCGCTGACGGCTATATCGTGACGAACAACCACGTCGTGGACGGTGCTGACGAACTGACTGTCAGTCTGACAGACAATAAGGAATATTCCGCACGCGTGATCGGTGCCGACAAGACCACCGACCTGGCCCTCATCAAGATCGACGGCAAGAACCTGCCTGCCATCACCATTGCCAACAGCGACGACGTGAAGGTTGGCGAATGGGTGCTCGCCGTAGGTAATCCCCTCGGACTGAACAATACCGTCACCGCAGGTATCATCTCCGCCAAGGCCCGTACACTGGGTGCCAATGGTGTGGAGAGTTTCATTCAGACAGATGCCGCCATCAATCAGGGTAACTCAGGTGGTGCACTGGTGAACACCCGTGGTGAACTCGTGGGTATCAACGCCATGCTGTACTCACAGACAGGCTCGAACATCGGCTACGGCTTTGCCATCCCCACCACGATTATGAACAAGGTGGTGGACGACCTGAAGCAGTACGGCAACGTTCAGCGCGCCATGATCGGCATCCAGGGTACAGACGTGAAGAACTACGTAGACTCTGAGAAAGAGAAGGACAAGGAAGTGGACCTCGGCACAATGGAGGGTATCTATATTGCCAAAGTCGTAGAGGACGGTGCCGCTGAGGCCGCCGGTCTGAAGGAAGGTGACGTGATTACTGCCGTTGACGGACAGAAGGTGACAAAGTTCGGTGAACTGCAGGGCATTCTGGCCAAGAAACGCCCTGGCGACAAGGTCAGCCTGACTTACTTGCGCAACAAGAAGAGCCACACCGTGACTTGCACGCTGAAGAACGAACAGGGTAACACGAAGGTGGTGAAGAATGCCGACCTTGACGTGCTGGGTGGTACTTTCCGCGCCATTACCGATGCCCAGAAGGAGCAGTTGAATATCGGCTATGGTCTGGAGATCGTGAAGGTGGCCGGCGGCAAACTGAAGGATGCCGGCGTACCGAAGGGCTTTATTATCCAGAAGGTGAACGACCAGAGCATCAAGACCGTCGAGGACCTACAGGATGTGGTGAAGGAAGCATCCACGAGTAAGGAGCCGGTACTCTACATCCAGGGTATCTATCCGACAGGCAAAAAGGGCTACTTTGCCGTTCCTTTGCAGAACGAATAGGCCAGAAAACAGGAAAAAAGCCACGAAGATGAAAATTCGTGGCTTTTTTTTTGGTTGTCTCAAAAAAATGTCATAATTTTGCAGGACTGCTAATAACGAACCAATATGAGACAACTGAAAATCACCAAATCTATAACCAACCGAGAAAGCGCTTCACTTGACAAATATCTACAGGAAATTGGCAAGGAGGAGATGATCTCGGCAGAAGAAGAAGTGGAACTCGCCCAGGCGATCAAGAAGGGGGACCAGAAAGCACTGGAACGCCTGACGAAGGCGAATCTGCGATTTGTGGTATCAGTTGCCAAGCAGTATCAGAATCAGGGTCTGAGTCTGCCCGACCTCATCAACGAGGGTAACCTCGGACTGCTGAAGGCGGCAGAGCGCTTCGACGAGACGCGCGGCTTCAAGTTCATATCCTACGCAGTCTGGTGGATCCGTCAGAGCATCCTGCAGGCCATCTCAGAACAGAGCCGCATCGTGAGGCTGCCGCTGAACCAAGTGGGGTCGGTGAACAAGATAAACCGAGAAATCAGCAAGTTCGAACAAGTGAACGAACGCCGTCCCTCCGTAGAGGAGATAGCCGACAATATCGATCTGCCCCAAGACAAGATTGACGAGGCGATGAACATCAGCGGACGGCACGTATCGGTGGACGCTCCTTTTGCTGATGGCGATGACAGCAGCCTCCTTGACGTACTTGTCAACGAGGACGTGCCTACAACAGACATGGCACTCGTGACAGAGTCGCTGAAGTCGGAGATACAGAATGCCCTGAGCGTGCTCAGCGAAAGGGAGCGCAACGTGATAGAATGTTCCTACGGCATCAACTGTGCTGAACTGACGCTGGAGGAAATCGGCGAGAAATTCGGACTCTCGCGTGAGCGCGTCAGACAGATTAAGGAAAAGGCCATCAGGAAACTGAGGTCGAGTACAAAGAACAAGATATTAAAGACATATTTAGGATAATGAAATCTCTCAGACACCTTACCCTCGCTGCCGCCTTACTGGCAGCACTGGCATACGTACAGGTATCGGCGAAGAACCACGTGGTTCCCAAGGCCTACATGTTCGGCTTCTCCGCCTCGTTCAATGACTCCATCGTGTATTTCACTGATATCCAGGAAGTGGACAGTGTATGGCTGACAGGGAAGAAGAACATGCTGGCAGGTCGTGGGAACTACTCCTACCAGTTGCGTAATTTCTTCACCAATGAGCGCGACATGCCCCACCGCACATGTATCGTTGTCAGCGACGTAAAACTCAAGAACGTGGAGAAGAAGTACAACAAAATGAAGAAACAGTACACGGGAGGAAAAAATGCCGGCAAGTACGACGTACGTTTCCTGCCTGCGACAGAGTTCAAGTTTACGTCGGTGAATATGGATGACAGTGACGAAAAGAAATAATCCCCGGAACTACCGAGGATTATTTTTTTCGAATATCGTCATGCGCTCTTCGAGTTGATCGTACTGGTGGTCTTCTATAAAAGAGGTACACACGCGAAGGCCTTCCTGCTCTGAGCCACAGGTGATGAGGCAGATGGCAGAGACACCATAGTACATCAGTTCGTGAGCCAGTTCACCGCTCGTCATACCAGGATAGCCAATGGTAAAGTAGAAACCGTCGGCTATAGGTTCGTCAAGATCCTTGTCATAGACCACATAGAAGTTGTGACGACAGAAGATATCCTTCAGTTTGCGGGCACGCTCACCGTAAACGCCAATTTCCTTACGGAAATCGTAGGAGCCGTCGGCAGCGGCCTGAAGCATAGCAGCCATCGCAAACTGGGCACTATGGCTGGTACCAGAACTCAGGGCATAAAGCATACGGGTGGAGAATACCGGTCCGAAAGGCAGCCCCTGATAACGCTCTGAAAGGTCATCGAAGTGACGATGGAAGAGAGCATTAGAAATACAGGTCACACCGATACGCTCACCTGCATAACTGAAAGCCTTGGAACCGCTGATGAGCAACATATAATTGTCGGTGTAGCGGGCCACAGTGGCCTGATAAGGCGGCAGGAACGGTGTGGAGAGATCCTTGCGGAAGTCCATCGCAAAATAGGCAAGGTCTTCCATCACAATGGCATCGTACTTCGTGGCAAGACCGCCAATCACTTCCAGTTCCTCCTCACGCAGACATATCCACGATGGATTGTTGGGATTCGAGTAGACGATGGCACAGATGTTGCCCTTCGAAAGATAACTCTCCAGTTTCGGGCCCAGTTTCTCACCACGGAAGTCATAGACATCAAAGGTCTGGTATTTGACGCCCATCACCTCGAGTTGCATTTTCTGAACAGGGAAACCCGGATCGATGAAAAGCACGGTATCCTTCTGCCTGTCGCGTTGGGAACAGGTGAGGAAGGATGCGAAAGTGCCCTGCATAGAGCCACTGACAGGGATACAGCCCTCTGGATTGACATCGACACCGATGAAGGCCTTCACGAACCGGGAAGCAGCCTCCTTCAGCACAGGTGCGCCCTGAATGTCAGGATAGGAATGGGCTATACCGTCCTGCAGGGCCTTGATCTGCGCATCGACACCCACCTGGGCAGCAGGAAGCCCGGGAATGCCCATCTCCATCTTGATGAACTCTACCCCACTCGCCTTTTCTGCCTTGGCGGCTACCTGCTTCACCTCGCGGATAGTAGCCTTGGCAAAGTCCTTGATACCAAGTTCGGCAACCAATCCATCGACGATCTCTTTATCAATTGGAGTCTTCATAACTCTTAATTCTTAAATCTCAACTCTTAACTACTTCTGGGCTTCCCTTCCAATAGCGAGAGCCTTGATGTTGGCCTCGACAATTGCCTCACCCTTACGACCGAACACACGACGGATGGCATCCTCTAGTTTATCATATTCGATGCCCAGTGCCTTCTGGGCAGCACCCAGCAGGATCACATTGGCAGAACGGGGCACGCCATGATCCTTGGCAGCCTGCTCGATATCGAGTACAATGACATTCTTAACCTTACTCAAGTCTGCCTTAATTGTTTCGATATCAGGATAATTCGGAATATTAACAAAAGGTGTGCTCGAAGTAATGATCCAGCCCTCTTTCGAGAGGAAAGGCAGATAGCGCAGGGCCTCCATAGGCTCCATGGAAATGATCACGTCGGCCCCTCCCAGAGGAATCAGGTCGCTGGCAATGGGACTGCTGGAGATGCGCAGGTTTGACTGCACATCACCGCCACGCTGCGACATGCCGTGCACCTCAGCCTGCTTGATATAGAGATTCTCCTTCATGGCAGCCTCGCCGATGATGGTGGCGATAGAGAGGATACCCTGTCCTCCTACGCCGCAAAGTATAATATCTGTCTTCATTTCTGTGCCTCCTTTGCTTTCTTTTGTTTCAGATGACGCTGAAGCGTCTGCATACACTCACGACGCGGGATGATGACGCTGACACCGTGGTAGTTGATCTCATCGCGGATGGCAGCCGTAATCTCAGGCATATTCTTGGGAATGGGATTCACCACCTTCAGATGATCCTCAGAGAGACCAAGACCCTTACAGATCGCCTCGAACTTATTGGTTCCAGCCGAATCCTGTCCACCAGTCATGGCAGTAGTCAGGTTATCAGAGATAATGACGGTAATATCTGCATTCTCGTTGATGGCATCGAGCAGGCCCGTCATACCTGAATGGGTAAACGTGGAGTCGCCGATGATGGCAACGGCAGGCCATTGCCCTGCATCGCTGGCACCCTTGGCCATCGTAATCGAGGCACCCATATCCACACAGGAGTGGATAGCCTTATACGGCGGCAGGAAACCCAGGGTATAACAACCAATATCTCCAAACACACGGGCATTGGGATACTCGCGCAGCACCTCATTGAGGGCTGTATACACATCACGGTGTCCGCAACCCTGGCAGAGTGCAGGCGGACGCGGAGTTACATCCTCACAGGGAGCATAGTTCTCTGACACCTCAATGCCCAGGGCCTTCTTCAGACAGTCAGGATTCAACTCGCCCGTACGAGGCAGTTCACCCGTAAGACGTCCCTTGATGACAGCGTTGCCAGGCATCACGCCACGCACCTGATCCTCGATAAACGGCTGACCTTCCTCGGCAATAAGCACGAACTCACAGTCGTCTGTCATGCGACGGATCAGTTTCTTCGGAATCGGATATTGTGAAATCTTAAGCACGGGGAATGGGCACCCCTGCGGATAGCATTCCATCAGATAGTTATAGGCAATACCGCTGGCGATGATTCCCAACTTGTGGTCTGAGCCGTCAATGTACTGATTGTATTTGCTGTCGACAGCCATCTGCTCCAACAGGGGCTGCTGGGCAGTGACAATGTCATTGCGCTTACGGGCGAAAGCTGGCAGCAGTACCCAGTTGCTGGCCTGGGCATTGTAGTTCAGTTCATTTTGTTGACGTGGCACGTCAACCAACTCGACAACGGCACGAGAATGGGCCATACGGGTGGTGACGCGCATGAGGATCGGCAGATGCAACTGTTCAGAGAGGTCAAAAGCCTCCTGCATCATGTCGTAGGCCTCCTGCTGGCTGCTGGGTTCCAGCGTGGGAATCATGGCGAACTTCGCATAGAAGCGGCTATCCTGCTCATCCTGTGAGGAGTGCATCGAGGGATCGTCGGCCACCAGCACCACCAGACCACCGTTCGTACCTGTCATGCCAGAATTGACGAACGGGTCGGCACAGACGTTCAGACCTACATGTTTCATACACACCAGCGCACGTTTGCCCATATACGACATACCGAGCGCTGCCTCCATAGCCGTCTTCTCGTTCGTGGACCAACGGCGGTGGATGTTTCTCTCCTTGGCAATGGGTGACTCCTGGATATACTCGGTAATCTCCGTTGAAGGAGTACCGGGATAGGCATAAACACCACTCAGACCTGCATCAATTGCACCCTGGGCTATCGCCTCGTCACCTAATAATAGTTTCTTCATGTTTATTCTGTTTTGAATAATTGTGTGCAAAGTTAAATAAAAGATATGAATTACACAAAATAAGTGGCACTTATTTTTCAGTAAGTGCCACTTATTCCGCAATAAGGGCTGGTTATTTCCGAATAACCAGCCCTTATTTCTGCTCAGAAGGTGTAGCCTAATGTCAGCAATACCTGATGGCGCTTGTTGCTCACCTCCTTCACACCCGAATTACCGGCATAGGGCTGGAACGGATGGAAGTCGCCGTCTGTGGTATTGTACTGATAAGCCAGGTCAATATTCAGGCCACCAGCCTTCACACCGAGGCCGCAGGTGATACGATGGGTGTCCTTCCAGTTCACATAGTCTGTGGTAGAAGCATAGGACACGCCGGGAGAGTCGAGCGTCATATCGCGGACACCTCTTTCCTCATAGGGGGATGACAGATAGTTATAGCCGAAGCGGACAGCCAATTCAGGCACGGGCTTGAACTCGACACCCGCCTTCAAGGTGTGCTGACCAGTGAGGGAACGATCCGTATTGTCCTTCATCGGCTCATCGGTATGGGAACGGGTGTAATAGTCGTCATACCAGTCATCATACCAGCGTCCGTCTTCATTGACGCGATTCTTACTGGCGCTGTAGTCCATATACTCATAGCCAAGACCCAGAGCGATCTGATTGCCGATCGTGTGACCCATGCTCAGGCCGAACTTCCAGGGCGTGTAGTACTTGAAGTCGTAACTCTCGTGGCTGCTACCCTCATCCCAAGCACCATAATCACTGTTATTCACCATATAGGAGTCATTGCTGGAAGTGAGGTCGTACCAAGTCGGCGTGGCAATGGAGAGTCCGATACGGAAGGGTGACTCCTCAACGGGACGGAAGATGATGCCCGCCTTCATGTCGATCCCCGAGCCCTTGATCTTACGCTCGTCACCAACAGCGACTGAACCGCATGAGCCCTTCGAATCAACCAGAGACTCAGCATATTCGCTATAGCCTTTGTAGTTCACATCCTTAACACCTACAGTGACGCCCCAATAGAAACGGTCGTTCACATTACCGCTGACATTAAAGTCGTAATCGGCAATCCATCCACGGTGAGCCTTGTCGAAACTATAGGCATTGGCATCCATGGTATAGAACATTTCGTCATTAGGATCCAACAGCAGCACATTGGCATTCATGTAGTCGTTCTCGCTATATGACCAGGAGCGGTTGTCGCCCTCATAGCCAATCACATCGCCTTGCTTGTTGAAGTCCAGTTCATAAATGCCCCTCTCGGCCTTGTAATAGGTAAGACCGTTTTGTGAGCACTTGCTCAACGCGTTGGCCGCTGACAGGATCTGGTCGAAGTTACGGCTCTTGTGGTAGTTGAAGCCCACATTCACGTACGACGAACTGCCGACACGTGCAGAGTAGATGAAACCTGCCTGATCGAAACTCATGTTGGTTTTTCCAAGACCGTCGAACTTCTGTGCATCCTGCTGTGATACAAAGCCGAAACTAAGGCTGGCCGTCGAATGGCGGAACAGGCCGATACCGGCAGGGTTCGTACCCATGGTGGAGATATCGGCTCCAAGTGCCTCCATCGCACCACCCATACCCACATAGCGGGCAGTACCATTCAGATCGCTGCCTAAGAGACGGGCGCTCTCATATGTATCCTGTGCAGTTGCCGGCATCACAGCCAGCACAAAGGCTGCAAATAATAACTTCTTCATCATATTTCAATTATCATTTATGCATTAACAACTATTATTATCTGTGTCCGCCCATACGGGAGCCGCCACCGCCTCCGCCACTACGACTACCGCCGCCAGAACTGCCGCCACTGAAGCCACCGCCACTGCTGCGGGAACCGCCGAATGAGCCGGAACTGCTGCGGGAACCGCTATAAGAGCCCGTATTGGTGTTACCGCGATAGCCGCCGAAGTTACCGCTGCGGCTACGGGTATTGTTTCCGCTACCTGTAGTGGTGCGCGACCCACCCATAGCACTGGCACGCTCTCTCAGGCTACCCCTGCGACTGCTGCTTCCAGATACAGATCCACCATGATAGTAGCCATGCGAAGAGCCGTCTCTGCGGATGGTACCTGTACCGATATGGGCATAACTACGGCCTCCGCTGCCACCTAAGTAGTGGTAACCGCCCCAATAGGCGGGATAGCGGCCCCAGTAGTAGGGATAGTGCCAACTGTCGTAGTACCATGTGTAATACCAAGGATCGTACCAGGGATCATACCAGGGGTCGTACCAAGGATAGTACCAACTGGCGTACCAGCGTCCGAACCAACCATAGCGGCTGTAGTACCAGGGTGAATGCCAGCCCCAGTCGCTGCGACCTACCACATAGCCGGCCCAGAAGGCGGAATTGTCAGACAAATCATAGTCATCGAAGCGCGTCATCTGCTTCGTCAAAACGAAGTCCTCTCCCAGCGAGTCGGGATAGACACCCTGTTCAGCACTGAACTCGATGATGTCACTCTTGGCAGAGTCGCCATCGATCACCTGATAGGAACTCTCCTGATGACGGTTATAGTTATCCACCACCTTCTTCTCCACACTCTTCTTCTTGGGGACGAAGTAGAGATCATCATCCTGAGCCATCATTGCCAGCGGCAGGGCCCCGAATACCATGGAAATAAGTAATAGTTTCTTCATTTTCTTCCTCGTTTTAATGATTCACGATGCAAAAATACAACCATTTTCTGTGCAAAGATAGGGAAAAACCCTAACTTGCGATAGGATTTTCCCTATTTTTTCTATTTTTTGATTAAATTAAGTTGCAGCAATTCATTGTAGATGCGCTGTACAGGCAGGCCCATCACATTATAATAACTGCCATGCAGACAGGTAACACCAATATAGCCTATCCATTCTTGGATGCCATAGGCGCCAGCCTTGTCGAAGGGTTTGTAGTGAGTGACATAATAGTGAATCTCCTCATCATTGAGTACCTTAAAAGTAACGTCTGTCGTGACGTCGAAAGCATGCTTTTGAGCCGTTGTCAGCAGACATACCCCCGTCGTGACCTGATGCGTCTTCCCACTGAGCAGACGAAGCATACGTATGGCGTCAGCCTCATCCACCGGTTTGCCGAGGATTTCGTTACCCACGATAACAACAGTATCCGCTGTAATCACGAGTTCATCGTTCCCCATCGTCTGCTGATAGGCATCTGCCTTTTTCTCTGCAATATAGCGTGCCACCTCGCTGACGGGCAGATCTGCCGGGAATGATTCATCAACACCTTTCAGCACCCGGACCTCGAAAGGGAGCCCAAGTCCCGCCAGCAGTTCTTTCCTACGTGGCGAATTACTCGCCAAAATCAACCTAAACTTTTCACTCTTCACTTTTCACTTCATCACTTCATTCACCATCCAAAAGCCTTTGCATTCATCACCCATTTCCCCTGAGCACGGAGCACCTGTTCGATGACATCCCTGCCACAGCCATGACCTCCGATGCGGTCACTGACATAGAGGCTCACCTCCTTAATCTCCGGACAGGCATCTTTGGGACAAACAGGGCACCCTACCCTGCGCATAATCTCCAGATCAGGGATATCGTCACCCATATACATCACCTCTGCATCAGCGAGACCGTATTGACGGATGAATTCCTCGTATTTTTCTATCTTCACCGCACAACCCATGTAGATATCCTCCACACCAAGACCTTCATAACGCACACGGACGCTGGGGGTATTCCCTCCAGTCAGAACCACGATACGCAGGCCAAGTTTCATAGCGAGTTGGATAGCATAGCCATCCTTAATATTCACCGTGCGGAGTGGCACACCACTCTCTGAAAGCGTGATTGTCTCACTGCTGAGCACACCGTCAATATCGAAGATGATGGCTTTAATCTTGCTTAAGTCGTAGTTGATCATCTCTCTTAACTATCCCAAATTAGAACTTGTTCAAATGAACGTTTTCCCACTTCAGGCGATCCTCCGCCTGAGGCTTGCGCTCATCGGCCCAATGACCCACGGCAAGAATACAAAGGCAATTGAGATTATCGGGAATGTCGAGCACACCACGAATAACCGTATCTGCCGTCGTACCATCCTCGAGTCCTCTCCCTCGCATCTGAATCCAGCAAGTGCCCAAACCAAGATCCTCTGCCTGATACTGCATAGATATGGCAGCAATAGAACCATCCTCCACCCAACAGTCGTTCTGCATGGGATCGCCCAACACGACGATGGCAACAGGTGCCCCCTTTAGGAACTGACTTCCAAGGTTCTTAGCGTCAGCAAGTTTCTCGATATCGAGTTTATCGTCAACAACAATGAACTGCCAGGCACGCTGACCCTTGGATGTCGGCGACATCAAGGCGGCACGGAGGATCAACTTGAGGTCTTCGGGATCGATTTCCTCTTCTGTAAACTTACGGTGGCTACGGCGCATCTGCGCCAGATCTTTGAATGCTGTCATACCTTTTTCTTTATTTTTTGGCGCAAAGATAGTGAAAATCTGCTAAAAAATGCACAATTAACAGAATTATTTGTATTTTTGCGGTATGAAAAATCTGTCGACAAGGATTTACCGCAAAAGCAGTGAGTTGCCAGAACTGGAAGGAGAGAATTTTTTCCATAGTCGTCAGTTGTTTGAAATCTGTGAACAGGCACCTCATCAGCGCCCGTATATGGTGGTTATCACTGATGATGAGACAGGGAGGATTGTCTGTTATATGCTGGGAATCCTGCGCTACCGTACCTTCTGGCTTCCACCATTCCTGATGGTACACTGCCGCGTGTTAGGCGAAGGCGTATATCTTGAAAGCAAATACAACCGCGATGAACTATTCGGTGAGATGCTGAATGCACTGACTCAAAAGCAGAGCAACAAGACACTCTATATGGAGGTCAGCAACCTGAGTCAGAAAATGCTGGGTTATAAACAATTGCGCCAGCAAGGTTTCTACCCCGTCAACTGGATGAGTATCCACAACTCCCTCCATAGCCACGCCCCCGAGGAACGCATCAGCGAAAAGATGCAGAAACGCATTGATCATGCCCACGCCCGAGGAGTCATGACGGAGATAGTTACCAACGAGGATGATTTCAAGGCTTTCTCAAAACTGCTTCACCGTCATAATATCCTAAAGCCACGTCTATACATACCTGATGACATGTTTTTCAAGAAACTGATGACAGAGAATTACGGAGAATTGTTTGTCACCAAGTATCACGGCAAGGTCATTGGCTGCTCTGCAGTTGTATTCAGCGAGGGTAACGCCTATCTGTGGTATGCAGCCTATCGGCGTAAGACTTATCTCCATCTGCACCCTGATATCATTACGGTCTGGGACACCATGCAGGATGCCTACAGAAGAGATTGTCAGCACATGTGTTTTATGGATGTGGGACTGCCCTATAGCAAGAATCCTTTCCGCGAGTTTATCCTACGTTTTGGCGGAAAGGAGCAGAGCACCTACCGATGGTTCCGTTTCTCTATCAGATGGGTGAATAGACTGTTGTCCTGGCTTTATCGGGAATAGCAGATTAGTCTCCCCTGCCAGTCATGATTTTCTCAAGTTCATAGTCGCTGGCACCCATATCGACACTTCGTTCCTGAGGAATATCGGGTATGCTCACCAGCCCGTCGTCATCATTCATCCAGTCCGGTTCCTCTTCGTCTTCCACAACGGCCACAGTATCTTCAGTCGGCGTAATGAACTCCATCCTATCGGAGTCTTCTAAAAACCGCTCATACTGCCGTTCTGCCCTATTACGACCACAACTGAAAAAACTCGTCAGAAGCAAGGTCAGGAATACATAGGCTAATTGTTTCATATCGTAGTAGTTTCTGTATAATCAAATACGTTCCACTTGCTTCACACCTTTTACGGTGCGCAACTTTTTCAGAAGAGACTCCAGCCGCGAGGTGTCCTCAAGCATAACCACAAGATTGCCACTGAACAATCCATCGTGGGAATCAATATTAATGGACCTGAGCACCAATTTCTCGTCCTTGGAGATGATGCTCGTCAGATTATTCACAATGCCGATATCGTCCGAACCGATCACGCGGAGTGTGATGGAATACTGCGATGACCCCTTGCCGCTCCATCGGGCTTTCACAATTCGGTAGCCATAGCGACGACGCAGTTCTGGGGCATTGGGGCAATTCAGGCGATGAATCTTAATGCCGCCACTGATAGTGACAAAACCAAAGATGGGGTCGCCATAGATGGGTGCACAGCAACGTGCCAACTGATAGTCAAGGCCTTTTAGGTTGCGATCGATTACCAGCGTATCATCATTAGCCTGCTGGGTATTGAGACTGGAGAAATGCGAACTTTCGAGTTCAAACTCACTGGCAGAACGAGCCTGGTTATCACCTGTGATAGTCTTCGCTCCATCGCGTACCTCTATATATTTCTCAATAACGGTATTCACGTCAAGCACCCCGTCTGCAATTTGCCTGTAGAAATCGCTTACCTCTTTGAAGCCCATCTTCTTGATGGTCTGCATTATGATGGATTCGTCCTGCTCGATTTTACGGTTCTTGAACTTCCGTTCCATCATTTCCTTGGCGAAGAGTCCCTCCTTCACCTGCGTTTCTTTCAAGGCCAGGCGAATTTTAGACTTGGCACGCGAAGTCTTCACAATGCTCAACCACTCCTGCCGGGGTTTTTGAGTGGAAGATGTCAGAATCTCTACTTGATCGCCACTCTTCAGCGTCTGCCGGAAAGATACAACCTTGCCATTGATCCTGCCACCCGTACACTGGTTACCTATCTTCGAGTGGATATGATAGGCAAAGTCGAGTACCGTTGCCCCCACAGGGAATTTGTAAAGATCCCCCTTCGGTGTGAAGACGAAGACCTCATCCTCGTAGAGATCCATCTTGAACTGGTCCATGGCATCGAGACCATCCGAATGCTCCAGCATACTACGGATGTTAGTAAGCCACTCGTCGAGGCCCGTTTCCCCTTTCACGCCCTTATAGCGCCAGTGAGCAGCCACTCCGCGTTCTGCTATTTCGTCCATACGCTCCGTACGGATCTGCACCTCCACCCATTTCTGCTCCGGGCCTAACACAGTGATGTGCAAAGACTCATAGCCGTTGGACTTCGGTACTGAGAGCCAATCGCGCAGACGCTTGGGATTCGGCTGGTACATATCTGTGATGATTGAATAGGCCTGCCAGCACTGCATCTTCTCCTTCGCTTCCTCGCAGTCGATAATGATGCGGATAGCAAAGAGGTCATAGATACCCTCAAAGCCGCATTTCTGTTTCTTCATCTTCTCCCAGATACTGTGGATGCTCTTAGTACGACCCTTGATATGGCATTTGATACCCGCAGCCTTTACCTTCTCCTCCACTGGACGAATAAAAGCATCGATATAGGCATCCCGTGAAGCCTTCGTCTCGTTGAGTTTATCCTTAATCATATAGTAGGCATCGTGCTCCAGATATTTCAGTGAAAGGTCCTCCAGTTCACTCTTCAACTTGTACAAGCCGAGTTTATGGGCCAGGGGAGCATAGAGATAAGCCGCTTCCTGGGACACTTCCATCTTCGCTTCCACATTCTCTGTATCACGTATCTGCCGCATCAGGTTCACGCGATCGGCAATCATAATCAGGATGACACGCATATCTTCGGCAAAGGAGAGCAACAGGTTTCGGAAGTTCTCACTCTCGATGACAGGGTTCTTCTGATAAAGTTGCTGGATACGGTTCAGGCCGTGCAGGATGAGCGACACCTGTTCGCCGTATTCCTCACGTACCTGCTCTGCCGTCAGTTTACCTTCATCTATTTCAGGTATCAGATAGACAGCCTGAATGGCATCACCCTTGAGCCCGATTTCCTCCTCCAGGATCTCTGCTGTCTGGGCTGCCATTTTCTTCTTCTCTTCGTATGTAAAAGCAAACAAATCTGCCATAATTCCACTTTTTCTGATGCAAAGATACAATTTTTTGGGGATTTATGCGCATTTTTTGGAAAAAGTTAGTATTTTTGCAGAAGAAACAATTTAAAACCTCATTTAAAGTACCAAAAATATGTTATCACAACAAGACCTGAAACAAATTGCTCAGAAGGGTATTACCCAGGAGCAGATTGAGAATCAACTCAACGAGTTCAAAACCGGCTTCCCCTTCCTGAAGTTAGAGGCTGCCGCTGGTATCGGACGAGGCATCATCGCTCCCAATGCTGATGAACGCAAGCAGTATGAAGACATCTGGAATGCCTATAAGGCAGAAGGTAAGCGTGTAGTGAAGTTCGTACCCGCCTCTGGTGCCGCCAGCCGTATGTTCAAGAACATGTTTGCCTTTGTAGATGCCGACTACGACGTACCCACGACAGACTTCGAGAAGAAGTACTTCGACTCCATCGAGAAATTCGCCTTCTACGATGCTTTAGATGCTGCATGCCAGAAAAACGAGGGCAAGGGAATCAAGGAACTGATCGCCGCAGGCAACTACAAGGCTGTGGCTGCCAATATGCTGAAAGCCGAGGGACTGAACTATGGACAGTTGCCAAAGGGTCTGCTGCTCTTCCACAAATATCCTGAAGGCCCCCGTACTCCAATGGAGGAACATCTCGTGGAAGGTGCCCTCTATGCTGCATCGAATGGTGAGGCCCACGTGCACTTCACCGTTAGTCACGAGCACATGGAACTCTTCAAGGCTAAAGTAGCCGAAAAGGCAGACACTTTTGCTAAGAAATTCGGCATCAAGTACGATATCACCTTCTCTGAGCAGAAGCCCTCTACGGATACTGTTGCCGCCAATCCCGACAACACGCCTTTCCGCAATGATGACGGAAGTCTGCTGTTCCGTCCCGGTGGTCACGGTGCCCTCATCGAGAACCTCAATGAGATTGAGGCTGACGTCATCTTTATCAAGAACATCGACAATGTGGTGCCAGATCGTCTGAAGCCCGAGACCGTAGAGTGGAAGCAAGTCATCGCTGGCGTGCTCGTGTCCCTCCAGAAACAAGCATTTGAATACCTGAAAGTGCTGGATGCCGGTGCCTCTGAGGCTCAGTTGGCAGAAATTGCAGAGTTTGTCTCCAAGTGCCTCTGCACTGATGCCAAAGGCAAGAAGGCCGATGCCGATTATCTACGTACGAAGTTGAATCGCCCCATGCGTGTTTGCGGTGTAGTAAAGAACGTGGGCGAGCCCGGTGGTGGTCCGTTCCTCACTTATAACCAAGATGGCACAGTATCCCTGCAGATTCTTGAAAGCAGCCAGATCGATACAGCCAACGAGGAATATATGAAGATGTTCACCCAGGGTACCCACTTCAACCCCGTGGACCTAGTCTGCGCCGTGAAGGACTATCAGGGCAAGCCTTTCAATCTGCCTGAGTTCGTGGACAAGACCACAGGCTTCATCTCTTCTAAATCAAAAGCCGGTAAAGAACTGAAGGCCTTGGAGTTACCAGGTCTGTGGAATGGCGCCATGAGCAACTGGAGTACCGTTTTCGTGGAAGTACCCCTCGGCACTTTCAACCCCGTAAAGACAGTGAATGATCTGCTTCGCGAACAGCATCAGTAAGACAACAGCAAGAGGGTGAGACACAGAGTGTTCACCCTCTTTTTTGCAAAAAAAAGCAAAATCGGCATGTAATTCAAGAGTTTTTTGTAATTTTGCGAGCGATTTTCGAAATAAGGTTGAAAGATTGAACAATTAATAATACACATTTTCTTATGGTAAAGATCTCTAAAGAAGCCGCTCTGGAGTATCACGAGAGCGGACGTCCTGGAAAAATTGAAGTGAAGCCTACCAAGGCCTATCGTACACAAACCGACCTGAGTCTCGCCTACTCTCCCGGTGTGGCCTATCCCTGTCTGGAGATTCAGGAGAATCCCGACAATGCCTACAAGTACACGGACAAAGGCAACCTCGTAGCCGTGATTTCCAACGGCACGGCAGTACTTGGCCTTGGTGATATCGGTGCCATGAGCGGCAAACCCGTGATGGAAGGAAAGGGACTGCTCTTTAAGATCTACGGCGGTATTGACGTCTTCGATATCGAGGTGGCCGAGAAGGATCCTGAGAAGTTCTGCGAAGCCGTAGAGCGCATTGCCCCCACCTTCGGCGGTATCAATCTGGAGGACATTAAGGCTCCTGAGTGCTTCTATATCGAGGAACGCCTGAAAAAGACACTCGATATCCCTGTGATGCATGACGACCAACACGGTACGGCCATTATCTCTGCCGCCGGACTGAAGAATGCAATGGAGGTAATCGGCAAGGATATTTCGAAGGTGAAGATCGTGGTGAACGGAGCAGGTGCTGCCGCTATATCGTGTACAAAACTCTATATGGCAATAGGTGCCCAGAAGGAGAACATCGTGATGCTCGACTCGAAAGGCGTAATATCTACGGAGCGTCAGGATCTAAACGAGCAGAAGAAGTTCTTCGCCACCACGCGTACCGATATTCATACACTGGCTGAGGCCGTGAAGGATGCCGACGTCTTTGTAGGTCTCTCAAAGGGCAACGTATTGTCGAAGGACATGGTGAAGTCGATGGCGAAGGATCCCGTGATCTTCGCGTTGGCCAACCCCGTGCCTGAGATCAGTTACGAGGATGCGATGGAGGCTCGACCTGACACACTGATGTCAACAGGCCGTACCGACTATCCGAACCAAATCAACAATGTAATCGGTTTCCCCTATATCTTCCGCGGTGCACTCGACGTGCATGCCACTGCCATCAATGAGGAGATGAAACTTGCTGCGGTGCATGCCATCGCCGACCTTGCCAAGCAGCCCGTACCCGACGTGGTGAACGATGTCTACAAGGTAAATAACCTGACGTTCGGCCGCGACTACTTTATTCCGAAGCCCGTGGATCCGCGTCTGATCACAGAGGTTAGTGCTGCAGTAGCCAAGGCTGCCATCGAGAGTGGCGTGGCCCGTAAGAAGATTGAGAACTGGGATGAGTACAAGGACTCACTGTCTGTATTGCTCGGGCAGGAGACAAAACTTACGCAGAAACTCTACGCCACTGCTGCTGCCCATCCGCAACGCGTGGTATTCGCCGAGGCTGTGCACCCCACAATGCTTAAGGCTGCCGTACAGGCTAAGGCTGAAGGAATCTGCCATCCCGTACTTCTGGGTAATGACGAGGTAATTGCCAAACTCGCTGCCAAACTCGACCTCAGTCTGGAGGGCATTGAAATCGTGAACTTGCGCCATCCGTCTGAGCAGGAGCGCCGCGAACGCTATGCCCGCATTCTGACAGAGAAGCGCCAGCGCGAGGGCTATACCTTCCAGGAGGCCAACGACAAGATGTTCGAGCGTAACTACTTTGGCATGATGATGGTTGAGACTGGTGAGGCCGATGCTTTCATCACGGGTCTCTACACGAAGTATTCCAACACCATCAAGGTAGTCAACGAGGTTATAGGTATCCGTCCTGAGTACAAGCATTTCGGCACGATGCACATCATCAACTCACCCAAAGGCACCTACTACATCGCTGATACGCTGGTGAACGAGAATCCCGACAAGGACGCCCTCGTGGATCTCGCTAAACTGGCAGCCACCGCTGTACGCTTCTTCAACGAGAAACCCGTCATCGCAATGGTGTCGCACTCCAACTTCGGATCCTCACAGAGCGAAGGAGCCAAGAAGGTGAAGCACGCCGTTGAGGAGATGCAGCAACTCTATCCCGAACTGCCTATCGACGGTGAGGTGCAGTTGGGCTTCGCACTCGACAACGAATTGCGCGACGAGGAGTATCCTTTCACCCGTGTAAAGGGCAAGAAGGTAAACACCCTCGTATTCCCCAACCTGACATCAGCCCGCTCTTCCTACAAGATGCTGCAAATGCTGGGCAGCGACGCGGAGATTATCGGCCCTATTCAGATGGGACTGAACAAGCCCATCCACTTCATCGACTTCGGTGCCTCTGTCCGCGACGTTGTGAATATCACCGCCGTAGCCACCATTGATGCCTATGTGGCAAAGATCAAGGCCCGCCTGAATGCACTGGGCAAATAAGTACACCTTATTTATATATATAAGAGAGGGCTGCGTCCGACAAGGTTGCAGTCCTCTTTTTGTGTCCGAGCACAAGAAAAGCGCATATTTATGACGTTTTTTCTTGATTTACGTCAATTAAGTGACAAAAAGATAGCGATTTGAAGAATAAGTTGATAAAATGTTTGTTTTTTCAGATTTTTACTGTAATTTTGCACCCAGAAAGTTTAATCAGTATAACAAACAACTAAAAAATTAAGGATTATGAATGCAGCAAAAGTTGTAGAGGATCTGAAACAGAGATTCCCCAATGAGCCGGAGTACATCCAGGCAGTTTCCCAAGTTCTTCCCACCATCGAAGAGGAGTACAACAAGCACCCCGAATTTGAGAAGGCCAATCTGATTGAGCGCCTTTGCATCCCCGATCGTGTCAACGAGTTCCGCATCACTTGGGTAGACGATAAGGGCAATGTTCAGACAAACATGGGTTACCGCATCCAGCACAACAACGCCATTGGCCCGTACAAAGGTGGTCTCCGTTATCACAAGAGTGTGAACCTGGGTATTCTCAAGTTCCTCGCTTTCGAGCAGACCTTCAAGAACTCTCTGACAACGCTGCCGATGGGTGGTGCCAAGGGTGGATCAGACTTCTCTCCCCGTGGCAAGAGCGACGCTGAGGTGATGCGTTTCTGCCAGGCATTCATGAATGAACTCTATCGCGTAATTGGTCCGGACGAGGACGTTCCCGCAGGTGATATCGGTGTAGGTGGCCGCGAGGTTGGCTATCTCTTCGGACAGTACAAGAAACTCACCCACCAGTTCCAGGGTGTGCTCACAGGTAAGGGTCTTTCCTTTGGTGGTTCACTGATTCGTCCCGAGGCTACCGGTTATGGCTGTGTTTACTTCCTGACCTCAATGCTCGCTACCCGCGGTATCGAACTGAAGGGTAAGAAGGTGCTGATTTCTGGTTCTGGTAACGTGGCACAGTATGCTACAGAGAAGTGCATCCAACTCGGTGCCATTCCTATGACACTCTCTGACTCAGACGGTTATATCTACGATCCCGATGGCATCACGCAGGAGAAACTCGAGTATGTGAAGGAACTGAAGAACGTGGAGCGCGGACGTATCAAGGAGTATGCCGAGGAGTATCCCAATGCCAAGTATGTTGCTGGTGAGCGTCCTTGGCACGAGAAGGCCGACATCGCCCTGCCTTGCGCTACACAGAACGAGATCAACGGTGAGCAGGCTCAGGCTCTCGTGGACAACGGTGTGATTGCCGTTGCTGAGGGTGCCAACATGCCTTCTCTGCCTGAGGCCATCAAGATCTTCCAGGACAACAAACTGCTCTATGCTCCTGGCAAGGCTTCTAACGCCGGCGGTGTATCAGTATCAGGTCTTGAGATGTCGCAGAACTCTGAGCGTCTGAGTTGGACTTCCAAGGAGGTCGACGACTATCTGAAGCGCATCATGGCCGACATCCATGAGAACTGCGTGAAGTATGGTACACAGCCAGACGGCTATATCAACTATGTGAAGGGTGCCAACGTGGCCGGCTTCATGAAGGTTGCCAACGCCATGATGGCTCAGGGCATCGTATAAGTTCTTAAAAAACTTTAAATAATTGCGGCTGCAAAGGCGGATTGCGCTGAAATTCAGCGAAAAACCGTACCTTTGCAGCCGCTTTGTCCCCGTAGGGGGAATAGGAGCCGGAACAGGCGCTTGCTCCTATCTATTATTAACCCTTTAAAAATGGTCTGATAAACGTCTGTTCAGACCCCGCCCCGACAACAAACGAGGGGCACAGAAAGTATTTATGTCAGAATTAACAAAGAACGTTAAGCCGCTCGACGATTTCAATTGGGACGAGTTCGAGAATGGCACGCCCGCTGGTGTCAACAAAGAAGAACTTGACAAGGCGTACGACGAAACCCTGAACAAGGTAGCCGACCATCAGGTGGTTGAAGGTACGGTCATCTCTGTCGACAAGAAAGAGGTGGTCATCAACATTGGCTACAAGAGCGACGGTATCATCCCCGCTTCTGAGTTCCGCTACAACCCCGACCTGAAGATCGGCGACAAGGTGGAAGTTTACGTAGAGAGCGCTGAGGACAAGAAGGGTCAGTTGATCCTCTCTCACAAGAAGGCCCGCATGAGCAAGTCTTGGGATCAGGTCAACGAAGCCCTTGAGCAGGATGCTGTCATCCAGGGTTACATCAAGTGTCGCACGAAGGGCGGCATGATTGTCGACGTGTTCGGTATCGAGGCCTTCCTCCCCGGCTCACAGATCGACGTTCACCCCATACGCGACTACGATCAGTTCGTTGGCAAGACCATGGAGTTCAAGGTGGTCAAGATCAATCAGGAGTTCCGCAATGTCGTTGTCTCTCACAAGGCTCTCATTGAGGCTGAACTCGAGGCACAGAAGAAGGAGATCATCGGCAAACTCGAGAAGGGTCAGATCCTCGAGGGTACCGTTAAGAATATCACCAGTTACGGTGTATTCGTTGACCTCGGTGGTGTTGACGGACTCATCCACATTACAGACCTCTCTTGGGGCCGCGTGGACGATCCCCACAAGGTGGTCGAACTCGACCAGAAGATCAACGTGGTTATCCTCGACTTCGACGACGAGAAGCGTCGCATCGCTCTCGGCCTGAAGCAACTCACTCCGCATCCTTGGGATGCTCTGGATGCTGACCTCAAGGTGGGCGATCACGTGAAGGGTAAAGTTGTCGTGATTGCCGACTACGGTGCATTCGTAGAGATCCAGCCTGGTGTTGAGGGTCTGATCCACGTTTCAGAGATGTCTTGGAGCCAGCACCTCCGCAGCGCTCAGGAGTTCCTGAAGGTTGGCGAAGAGGTTGAGGCTGTCATCCTGACACTGGACCGCGACGAGCGCAAGATGTCTCTTGGCATCAAGCAACTCCGCGAGGATCCCTGGGAGGCTATCGAGACCAAGTATCCTGTTGGCAGCAAGCACAACGCCCGCGTTCGCAACTTCACCAACTTCGGTGTATTTGTAGAACTCGAGGAGGGTGTTGACGGTCTGATTCACATTAGCGACCTCTCTTGGACCAAGAAGGTGAAGCATCCTTCAGAGTTCACTCAGGTGGGCGCTCAGATCGACGTTGTCGTACTCGACATCGACAAGGAGAACCGTCGTCTCAGCCTTGGCCACAAGCAGTTGGAGGACAATCCTTGGGATGTATTCGAGGCTAAGTACACCGTTGGTTCTATCCACGAGGGTAAGATCACGGAGATGCTCGAGAAGGGTGCCGTTGTTGCTCTCGAAGAGAACGTTGAGGGCTTTGCAACTCCGAAACACCTGGTGAAGGAAGACGGCTCACAGGCTGCAGCAGGTGAGACTCTGCCGTTCAAGGTGATTGAGTTCAACAAGGACTCTAAGCGCATCATCCTCTCTCACAGCCGCACCTTCGAGGATCCCGCACGTGAGGAGAAGAAGGCAGCCGCTGCCGCCAAGAAGGCCAGCCGCGCCAAGAAGGATGACACGCCGAAGATCGAGAACGTTGCTGCCAGCACCACACTGGGCGACATCGACGCTCTGGCTGAACTGAAGGCTAAGTTGGAGAAGGGCGAGAAGTAAATCCCCTATCCCACCATATTCAAGGCTCCCGACTCTCACTCAGAGTCGGGAGCCTTTCTTTTGGCACACTTTTTGCAATAGAAAAGGTAATAATTAAAGTAAAAAGTAAAAGGTAAATAATATGCAAAAAGGTAACATCGGGGTTACGACAGAGAATATCTTCCCCGTCATCAAAAAGTTTCTCTATAGCGATCACGAAATTTTCCTCCGCGAGATGGTATCGAATGCCGTCGACGCTACCCAAAAGATGAAGACCCTGGCCCAGCAGGGTGAGTATAAGGACGATTTGGGCGACCTCACCGTCCGTGTGAACTTCGATGCCGACAAGGGCACCATCACCATCAGCGATCATGGAATCGGCATGACGGAGGAAGAAATCGACAAATACATCAACCAGATCGCCTTCTCAGGCGTCAGCGACTTCCTCGAGAAGTACAAGGATAATGCCAACAACATCATCGGCCACTTCGGACTCGGCTTCTACTCGTCGTTTATGGTGTCAAAGAAGGTGGAGATTATCACCAAGTCATACAAAGAGGGCGCCAAGGCCGTGAAGTGGAGTTGCGATGGAAGTCCAGCCTACGAGATCGACGATGCCGAGCGTGCCGAGCACGGATCAGACATCATCCTCTACATCGACGACGACTGCAAGGAGTTCCTTGACAAATACAAACTCGAGGGACTGCTCAACAAGTACTGCAAGTTCATGGCCGTGCCCGTCGCCTTCGGCAAGAAAACCGAGTGGAAGGACGGCAAGCAGGTGGATACCGAAGAGGACAATATTATTAATAATGTGGAGCCGCTTTGGACCAAAACGCCCTCGACACTGAAGGATGAGGACTACAAGTCGTTCTACCGCACGCTCTACCCCATGAGCGACGAGCCCCTGTTCTGGATTCACCTGAACGTAGACTATCCCTTCAACCTGACGGGTATCCTCTACTTCCCCAAGATCAAGTCGAACATCGAACTGCAGCGTAATAAGATCCAACTCTACTGCAACCAGGTGTTCGTGACGGATCAGGTGGAAGGCATCGTGCCAGAGTTCCTGACGCTGTTGCATGGTGTGATCGACTCGCCGGATATCCCCCTGAACGTCTCCCGTAGTTATCTGCAAAGCGATCGCGAGGTGAAGAAGATCTCCACCTATATCACCAAAAAGGTGGCAGACCGTCTGAAGGCTATCTTCACAGAAGACCGCAAGCAGTACGAGGAGAAATGGGACGACCTGAAACTCTTCATCAACTACGGTATCCTGTCTGAGGAGAATTTCTACGATCGCGCCAAGGAGTTTGCACTCTTCAAGGACACAGAGGGCAAATACTTCACCTTCGACGAGTACAAGACGCTCATCGAGGCTGGTCAGAAGGATAAGGACGACCAACTCGTCTATCTCTATGCCACAGACAAGGAGGAGCAATACAGTTACATCAAGGCCGCTCAGGACAAAGGCTACTCCGTTCTGCTGCTCGACGGCCAACTCGACGTGCCCACCATCCAGACGCTGGAGCAGAAGTTCGAGAAGAGCCGCTTCACCCGTGTGGACTCAGACATCATCGACCGCCTGATTGTGAAGTCGGATGCCCCAAAGTCCAACCTCAGCGAAGAGCAGAATGACAATCTGTCAGCCGTCTTCCGCACCCAACTGCCGAAGATCGACAAGACAGAGTTCATGGTGCAGGTGGATGCCCTTGGTGCCGAGGCACGTCCAGTCATCATCACGCAGAACGAGTACATGCGCCGTATGAAGGACATGAGCCGCTTCCAGGCAGGTATGAGTTTCTACGGACAGATGCCCGACTCCTTCAACCTCGTGCTCAATGCTGATCACCCGCTCGTGAAGAAAGTGCTCGAGGACAGCGAGGCCGCCACTGCCGAGGCCCTCAAGCCTATCGTCAACGAACTGAAAGGACAGGAGGCCCGTCTGGCTGCCATCCGTCAGGCTCAGGACAAGAAGAAGTACGACGAACTGACACAGGAGGACAAGGACCAAAAGGCCGAGGCCGAAAAGGCCGTGCAGGAGCAGAAGGACAAGAAGCAGGCCGTCATCGCCGACTATGCGAAGACGAACTCCATTGTCCACCAACTCATCGACCTGGCCCTGCTTCAGAACGGCATGCTCAAGGGCGAGGCTCTCGACAAGTTCCTGAAGCGCTCCGTCGACCTGATCAAGTAGGCACTGGCTTATTCTGAAAAACAGAACGGTTGCATGGTTACAGTTGTAAACCATGCAACTTTTTTTGTCTAAGTCTATTCTTCAATATAGATGATACCAATGAAAAAAGTTAAGTATACGAAAGGAAATTTATGTTTCAGGGCGTGGGACAGATGTTTCAGGACGTGGGACAGATGTTTCAGGACGTGGGACAGATGTTTCAGGCCCTGAAACATAAATTCCAGAACTGATAATAATAATTTAATTGCTAGTAAATAAGAAATATATGACTTTCTAATAAGTTGCAGAAGAACCATTATTTAAAATTAGGCAAAATTTCTATACTTACTTATTTGTTAGTTCAAAAAAAATGTTTATCTTTGCACCAGACTTGGGGAGAAATCCGAGTCATAATGCATTAGCTTATTAATTCGCACTAAACCGAAGACGCGTAGGAAACAGAATTGGAATGGTTCGATTTAAGAAGCAAGGGATGACAAAGGACTTGTCAATCCTCTCATCAGATAATAGCTATGCACCACGCTTTGGCGTGGCGGCATTCTTAGTTCGATGAGAGGGGTTCCAATTCCTACGCGCGCCCCTGGGCTTAGTGCATAAGGATGGTCACGCCATTTTTCATGCCTATACTTTCTGCATTTATCTTTGACATTACATCATTTTAAATTATCTAAAACTAAATCATTATGCAAAAGAACTATTTAGTGAAGAATCTACTAACGGCAACGATGCTCATCTCGTTGTCATTTGGCACAGTTTCGTGCGGTGAACTTGCGGAAGCCTTTTTTGGCGAAATTGACAATCCCGCTAAGCCCACTCCAACTTCTCAACCTGAGAAAACAAACGAGAATGTTGTACTAAACGCCACAGGAGCCACTGTTACAGCCAAGTCTGCTACAGAGGCAACCTCACTCCTCGCAACACTAGTGGATGATATAAAGGCTAAAGGTGTCGGTATTGGTAAAGAATACGTTATTGAGTTGGCTGGTGACGGTATTCAAGCATCTTCCGATATAACTCTCAGCATCCCCAAGGTTGTAGGTGCTAATCTGAATCTGGTATTCGACAAGGCCTTTGATAAAAGTACGACATTAAACATAAATGCAAGTGACGTTAGCAGCGAATCTACAAAAGCGGTCAACACGCTGGTTATAACTCTTCCCGCTTCATCAAGCGACCTAAGTCTCAATGTAAATATGCCAGAAACTACTGTAACGCTGAAGTCGGCTGGTTCTCAGGTAAATTTCAAAGATGTCAAATCCCGTACTGCCCTTAACACAATGGTAATTGATGATGAAGTTGATGTTGAGAACATGGACATACAAGGCGGTACAGTGCAGGTGAATGAAGGTGGTATTCTGGAGTCATGGGTATTTGCGGCTGATCAAAATGGTGATCAAGTAAGTATTACTGAAGATGGTGGCATAGAACCCCTTAAACTATATACCGCTGATGCAGACGGTAATCCCGTCGAGCAATGGCAAATTGCCAGTGAGAATGGAGATCCTTATTATGCCAGAAGTTTGAAAATAGCAAAAGGTGATGCAGACTATTCTGTAGTATGGTTCGGAAACGCATCCAATGATGCTATTCCCTTAAAAACTGTTGTAGTTGGTGACGATGCTGTCCTACAAACCAATTATATCGCTATGGAGAATATAGAAGGTGAGACCAAGGGTACAGGCGTTATAAAATACCGTTTCACATACGAGCCAGGCTTCACTGATGACACAGAATACGGTGGCATTAAATTCTACGAATGGAATAGCGACATGTCGGGTGTAAGAAACGTGAGAAACGTAACATTCTCACAGCCTGAGATAGCCCCAGACGAACAGGTCAAATCCATGGTGCAAGAAAAGATAGGAGAAGGTTATTTAATGAACGAGCCTCGAATGAATATGGATGTTGATGGGGAGGTTGATGGTTGTACATTCAATTATAACCATGTATTCTTTTGTAATACACACTCCTATGAATGTCCAATTGTAAAGAACTGCAAATTTGTACATGTGAATCATGATACGGAATTAAGTGAATATCATGTGAGGCAGGTTGATTCTGACATTATTGAATTCCAGTTACCAATAGTATATGATGGAAGTTTTGACAGTAACAGCTTCACTTTCGAGAATTGTGAGTTTAGTGAAGGAACAAAGTTTTGGGGTTATTTCTTTGCAGGAATTGGCAATGAAACTCCAGATGACTGGTTTGATGGCAATACGCATTTTACAGGATATGTCAATTTCAAGAACTGCAAACTTGGAGGTGCAGACTTAAATGGAGAAAACACAGATTTCATCAAAGATCTTTGGGCAGTTTCTGGAACAAAATTTATAATATGCATTGATGATGTACCCAAATATGACGTAGTATGGGATTCTGATAATGGCGGGTATGTCCTAAAACCAATTGAGTAACTATCAAGTGTACAATAAATACTTTTTCTATTGATCCATTTGATATAAAGCGGGGCTAGCATAATTGCAGCCCCGCTAATTGTTTGTGATTAAATGTACTGCAACATAAAAGAGTCTCGATTTGACTAAAACTACTTGATTTTTCTGTGGATTATCAAGGAAAATACGTATCTTTGCAGGCGAAAAAGAAAACAATGGAGAAAATCATACTGGGCATCGACCCAGGAACGAATATCATGGGCTACGGCCTGTTGAAGGTAGCAGACGGTAAGGCGCAGATGATGACGATGGGCGTGATCGACCTGCGCAAGTTTCCTGACGCCTACCTGAAACTGGGCCACATCTTCGAGCGCGTGACAGGCATCATCGACGGCTACCTGCCCGACGAGATGGCCATCGAGGCACCCTTCTTCGGCAAGAACGTGCAGTCGATGCTGAAACTGGGGCGTGCCCAGGGTACAGCCATCGCCGCTGCCATCCACCACGGAGTGCCTATCCATGAGTATGCGCCGATGAAAATCAAGATGGCGCTGACGGGCAACGGCTCGGCCTCGAAGGAGCAGGTGGCCGGCATGCTACAGCGCCTGCTGAAGATCCCCAACGAGGAGATGGGCAAGTTCATGGACGCCACGGATGCGCTGGCCGCAGCCTACTGCCACTACCTGCAGTTGGGGCGGCCTGAGAGCGACGTGAAATACCGCGGCTGGAAGGATTTTATCAACAAGAACCAAGACAAGGTTTCAAAACGCAAGAACAAGCATGACGACGATTGAACTGAAGAACGCTATCACGAAGAAGCCCGACTGGGCGATGGCAGAGCCAGTGAACTTCAGTCTGGAAGAAGGCGAGCATATCGCCATCATCGGCAGAAACGGCGCTGGCAAGTCGATGTTCGTGGATATGATCACAGGACGGCACCCGTCGTTCCCTGGGATGGTGAAATACAATTTCGACGAGCCATACAACAATATCCGCCACATCACCTTCCGCGACACTTACGGAGGCGACAACGACCGTACCTACTTCCTGCAGCAGCGCTGGAACCAGATGGAAATCGACGAGGAGACGCCCACCGTGGGCAGCAAACTTGAAGAGGCCTATCAGTTGGCTGGCGAAGATACACCTGAGCGCCAGGCTCTCAGAAAGCACATTTATGACATCTTCCACCTGGAGCCGCTGCTCGACAAGTATATCATCCTGCTTTCCAGCGGTGAACTGCGAAAATACAAACTGGCCTCGTCGCTGTTTACCCAGCCGAAGGTGCTGATCATGGAGAATCCCTTTATCGGACTCGATGCACAGACGCGAGACCAGTTAAAGGAACTACTGGCCACATTATCTCGCGAGCATCAACTTCAGATTGTCCTAGTGCTGGCAAAGACGGACGAGATTCCTGAGTTCATTACTCACATTGTTGAAGTACGCGATATGAGGGTATTGCCGAAAGTCGCACACGGGGGACAGACCCTCAGTAATCCGCTTCGCTACTCACAGAAGGGTCAGTCCCCATGTGCTTTGAGTGAAGAGAAGAGACTGGCAATACTGGGGTTGCCTGATGGAGAGGATACGGCGAATGAGATTATCCGCTTCAACAAGGTGTCAATACGCTATGGAGAGCGGACAATCCTGAAGGATCTGGACTGGACGGTAATGCATGGTGAGCGATGGTCACTCTCAGGACAGAACGGCAGCGGAAAATCGACCTTGCTTTCACTCGTCTGTGCAGACAATCCCCAGAGTTACGCCTGCGACATCTCACTATTTGGCCATAAGCGGGGTTCCGGCGAGAGTATCTGGGACATCAAGCGCCATATCGGCTACGTATCCCCAGAGATGCATCGCAGTTACAGACAGGACATACCGGCGATCAGAATCGTGGCCAGTGGGCTGAAAGATTCCGTGGGGCTCTACATCAAGCCCAACGAAGAGGAATATGCCGTCTGCCGCTGGTGGATGGACATCTTCGGCATCGGCCATCTGGCAGATAGGACCTTCTTAAAGATGTCGAGCGGCGAACAGCGATTGGTGCTGCTGGCACGGGCCTTTGTGAAGGACCCAGACCTGCTCATACTCGACGAGCCGCTGCACGGACTCGACGACGTGAACCGCCGACTGGTGAATGAGATCATTGAAGCATTCTGCCAGCGTAAGGATAAGACACTCATCTTCGTTACTCACTATCAGGATGAACTTCCCTCCGTCATTACCAATTCCATCTATCTGGAGCGCCACACATCTTAATTATTATTAATATTGGTATGATTTTCTATTTCTCAGGCACAGGCAATACCCGCTGGGTGGCAGAGCAGATTGCACAGGCGATTGGCGAAGAACTGCTTTATATCCCCGACCTCATCAGGGAAGGCCGATATGAATTCACACTGAAGGAAGGAGAGCGAATTGGCTTCTGCTTTCCCACGCACGGCTGGCAACCACCAAGAATCGTAAGGGAGTTTGTGAGGAGAACGAGAATAGAAAGCAATAACGCTTTCTGCTGGGCACTGACTACTTGCGGCGACAGCATGGGTGAGACGATGAAGATTCTAAATAAGGAGTTGAGTACCATAGGAATACAGGCAGAAACGCTATTCTCCGTCATCATGCCGGAGTCGTACGTTTGCCTGCCGTTTATGTACACTGATACAGAGGAGCGCGAGAAGGAAAAGATCGAGAATGCCCAGCGACAACTGCGCCACATCATCAGCATCGTCAAAGACCGCAAGCGAGGTGTCGAGGAATTGGAGCAAGGCGCCACTCCCCGACTCTACTCCTATGTAATAGGCGGATACTTCAACAAGCAGATGATTTCTGACAGGAAGTTCACAGTGGATGAGGATGTTTGCATCCTATGTGGAAAGTGCGCCAAGGTATGTCCTGTGGACAATATAAAAGGTACACCTCCCGTATGGCTGCATAACGGAAAGTGTACCTGTTGTCTGGCCTGTTATCACTACTGTCCCGTCCACGCCATCAACTATGGCAGCATAACCAAAAAGCGGGATCAGTATTATTTTGGGAGACAGGAGACAGGAGTCAGGAGACAGGAGACAGGAGTCAGGAGGCAGGAGTCAGTAGACAGGAGTCAGTAGACACGCGGGCCGAAAATAGTGGTACCGATTCGTACCATTGTGGACCCTGTCTCTAAGGCGATGGGATAGTCATCGCTCATGCCCCAAGAGCGCTCGCAAAAAGCCTCGTCACTGACAAAATATTTCTGTTTTACCTCGTCAAAGAAATCACGTGCCGTCTGCATTTCCCGTCGTATCTGTTCCTGATCGTCCACAAACGAGGCCATCATCATCAGCCCGCAGATCTGGATATGTTGCATCTCTCGCCAGTCGCCTCCCTCAAGGAGTTCACGACAGGCATCGAGCGTCAAGCCGTACTTCGTGGATTCCTCAGCGATATGGAGTTCGAGCAGCACCTTAATCACCCTTCCGCATCGCTCTGCCTGACGGTTAATCTCTTTCAGGAGCCTCAACGAGTCAACAGCCTCGACCATTGAGACATACGGAGCAATATACTTCACCTTGTTCGTCTGCAAATGGCCAATGAAATGCCACTCAATATCTTTGGGCAGCGACTCGTGCTTTTGGCGGAGTTCCTGTTCATGACTCTCGCCAAAGACACGCTGTCCTTCTTCATAGGCCGCCTCAATATACTCATTGGGATGATACTTGGAAATTGCCACAAGGCGTACACCCTGTGGCAAACTATCTAATACCTGATGTAGATGACCTTTAACGTCGTAGTCCATCATTGCTGCTCATACTCTGGTTTGTCTTCCTTTTTCGTCTTTGCATATTCAAAGACATCCATCAGCGGGGTTTCGGAAACTGAGGCAATCACATAATCGATCATCGTGCCGCCCATCACCTCGTCAATGTTCTTCACGGCCCCATTGAAGGAACCTGCCTGAACGAGGTAGTTCACGCTGCTACGCTTCTCTTTCTCTGTCTTTTCGTCGATGGTGATAAACTGCAACTTGGCCTTATACCATTTGTCGGCCATTTCGTCATCGGAGAAGAAAATCTCCTTATAGGCAGCCTTTTTGATATCTGCAACGTCGAACTCGCCGCTGATATAACTCGACATTTCCTCGATGATGCGTTCCTCGGCTTCACTGAAACTCAGGGCATCGACCACATAACTTTCGTTTACTTTCTTCTGCAAGCCATCCTCCATGACTTTCTCATAGCGGATCTTGCATTCAAACCAAATTGCTGTTCTGCTTCTCATATTCTTATTCTAAATTATTCGTTGTCTTTTTCTTTCTTAATACCATAATAGTCCTTTTCCATAGAGGCCTTTTTCTTCTCAGTCAACTGTTCGATGATCTGTGAGGCGATGCCAGAGGCACGATCTGGATCGAGCGCCGTTGTCTTGGTAAGTTCATCCTGCAACTTACCCAGTCTCTCGGTCATCTCCTTACTCTTGGCCAGGAAACTCTGTTCAGATGCGTTCATCTGGTCATTGTTATACACACCGGAGATGATGCCATCGGCGGCCTTGGTAAACTGTTTCCTGAAGATGGCCTCCGCCTTGGCATTATACTCACGCATTTTCTCAGGGCTCGTACCTAAAGAGTCGCGCTTGAGTTTCTGCATTTCCACGATGGCTGCGATAGTGGCAGAATCTGCGTCACCGCCAATACCCATCAAAGCATCAATGTCCTCCTCCATCATTTCATCGGGAATGGGTTCCTCCACCGGCTTCACGTATTCCACAACCTCCGGACTGGGTAATAAATAGAAGAACAGGCCGACAATGGCGGCAGCAATGGCAATGGCAGCAACCGCCAATGTACCCGTACGACGGGCATTAGTGAGATTTTCCATCGACTTCTTCATCGTCTCCACAGTATCGTAGCGTTTGAGAGGGTCTTCTGCAGTTGCCTTCTCCACCACTTTTTTCAGTTCCAAAGGCAGTCCTGAAGACTCATAAATATAGGCCATGAATTTACCCAGAGAATAGACATCAGTCCGACTGTCGATCCTACCACCGCTGAAAACCTCCGGTGCTACGAAATCCTCCACGCCCTCATACAGTACGTCCTGATCTATCTTCTGATAGAAAGAACCGTGACAGAGCAGGCGAACAGACTGGTCATTCTTACGAAGCAGAACGTTAGAGGGGGCAAAACACACATGGAAGATATTCCTTTCATTGAGACGGCTGGTGAAATCCATCAGTTCTCCAAGCGTTTCCTTGATAAACTCCCCCCTGGCCACGACAGAAGGATCATCATTCAGGAGTTGCTCCATCGTGATATAGTTTCCCACCTCAACTGCGATTGCATAAATACCGTCATCTCCTTCATTAGGAGTGTAATGGAGTTGAGTTTTCTGGTTGAAACTCGTCAGAGCATCATATTCTGCCTTTACACTTTTGGAGAAAGAGATGTGATCAGCCACCTCATCGTGGAACTCAACGAAGTTGGAATATTTACCATCGATCAGTCGCTTATAGAAATAACCATAAGGCATGCGTACCTTTGTGGTCTTACGGGCATCCCGTGTCTCTATCAATTCCTCGAAATTCACCTTGCTGTTCTTTTTTGATGCAAAAGTACGCATATTTTCTAAAAATAAACCAGAGATTGCACTGATTAACAAAAAAAAACACTACCTTTGCACCGATTTTTACAAAATATATAATTTAAGATGCCAGAAATATCAGTTCGCGGTTTGGAAATGCCCGAGTCTCCTATCAGGAAACTCGCCCCATTGGCCGCTGCCGCCAAGAAAAGAGGAACAAAGGTGTACCACCTGAACATCGGACAGCCAGACCTGCCCACGCCCCAAATAGGTCTCGACGCACTGAAACAGATAGACCGTGAGATTCTGGAATACTCACCGTCGCAGGGGTACTTGAGTTATCGTGAGAAACTCGTAGACTATTATGCAAAATACAATATCAACGTCACCGCCGACGACATTATCATCACCTCAGGTGGTAGCGAGGCTGTGCTCTTCGCTTTCCTCTCCTGTCTGAACCCTGGTGACGAGATCATCGTGCCGGAGCCTGCCTATGCAAACTATATGGCCTTTGCCATATCCGCTGGTGCCAGGATCCGTACCATCGCCACCACCATTGAGGAGGGCTTCTCACTGCCCAAAGTGGAGAAGTTTGAAGAATTGATCAATGAGCGTACCCGCGCCATCATGATCTGCAACCCCAACAACCCTACGGGCTACCTCTACACCCGTCGAGAGATGAACCAGATTCGCGACTTGGTGAAGAAATACGATCTCTATCTCTTCTCCGATGAAGTCTATCGCGAATACATTTACACGGGATCTCCCTATATCTCAGCCTGTCATCTGGAGGGCATCCAGCAGAATGTCATTCTCATCGACTCCGTGTCAAAACGCTATTCTGAATGCGGCATCCGTATAGGTGCACTCATTACCAAAAACACAGAGGTGAGAAAAGCAGTGATGAAGTTCTGTCAGGCCCGTCTCTCCCCTCCCCTTATCGGACAGATTGTCGCAGAAGCCTCTCTGGATGCCCCAGAGGAATACTATCGCGATGTCTATGACGAGTACGTGGAGCGTCGTAAGTGTCTGATTGACGGACTAAACCGTATCCCTGGTGTCTATTCTCCCATACCCATGGGAGCCTTCTATACCGTTGCGAAACTGCCAGTCGACGATGCTGAAGAATTCTGTCGCTGGTGCCTTTCAGAGTTCGAATATGAGGGTGAGACCGTGATGATGGCACCTGCTGCAGGTTTCTACACCACACCTGGTGCCGGCATTAATCAGGTACGTATCGCATACGTACTGAAAAAAGAAGACCTGGAAAGGGCTCTTGTTGTTCTGAGGAAAGCCCTTGAGGCCTATCCCGGAAGAGTGGACGAATGAATTTCCCCCTATTCATAGCCAGAAGAATCTACAATGACAAGGGCGACAAACGCATGGTGAGTCGTCCTGCAATTCGTATTGCCACCATTGGTGTCGCTATTGGACTGGCTGTGATGATTGTTACTGTCTGTGTGGTTTTGGGATTCAAGCACACTATTCGTGACAAGGTGATGGGTTTCGGCGGACATATACAAGTACACAATGTGATGCTCTTTAACGATGCTGATCCCTATACCATCTGTGTCAACGACAGTATGATGAATGTCATCAGCAACATCCAGGGTGTCAAACACACAGAGCGCTATTCCATGACACAGGGACTGCTGAAGACGGATGACGATTTCCTCGGTGTCGCCTTTAAGGGCGTCGGACCAGAATTCAACTCGTCCTTCCTGCAAGAACACCTGCTGGAGGGAGAGATTCCCCAGTTCAGCGACACCGCCAGCCATTACCAGTTGCTCATGTCGAAGATGATTGCCGACAAACTACAACTTAAGACCAATGACAAAGTGTTTGCCTACTTCATCGGAAATGACGATGTCAAAACGCGAAAGTATACTGTCTGCGGCATCTACCAAACCAACATGACACGCTTTGACGAAAACCTCTGTTTTACAGACATCTATGCTGTAAATCGCTTGAACGGCTGGAGTAAGGAAGACTGCACAGGCATCAGTGTGATGGTGGAGGACCTCGAAAAAATGAAGTTAACAGAGGATGCTTTTATCAATGACATCAACCGTACCTGTGACCCAAATGGCGATATGATGACTACACAGACCATCTATGAGACATATCCACAGGTGTTTATGTGGCTGGAACTGCTTGATATCAACGTATGGATCATTCTTGCCTTGATGGTATGTGTAGCAGGTTTTACGATGATCAGCGGACTGCTAATCATTATTCTGGAGCGCACCCAGATGATAGGTATACTGAAAGCCCTGGGAGCCCGTAATAAGACTGTACGACACACCTTCCTCTGGTTCTCTGTGTTTATCATTGGGCAAGGCATGCTCTGGGGAAACATCATCGGACTGGGCATCGTGCTGATACAGAAATATACGGGTATCATTTCACTCGATCCACAGACTTACTATGTCAGTGAGGCACCAATGGAACTCAATATCCCACTGATCCTACTGCTCGATGCCGTCACTCTTCTGATTTGTATATTTGTTCTTATCGCGCCCAGTTTTCTCATCTCACACATTCATCCAGCAAAATCGATGAGATACGAATAAATATGTTCCATTTTTCGCCTAAAATAATATTTTTTCTTAATAGCACTAAAATATTGCACATTTTTTTTTGAAATGTGCAGGAAATGATATATCTTTGCACAAAATTTCAAAAAATGTGCAGTTTCAATGGAATCATTCAGCAGTTTTAATGCTTATATCCAAAGGGCTATCATTGAGAACTGGGACCAAGATGCACTAACCGACTATCAAGGCATTACCCTCCAGTTTCATGACGTGGCGCGCAAAATAGAAAAGATACATATTGTCTTTGAAAACAGTGGCGTTGAGCGGGGTGACAAGATTGCCATCTGCGGTCGTAATTCTGCCCACTGGGCTGTAGCCTTTCTAGCCACCCTGACATACGGAGCAATAGCGGTTCCCATCTTGCATGAATTCAATGGTGAACAGATTCAGAACATTGTCAATCACTCTGGAGCCAAATTGCTGTTTGTCGGCGACTATGCCGTAAAAACTATCGATCCTGAGGCCATGCCTGCACTGGAAGCCATCATCAATCTACCAGACTTCTCACTGCTGATCTCCCGTTCGGAAAAGGTCACTTACGCGCGCGAACATTTGAATATGCTCTTTGGCAGCAAATTTCCAAGAGCCTTCCGCAAGGAGCACGTCAGTTACTATCAAGACGATGCCGAGGAATTGGCCCTCATCAACTACACAAGCGGAACAACCGGTTTCTCCAAAGGTGTGATGCTTCCCTATCGTGCCCTCTGGGGTAATGTAGAGTTCATCATCAACCGCTTGGGCAAACAAGTGAAGGCTGGCGACAATATGCTGAGCATCCTGCCGATGGCACACATGTACGGTATGGCTGTGGAGTTCCTCTTCGGATTTTGCAACGGTTGTCACCTTTTCTTCCTCACCCGTCTGCCGTCGCCCGCCATTATCGCACAGGCCTTTGCAGACATCAAACCCACCTTGATTGTTACCGTTCCGCTAATTATCGAGAAGATTATCCGTAAACGCGTATTCCCCAAGATACAGGATAATCGCATCCGTCTGCTGTTGGCTATGCCTGTAGTTTCGAAGAAAGTGAAGGAGCGTATCTATCAGGAAGTCTATAACGCATTCGGTGGTCGAGCCTACGAGGTTATTGTGGGCGGTGCTGCTCTCTCGAAAGAGGTGGAGGAGTTCCTTCTTTCCATCAATTTCCCCATTACGGTGGGCTACGGTACGACAGAATGTGCCCCACTCATTTCCTATTGCGACTATAAGGAGTTCATTGGCGGTTCCTGTGGTACGCCCGTGGATCGTATGGACGTAAAGATTCTCTCCAATGACCCCGAGAACGTCCCTGGTGAGATTGTTACGAAGGGTACTAACCTCATGATCGGCTATTACAACAACGAGGAGGCGACGAAAGCCGTCATCGACGAAGATGGCTGGTACCATACTGGCGACCTGGCTACGATGGCTCCCAGCGGACATATCTTCATTCGAGGGCGCATCAAGAACATGCTGCTTGGCGCCAATGGGCAGAATGTCTACCCAGAGGAGATAGAAGACAAACTCAACACGATGGCAATGGTCTCTGAGAGCATCGTCATTCAGCGAGGTGAGAAACTTGTGGCACTCGTACATCCTGATAAGGACGAGGTTGTCAACTTCAGTCAAGAAGAACTGGAGCATATCATGGAGCAGAACCGTCAGGAACTGAACAACCAGTTGCCCGTCTACAGTCGCATTTCGACAATCGAACTCCACGAGGAGGAGTTTGCGAAAACACCAAAAAAGAGTATCAAACGCTACTTATATCAGAATAACTAATCGCGTATGGAACAAATACCTTGCTTTAACGCGCTCATCCAAAAGAGCATTATCAACAATTGGGACAGGGATGCGCTGACAGACTTCAAGGGACAGACTCTGCAATTCCATGATGTGGCCAGGAAAATAGAGAAACTGCACATCCTTTTTGAAAACAGTGGAATACAGCAGGGCGACAAGATTGCACTCTGTGGACGCAACTCCTCCCAGTGGGCTGTAGCATTTCTCGCCACTCTCACCTATGGTGCCGTTGCGGTGCCCATCCTTCATGAGTTCAACGCTGAGCAGATTCACAATATCGTGAACCATTCGGAGGCACGTCTTCTTTTCGTGGGCGACCATGTGGCAACGATTATTGATCCGCAGGCAATGCCGACGCTTGAGGGTATCATTAACAATCCCGACTACTCACTGATGATATCCCGAACGGACAAGTTGACCTATGCCCGTGAGCACCTGAACGAACTCTATGGCAAGAAGTTCCCCAAGTACTTCCGCAAAGAGCATGTGAGTTACTACATGGAGAAGAGCCCTGACGAACTGGCCGTCATCAACTACACCAGTGGGACGACTGGATTCTCCAAGGGAGTGATGCTGCCCTATCGAGCCCTGTGGTCGAACTTCGACTTCGCCGTCTATGTGCTAGGCAAGCAGATCAAGGCAGGCGACCGCGTGATCTCCATGCTGCCGATGGCCCACATGTACGGTATGGCCTTCGAGTTTATCTTCGAGTTCCTCTATGGCTGTCATGTCTACTATCTGAACCGTGTACCATCACCCGCTATCATCGCTCAGGCACTTGCCGAGATAAAACCCGTCATCGTGATTGCCGTCCCGCTGATCATCGAGAAGATCATCCGCAAGAAGGTGTTCCCGAAGATCCAGAACAACCGCATGCGCCTGTTGCTGCAGATGCCCGTCATATCTAAGAAGGTACGCGAGATGATCTGTCAGGAGGTGCTGAAAGCCTTCGGCGGACAGATGTACGAGGTGATCATCGGCGGAGCAGCCCTGAACCAGGAGGTGGAGCAGTTCCTGAAGCGCATCGACTTCCCCTATACCGTGGGCTACGGCGCTACGGAGTGCGCCCCAATCATCTGCTACAGCGACTGGCACACCTTCGCCCCAGGCTCCTGCGGGCGCGCAGCCCTGCATCAGGAAGTGGAGATTGACTCGCCAGATCCCAGGCACATTCCTGGTGAGATCCTCACCAAGGGACCTAACGTGATGCTGGGCTACTATAAGAATCCTGAGGCCACGGCAGAGACCATCGACCGTAACGGCTGGTACCATACAGGCGACCTCGGCACGATGGACGAGTACGGCAATGTATATATAAACGGTCGTTCAAAGAACATGCTCCTAGGCCCTAATGGACAGAATATCTATCCAGAGGAGATCGAGGACAAACTCAACTCGATGACAATGGTGCTGGAGAGCATCGTTGTTCAGAGAGACACGAAACTCGTGGCTCTTGTCCACCCCGATATGGACGAGGCTAAAAATATGGGATTCTCCGAAGAAGACCTGAAGAACATCATGGAGCAGAACCGAAACGGACTGAATGAGATGATTCCCGCCTACGAAAAAATATCTGAGATTGAAATCTACGAGGAGGAATTTGAAAAGACTCCCAAGAAATCCATTAAACGCTACCTCTACAAATAAAAGAAGCCTCGCAAGGGAGGCTTCTTTAATAGTCGTAGTAGTACCAATAGGTTCCACGATACTGTTCCCCTACCCTGCCTTTCCGTTCTGCCTGCGTGGAATACTGCCGTTCCATCTCGCGATAGTTGTTATAGTCTTCTTCCATCACAGGTGTTTGATAGACAAACAGTGGATTAGCACGCAGATGGGTATAGAGAGTGAGTGCTTCACGATAGTGTTTGGGCAAACTGTCATTCAACACATAGTATTTATCCACTTCTTTAGCAAAACGATCTATATCCTTATCGATGAGGTAACCACAGAGAAGATAGTCGCCAATGATTTTGCGTGGCACTGAGTCACGGCGCTGAAGCATTGTCAGATAGCGCACTGGTTCCATCTTCTCTACAGGACGAGCGCCCAGAAACTTGTACAGGCTGTCATCCGGGCATAGCAGCAGGCGTGTTTTTCCGTTGGTGGGAAGCATCTCTGAACTGGAGCCTGTAATGGGATACTCAAACAGATATTCCCCCAGTCCGTCTGTACGTGCCAAGGCGTACATTCGGATCATTAACAGATTGGCATCGCTTTCGATCGATTTACTGCCCACCTTCAAAGCGTCCTCGTGTTTTCCTGCAGAGAGCAGTCCTTCTGCTTTCATACGAAAGTGGAACACCGCATTTGTATTGCCCAGCCAGGCCACGCCCATCATCAGTAGCGACATCACCAGCATATTAATCCACATAGGACGCGAGAGCAGAGAATAGGACTCATCGTTCTCAACATCCTGAATCTGACGAGCCAGCAAGACAACAACTAGCCACCCAAAAATAATAACCATCACCAGCCACCAAGGCATCATGTGGGTCACGTCATCTGCCGCTATTTGCTGACTTACATCCGTAAGCATCGCCAACAAAAGCATTGATGGCACATAGGTCAGAGCATGGGTACGCTTCTTCAGACGGGTGAAACTATAGACCGCAAACTGGAGGAGAAACAATACTGCTGTAATGATAAGTGCACCTACCACCTTATTATAATGAGTAAGGCCACCACTAAGCACATGCTGCGTCATAGCCATCACGTCGGGTTGGAAAAAGAAGAGCCAACACAACGAGAATACCACAAAAACAATAGCACACATCGCCCGAATAGTGAGTGTGCTACTGCTTTTGTTCTGACGGTTATAATTCATACTAAACTTTCTTTAGGACAACGGCAGAACGTGCCGGGATATAGAGTTTCAGCCACTCCTTGTGATCCTTCACATAAAGAGGATCGTAGTTTGTGAAGTGTGTAATACTATCATCGGCAAAACCATTACCTCCAAACTCCTTAGCATCAGTATTCAGCACCACCTCGTAGGAGCCCGTGGGCACAAGGAAGCCGTAGTCGGTATAACTGCGATCGGGTGAGAAATTAAACACAAACACGAGATCGCCTCTCATGAAACAGAGCACCTTGTCACCCTCATCATGCCATATTTCCGTTACAGGCTTGTCCTGGAAGTTGCGCACTAGTTTGATGGTCTTCAGCATCTCACGGTCAAAATCACCCAGCCAATGATAGCATAGGTCCTTATTGTCAACGAGGTTCCACTGACGTCGGGCATACTTGTACGACCAGCCGTTACCCTCGCGAGGGAAGTCAATCCATTCGGGATGGCCGAATTCATTGCCCATAAAGTTCAGATAACCACCGTTGATGGCCGCACAAGTCACGAGGCGAATCATCTTGTGCAGCGCGATACCGCGTTGGGCAATATCATTCACATCTTTCTTGGCAAAATGCCAGTACATATCGGCATCGATTAAACGGAAAATAATCGTTTTGTCCCCAACAAGCGCCTGATCGTGGCTCTCACAGTAGGAGATGGTCTTCTCATCAGGACGACGATTCTTGACTTCCCAGAAAATGCTCGTCACATTGATATCTTCATCGCGCACCTCCTTTATGGTCTTAATCCAATAATCGGGGATGTTCATCGCCATGCGATAATCAAAGCCATAACCGCCATCCTCAAACTTCGCTGCGAGACCAGGCATACCACTCACCTCCTCTGCAATGGTAATGGCATCGGGCTTCACCTCATGGATAAGACAGTTGGCCAGCGTCAGATAGCAGATGGCATTGTCGTCCTCATGCCCGTTGAAATAGTCACCATAGCCGCCAAAGGCCTCACCCAATCCATGTGAATAGTAAAGCATTGAAGTCACACCGTCGAAGCGGAATCCATCGAACTGGAACTCCTCAAGCCAATACTTACAATTGGAAAG
>JAFUAK010000057.1 GCA_017460765.1 Prevotella sp. | reverse complement strand
GGGCATGCTGAAACTGACCCTGAAGGCCGGCGGCAGCAAGAGCTTCAAGCAGATTGTCCGCGCCCGTGAGCAGGAAGGACTCGCTCTGGTGCTCATCGTGCCCACCGAGTTCCAGTTTGCCATCGCCGACAAGTTCACCGGTTCGTGGAATGACGGCTTCACCGGTTCTTTCAAGAACGAAGTGAACTCGCCAGAAGGTGCTGAGTTCATCAATCCCAACACTGACAGTTGGACCATCAGCGGAACCGTGAACTCCTACATGCAGCCCATTCCCGCCATGCAGGCCAAAGGCGATGCCACAAGCATCAACTTCCTCGTTAGTGACAACCGTGAGACCAAGGAGATGAAGCGTGAGTTCAGTTTCGTGCAGAACGGTCGCAACATGCTCTCGATCACCGCCAACGGTCACGATGTGCTTGGCTTCCGGCCCTCTGACCCAGGGACGGATATGGGCGATATACCCGGCATGGAAGAAGGTGGCGGCCCCGAAAAGCCCGACATCGACGGTGACGGCAAGCCTGACGAACCGCCCACAACAAGCAACAGCGACTCGAAACTGTTGACCCTGCTGCTGAACGCCGTGGCTGGCAAATCGTTCGACAAACTGAGCATCACCCTGCTCGACGACCTGACCACCACGCTCAGCATCAGCGACATGACGAAGGCACTGGAACTGGCACGTGCCTCCACTTCAGCCCGCCGCCAATATGCCGACGAGGCAACTATCGACCAGTATACCCAACAGATGGACGCACTCATCAAGGCCGAGATGACATGCAAAGGTGTAAACCAGACCATCCCGATGAAGCTCGTCACCACCAAGTTCGGCGTGGACTACTGGACGATGCCAGCCTTCAACTTTGCCGACGAAAACGGCTACGTGTCGCTCATAGACCTGCTCGACGCTCAGTCCGTGCAGTACGGCATCAACATCATCGACCACGCCGCCGAGCCGATGCAGCAGAGCATCATCGTCGTGCGCCAGTTGCTGCAATATTTCCAGACTATCTTCGGCACATACCAGCAGGGCGAGTAACTGAATTCAAAGCAGATTATTATATTGAGGTATAAGTCTTTAAACAAAATGAAAAAAATTCTGAATTGGGTGATGGCCGCCACCCTCGTTTGCGGCGCAAGTGTATTGACATCGTGTTCTAACGACACAAGTGACAACCCCGCCCAGGAACAGGCGAAGAAGAACCGTAAGGAGTTCATCGAGCATACCCGCGCCGTGATGAAGGACCTGGCCGAGAACCTGAACTTCTCGACGTGGAACTCGGTGAATGCCTTCAATATGAACCTCAACGAGTATGTGATTCTCAACGACGACTTCGACAAGACCCTCAGCCGCACCTTCGGCATGGAAATCCAGAAGTCGATAATGCCCCTGCCTGCAGAAGTTGCCGAGAAATATTCCGAGAAGTATATGGCAACCGTCAATCTGGCCGACTTCGACTACATCTTTACTGCCACTGAGACTGGCTTTGACGTGACTCCCAACTCGGAAGACGGATTGGTGATGGAATTGACTCATACGGGCAGGCCCGAGTATTCCGTAAGGATTGACCTCAAGGGCAGCGGCGAGGAGTACGCTCAGTATAGTCGGGCTTTCAGCAACGACTCCGTCGCCGTCATCGTCAAGTTCCCTGAACACTACGACTTCACGCTCAGTACCATTCAGGACGGCGCATGGGTGCCTGGTATTACGGCCTCTTGCCACCTGACCGTCGTCCATGGACAGTATGAAGATGGTAATCTGCCTGCCGATGCCACATCTATTTTGCAGGACGGTTGGAACTTGAAAGGCACCGTCAAGACCTCTATCCCTGGCGACGCCACCGAATTGATATTCAATATCGGCCAAGATCCCACCACGCATCAGAGTGGCCTGACGTTCGACTTCACGCACAACGGCCAAAAGCGAGTGGCCCTCCGTGCCGTGGGTACCAACACGAACGGCAAGACCGACCTCTCGTTCCTGACGAACTCGAGCAGCATCCTCAGCGTTATCGGTGCCGTCCTGCAGGGTAATAGCGTCGATGAACTGACACTCACCCTGAACGACGACCTGACGACGACAATGAAAGTCTCCGACTGCCTGAAGGTGATGCAAATAGAGACCGAGATGAACAAGGCTCGCCGCAATTACGCCGACCAGCAGACCATGAGTGGTTATGCCGATGAGATGAACAAGTACATCACCTTCTCGATGAGCTGCAAGGGTGTGAACCAGGAGATTCCCATGCGCATCGCCACAGCCAAGGTTGGCGTTGACTGGTGGGTTATGCCAGCCCTCAACTTTGCCGACGAGAACGGCTACACACCGCTCACGGAGCTACTCGACAAAGAGTCATTGGAATATGGCATTAACATCATCGACCACGCCGCCGAGCCGATGCAGCAGAGCATCATCATCGTGCGCCAGCTGGCCCAAGCCCTTCAGAAGTTGCAGACGGCCTTCCTGCAGACGAAGCCTGCCGAATAATCGATAGAAAAGAGCAGATGACAATAAAAACAACAAGATAATGAAAAAGATTCTGAATTGGGTGATGGCCGCCACCCTCGTTTGTGGCGCAAGTGTATTCACAGCGTGTACCTCCGACTCGGAGGACAATCCCGCCCAGGAGCAAGCGAAGAAGAACCGCAAGGAGTTCGTGGAGCACACCCGCGCCACGATGAAGGATCTGGCGGAGAACCTGAACTTCACGTCGTGGAATGCGGCCAACAACCTGAACCTGAATTTCAATCAGAGCGTGCTCAACAACCCAGAGTTTGAGAAGGCCGTTCTAAACACCTTCATGCAGAAGGTGAAACAGAGCATCAAACCCGTGGAAGAGGGCAGCGAACTGGCTGCGATGGGCTATAAGATGTATGGCACGGTGGACTTCACCGATTTCAACTACCGCTTCACGATGAATGCTGAAGAAACAGGCTTCGACGTGGAGGAGGCAGAAGACTTTGAGATTATCAGCAAAGGGTTCAATCCCGTCACCCAACAGTATGTCCCCCATAGTCTTAGACTGACGCTGAAGGCCGGTGGCGACACGAGCATCAAATTCCTACACGCCTCTACCCAGCAGGAGGGCCTCGCCATCATCTTCTTCTTCCCCTCTGAATTCCAGTTTGCTATCGCCAACAAATCCACTGGTTCGTGGGAAGATTCATTCACGGGTTCCTTTAAGAATCAAGCTACGCCTCCCGCAGGTTCAGAATATGCCCAGTTAGGCCATAGCAACTTTAGCGTCAGCGGAACAGTTAATAGCCATCTTAATGTGATGGCGTCGACACACGATGTATCTTCGCTCACCTTCTCCATTGCCAACGACCGTGTGAACCATACGGGCGACTATGCTTTCAGTTGGAGCCAGAACGGGCGCAACATGATTGACCTGACCATGAAACAGAGCCGGGATGCCGAGGGTGGACTGGCTAACCTCGACCTGTCGCAGTTCACTTCGGCATCGTCTATTCTCGATTTGCTTGCAGCCTGGATGACCACGCGCACGCTGGACGAGGCCAAGATTACTCTGCTCGACGACCTGACCACCACGCTCAGCATCAGCGACATGACGAAGGCACTGGAACTGGCACGTGCCTCCACTTCAGCCCGCCGCCACTATGCCGACGAGCAGACCATCGACCAATATACGCAGCAGCTGAATGCACTCATCAAGGCCGAGATGACATGCAAAGGTGTAAACCAGACCATCCCGATGAAACTCGTCACCACCAAGTTCGGCGTTGACTACTGGACGATGCCAACCTTCAACTTTGCCGACGAAAACGGCTATGTGTCGCTCATAGACCTGCTCGACGCTCAGTCCGTGCAGTACGGCATCAACATCATCGACCATGCCGCCGAGCCGATGCAGCAGAGCATCATCGTCGTGCGCCAGTTGTTGCAATACATGCAGGGCCTCGTCAGCGGTTTTCAACAGTCACAGGACGAATAATT
>JAFUAK010000305.1 GCA_017460765.1 Prevotella sp. | reverse complement strand
TCCGCAACTATATAGACTATGGCATCAGAGTCTTGGGATTACCCGCCCCATCCATCGACACAACCAGGATTGAAGCCTATTTCCCGGATTCCTATTCACGACCCAAACCCATTAAGGAGATCGTTGGCGACTATGAGGGTGACGAGACAGCCTATCTGCTTAAGATTATCCGCCAACTGAACAAACAGCCCCTCCTCCTCCATCTCATTGAACTCACACGCGAACTCTACCGTGACACCGTGAATGACGACCTGCTGTTTTCGGCCCTCGAAGAGAAGAACCTGACGAAATTTGCGGAGAGCCTCATGCAGGTGCTCAGCGAACAGACGGGACTCGACGAAGGCTATATGCCCCTTTCTCCTATCGATAACCGTCTGACAAAACATATTCGTAAACTCCTAACAAACCACTTAAAGATATGACGACTAACGCTTTCAACAATTCAGGAACAGACATGCACTATCTCCAGTTGCTCTCCCAGTCTTTCCCCACCATCGCCGATGCCTCTACGGAGATCATCAACCTCGAAGCGATTCTGGCACTCCCCAAGGGAACAGAGCACTTCCTGGCAGATATCCACGGCGAGAGCGAGGCTTTCCGACATGTGCTCAAGAATGCTTCTGGTAATATCAAGCGAAAGGTGAATGAACTCTTCGGCAACAATGTGCGTGAGGCAGAGAAGAAGGAACTCTGTACCCTAATATATTACCCTGAACAGAAACTGGAACTCATCAAGGCCCGAGAGACAGACATCGAGGACTGGTATCGTATCACCATCCACCAATTGGTGAAGGTATGTCGAGATGTATCTTCGAAATATACCCGCTCGAAAGTGCGCAAGTCGCTGCCTCAGGACTTTTCCTATATCATCGAGGAACTGTTGCACGAAAGTCTGTCAGACCACGACAAGACAGCCTATGTCAACGTCATAGTCGACACGATCATTTCCACGGGCCGTGCTGACGATTTCATCTGCGCCATCTGTAATGTGATTCAGCGTCTCGCCATCGACCAGTTACACATTCTGGGCGACATCTACGACAGGGGACCTGGCGCCCACATCATCATGGACACCCTTCGTCAGTATCACTCATGGGACATCCAGTGGGGCAACCACGATATCTTATGGATGGGTGCCTCGGCAGGCAATAATGCATGTATCTGCAATGTGCTGCGCCTTTGCCTGCGCTACGCCAATCTGGCCACCATTGAGGAATACGGTATTAACCTCGTCCCCCTGGCCACCTTTGCCCTCGAGACCTACGGTGATGATCCTTGTGAGGAATTTCTCCCCAAAGTGCTGCCGGGCAACTCGATGGATGAAAAGACGCGCCAGTTGACAGCCAAGATGCACAAGGCCATCGCCGTGATCCAGTTCAAGGAGGAGGCTGAAATCTTCAAGCGTCGTCCTGAGTGGCAGATGCAGGATCGCTGCCTCTTCGAGCATATCGACTACGAACGGGGCATCTGTACCCTCGACGGGAAGGAGTACGAAATGAAAAGTTGCCACTTCCCCACCGTCGATCCCAAAGATCCTAATAAACTCACAGAGGATGAGACTCTGCTCATGCAGAAACTCCACCACTCGTTCCGTATCTGTGAGAAGTTGCACAAGCATATACGCACACTGCTCTCCCATGGCTGTATGTATACCGTCAGCAACTCTAACTTACTTTTCCATGCCAGTTGTCCGCTGAACGACGACGGCACCCTCAAGGAAGTGGAGATCTACCCTAATGTCAGATATAGTGGTAAGGACTTGATGCACCACATCGGTATGATTATCCGTTCAGCCTTCTCCGGCCCTAACGAGGAATATCCACGTGACTATGCCCGCGACTATTTCCTCTATCTCTGGTGCGGCAAGGACTCTCCCCTCTTCGATAAG
>JAFUAK010000304.1 GCA_017460765.1 Prevotella sp. | reverse complement strand
GATATAAATCTCGAAAGTGCAGGTGGTAGGGCTACTTAATTTTCAAGTCTGCTATCATGAATCTGGTCAATAGCGGTTGACCATCTTCCAGTTCGTTTGCCAGACGTTCGTCCTCTTCGGTCTTGAATACTGGCCAGAACTAATTACGGGCATAGAATTCAGAACAGCAGGATAATGGTCGCGTTGCTTAGCGTATGGTATCTTACGGTTCAACTTATTCCTTGTACTTTTAGGAATCAAGTCCACGGCTATATCGGTATTAATCACGCAGAAAGCCGCTACTGCCTCCATCGTTTCTTTCGTTCTCATTCAGAAACCCCATGCCTCTTTGCCTGCCTTCTCCATCATTCTGTGTACTCCCTCGCCCACTTCCTGCCACTTATCCTGGCTTTCAGTGTGCTGCATCTCTGCCTGTATTTCGCGGAAATACTCAGCATTTTCACCGCTCAATGTTGGTATGGATCTACTCTTATACATAGTTGTAATGATTATACTGCGGTGCAAAGATACACATTTTCCGCGAGATTATCCGTAATCTGCGGAAATATTTTCGAGATTTATATCCGTTGTTGTCTCAGTAAGTCAAAGAACGATGGGCCTCAAAGAGCGAAGGACACAGAGGGGACAGCCCCTCTGTGTCCTTGTACAGACAGGTCAGAACGCGAAGCAGGCGCGGACGTAGTACATGTCTTCTTCTGAGTTGAAATCGATGAGGGCTTCGGCCCCATCCTCTTCGAAGATGTTTACTGAGTAGGCGTAACCTGGAATACGCTCCGTAGACGACCAGTAGTCATCCTCCTTATCCCGCAGAGGTGTGCCTCCGGCATTGCTGATGGCCGTGTTCAGACCCGTGTAATGCGTTTCGCTGCCGCCATTGGCCTTGAACATCTGCTCCCACTCGTCCTTGCTGGGCAGTTTCCATGTTTGGCCGTGGACGGCCGGCTTGTGAGCGGCGGCTCCGCTCTTTCCATTGCCCATGTACCATTTCATCGTGCTGCTCTTTCCGATGGCCTCATCCCATCTCATCGTGCTGCTTTCGTCTTTGAGGGCGATGGCCAGTCCGTGGGTGCCGTCCTTGTAGGCCACCATGCCTGCTGCGCTGACGCCCCCGGGCAGGTTGTCCCTGTCGGCCACGGCGTAGGCCTTTCCGTCGGTGCCCACGATCTCGCCGAGTACGGATTCCGAGAGCGGATGACCCACGGCGTCCCCGCCGCCGTCGTCACTGCCGCCGTGCCAGGCATCCGACTCAGCCTTGTAGAACTGGGTCTGCGCGTCGGTGGCACGCTCCAAAGTGAAGGGCACGTCGGCATCGGCGTACTTGATGGTGAGCCGCGTGCCGTCGAACGTCAGTTCTTCGCTCTGGTCGATGCCCGTGTCGGCATCCTTGATGGCTATGACCACTCGTCCGCTGGCATCTATCGTGTAGGTGCTCTCCTCGGTGGCGTAGCGGCCGACGGGCTGGTTCATCAGTTCGTCGCCAAGCATCAGGTTGATCTCCTTCCAGCACGTGCCGTTGCTGAAGAAGTGGTAGAGTACGGCTATCTTGGCTTCCTCGGCGAGGGCCTTAGTATCCTCGTCGAAGTCGTAGTCCTCGATGCCGTCGGTCTCCAGTTCGAATATCCACTCGCCCACGAGTTGCTGTGCCAGCGAGTTCTGGGGTGTCGTCGGGTTGTCATCGTTCGACGTGCACGATGTCAGCGACATGCCGGCGGTGATGACCATCGCCAGCATCAGGAATGCATTAAAAATCTTTTTCATCATCTTTTAATTCTTGTTTTTATTCTGTATAGACAAGTTAGAACGCGAAGCAGGCGCGGACGCTGCTGACGATGTCCTTACTCATGCGGTTGTAGCCGACGTGGTTATCGAAGTGGCGCATGTGGCTGGCAACGTCGCCTTCCCACTCTGACGACATCCAGTAGCCGGCGTTGTCCTGCAGGGATGCCTTCAGTGGCGTGCCTCCGACAAGGGTGAGATTCCTGTTCATGACCCATGACAGTAGCGCATCGCCGTCGGTGCTGATGAACATCTGCCTGAAGTCATACAGGCTGGGCAGTTTCCACGTCTGTCCTGCGACGGCCGGGGTGTGGGCGGCGGCTCCGCTGGGGCCGTTGGCTGTGTTCCAGTCCATGTCCTCGGGCTCGTCGGTGAGGGCGATGGCCAGCCCGTTCGAGCCGTCCTTGTAGGCCACCATGGCCGCAGCGCTGACGCCATAGGGCACATAGTCCTTGTCGGCCACGGCGTAGGCCTTTCCGTCGCTGCCCACGATCTCGCCGACTGCCGATTCAGAGAGCGGATGGCCCTCCAGGAACACGAGGCAGGCCATGCAGGAGTAAGTAGTTTCTTTTACACTTTCGAAAG
>JAFUAK010000303.1 GCA_017460765.1 Prevotella sp. | reverse complement strand
GGGCGAGGATCTGGGGCGTGCCCTCTCGCAGAACCCCGACCTGAAGGTGCTTGTGCAGTCGGGTTACTACGATGGCGGCTGCGACTACTTCAATGCCAAGTACAACTTCTGGCAGATTGACCGTGGTGGCAAGTTCCAGGACCGCTTCATTTTCAAGGGCTACCGCAGTGGTCACATGATTTATGTGCGCCAGGAGGATCTTAAGCAGGGCAACGAGGATATCCGCCAGTTCATCCTTAGTCAGATACCCAAGGACGGTCAGGCCATTAAGTATTAACCAGCAAAAGCAAGTGAGAGATGAGAAAGATTAATAGTTTTATTTGGTTTTTAGGATTGTTTTCGGGACTCCTGCTATCCGCGTGCGGCGGGAACGATGTGGCGGAGGTACCCATTGTCATCCCTACGGAGGAGGATGAGGAGTGTTGCAGTCTGGCTGAGGAGGCCAATACCAAACAGTTGCTCAGCAACTATCAGGAAGTGGCGAACCTTTCAGGTCAGACCGTCGGCAAATATACTATTAAGGTATATGCTCGGAAGGCAGACCTCTCTGTTGGCTACAACGATCTGTGGTTTGCGGTGGAGAAGACCGAGAACGGACGTCATGTGAAAGATGTTGCTTTCAGTGACCTTTCGCCCCTGATGGATATGGGTACGATGAGGCATAGCACGCCCGTCGCCAATGTCTTTATGCAGGTGGACGACCTGCCAGTGTATCACACTTGGGTGTCGCTGCTGATGGTTGGGGAGTGGTCGTTGTCGTTCAGTTACCGCATTAAGGAGAGTTCTGGCACGTTGTCTGACGGGAAACCTACGGTGCAGGCCCTGCCAGAAGGCCAGATATGGCTGAAGTCGTTCAAGGTGAGCGATGATACCTACTACCTCTCATTGGCCAATCCCCAGGCATTCCAGACGGGCATCAACACCATCACGGCATACATTTCGAAGCGTGGAGCCGACGCGGCACTCCCCTATCTGCCCGCCACCGAGACATTCACGGTCGATATCTATCCCACGATGCCCGACATGGGCAATCACACTTCGCCCAACAACGAAGCACTGACCCGTCAGGCAGACGGCAGTTATCAGGGGCAGTTGAATCTGACGATGACTGGCACATGGGACATTCACCTGACCGTGCGGGATGCCGATGGGAACATCGTGGGCGGTACGGAATCCACGGGCTCCGAAGTACTCAGCGAACTGCTTTGGACCATCACGATTTGAGACTTGCTATGATTAGAAAACTGTTTTATTGGATGATGGGGGGACTACTATTTCTGGCAGTCCCTGTTTTTTCACAGGTGCAGGCAGATTCCATCAGCAAGGAGGCGACTCTCCATGAGGTGACCGTCACCTCTGTCGTTGGCGCCAAGCGAAAGGTGGCGGGCAAAGGCAGGGCGGCCAGCATCGAGGAACATTTGCTCCAACTGCCGAACGTAGCGATGGTGAAGCGGGGCAGTTACGCTTGGGAGCCCGTAGTGAACAACATGCAGACGGAGCGTCTATCCACCACCATCGATGGCATGAAGATCTTCTACGCCTGTACTGACAAGATGGACCCCGTAACCTCCTACGTCGAGAGCGGTAACCTACAGCGCATCCATCTTGACTCTGGCCTCGACGGTAATCCTCAGGCCACGGGCAACATTGGTGGGAGCATAGACTTGAAACTGCGGAAGGCCGGCTTTGATGCATCTTCTCATGAGTATAATGCCACTTTGGGATACGAGGGGAACGGCCACTTGCAGGTCTATGGGGCCGATGCTGCCTTCTCCTCACAGCGGTTCTACACCAACATTGGGGCCTTCTATCGCCATGCCGACAACTACAGGGCGGGCGGCCATCAGGAGATCGACTTCTCACAGTTCCGTAAAGTGAATGCCTTCGCCAACTTAGGATGGCAACCCATCAATAACCATATCCTAGAGGGGACGGTCATCTTCGACCGTGCCACCGATGTGGGCTATCCCGCCCTCAATATGGATGTGAGCGATGCCACGGGGTTCATCTCCTCCCTGTCCTATAGGCAGGAGCAGATGGGCGGCTTCTTCTATCGCTGGGAGAGCAAGGTGTATTACAACCATATCACCCACAACATGGACGACACCCATCGTCCCGATGTGCTGATCCACATGGACATGCCTGGCAAGAGCACTACGGCGGGACTTTACAGTCTATTGCAGGGGGCGCGTGGCATCCATCACTATCAGTTGAACTACGATGCCTACTACAACACCCTCTTCGCTGACATGACGATGTACGTGGAGGGCGTGGCACCCATGTATATGTTGACATGGCCCGATGTGGGCACCTTCAACTGTGGTCTGTCGCTCTCCGACGATATCGCCCTAATGGCCCATCACAGTCTCCGTGTGTCGGCCAAAGGCTCATGGCAGACTCGCTGCATCAACAGCGACGAAGGGTTTCGGGCACTGGACATCTATTTCCCTGGCATGGCGCGTACGGCCTCTGGTCTGACAGGGCGTGTTGCCCTGAGTTACGCCTACAGACTAGGCGGGTGGAAACTGGCTGTCGGCACAGGCCTGGGCAACCGTGCCCCGTCGGTCACGGAGGCCTATGGCTACTTCCTCAATAACACCTTCGACCGCTACGACTACATTGGCAACCCTCACCTGAAGAATGAAAGTGCCTTTGAGTTGAATGGCTCCGTCGCCTGGACCTCTGATCAGGTAGAGGCGCGGGTGGAGGGCAATGCCTTCTTCTTCCATAACTATATCATTGGCATACCCGACGAACGGTTGTCGCCCATGACCATTGGGGCCGCAGGTGTGAAGGTCTACCAGAACCTGAACAATGCACAGATCGTCAACCTCTTGGGGATGCTCAACTTCTCACCCTGGCCCTGGCTGCGCTGGGAGAACCGTCTGGAGTACGGCTATGGCAGGGAGAATACTGGGGCCAGACTGCCGCTGATAGCACCGTTGACATATAGGACGAAGGTCAAGGGGCAGGCTGACAATGTGGAGGCTGAGATGGGAGCCGACTTCGTGGCCCGTCAGAGCCATTATGGCGAGAAGTATGGTGAGATACCGTCGGTGGGTTATGCCGTGTGGCACTTCAGTGTGGGTTACCGTTGCGCATTGGGCAATGTGTCCACGAACTTCCATGTAGGTGTCGATAACCTGTTTGACTGCTATTTTTCCACTTATTCCGATTGGAACCATATTCCCCAGAAAGGACGGAATATCTATGCTAATGTCTCGTTCCAGTTATAATTCGCCAAACGTTTGGTACAAAAATACCACGATTGAGGGATTGCTTGTGTGCGGAAATCGCCGTACCTTTGCACCCATAATAGATTGATTTTGTCATGAAACGTTTATCCATAATTGCATTGTTGTTGGTCTGCACGGCTCTCCTTACCAGTGCTGTGCAGGCCTTTGCTGCGAGCAAGATCTCAGACAAGGAGATATTAAATAAGGTACAGGCCTACGACGGCTATACCCGTGAGGTGCGCCGCCACCTGCATCTCTATCCGGAAGTGGGTGGACAGGAGGTAGAGACGGTCCGCTATCTGAAGGAGCGGTTGGCCGCGATTGGCGACTTCGATATCCATGACGTGCCGGGCAGTACGGGCTTCTATGCCATCCTCGACACTCATAGGCCAGGTAAGACCATCGGTCTTCGTACTGACATCGACGGTCTGCCTGTAACAGAGAGTGACGTGAATGGTGAGGGTCTCCCTAAGCCGTTTGTCTCTAAGAACAAGGGTGTCACTCAGGGCTGTGGGCACGACGGTCACATGTCGATCCTGCTCACCGCCATCCGTATCCTCTACGACTGGCGCGACCGTCTGACGGGCAAGTATGTCTTTCTCTTTGAGGAGGGCGAGGAGACCAATACAGGTATCCGTCCGATGATTGCGGCCATCAGGGACATCCATTTCGATGCCATCTATGGCAATCATCTGGCCTCGAATGTTCCCTTAGGGAAAATCTATATCAAGGAAGGCTCCATCATGGCAGGCATGGCCATGCTCTCCTGGCAGGTGTTCGGGCGTGGTGGCCATGCCTCGCGCCCTGACCTCTCCGTGAACCCCATCTATGCCAGTACCGCCATACTCAACTCGATTGCCATCGCTTGGAACCAGCAGCGCGACATTACCAAACTTGTCACTCTCGGCATCACCCAGTTTCAGGGCGGTGAGACGTGGAATGTTATCCCCGACTCCGTCTATATCGGTGGCACCCTCCGCTTCTTCGATTGGGACAGTGGGGTGCAGTCGCTGGAACTCATCAAGAAGGTGGCTACTGACGTGGCCCATGCCCATGATTGCACGGTGCGCTTCGGCGAAAAGATGACGGCGCAGGTGCCACCGGTGGTCAACGATCCGCAACTAACGGCCTTTGCCCTGAAGACCGTCGGTGGGCTCTATCCCGGGCGGATTGTCAGCGACGAGGTCTATAACTGGTATGCCTCGGAAACCTTCGCCCTTTACAACCAACTCGCTCCGACGCTCTTCACGCTGGTTGGCGTGGAGAATAAGGAACTCGGTACCACGGCTGGCCACCACACTGCTGCCTTCGACATCGACGAGGATGC
>JAFUAK010000302.1 GCA_017460765.1 Prevotella sp. | reverse complement strand
CCTGTGCCCACACAGTCGTGCAGAGCATCAAGGCCAACACCGACAGCACCAGACGGCGTAGTCGGACCATAGCAGGGGAAACAGTTTCTTTCACATAGTTAGTTAACTGTTTCATCTTGTCTGATTTTGATTCATATTGCTTAATTTTCTTTGATTAGTTGCTTTTTAGAACTTTACGGTTGCAAAGGTATATATTTATAAATATATGCGTTTTGTCATTTGTTTCACAGATTTTACGCAATGACAAAGGCGATAACGGATGTTACATATCGCAAAGCATTTGAAACATCTGGAAAAAGAGGTATCAGTATTATTATGTATCTTTGCACCCAAAATGATAATCCCTAACTAATTTTTGATGATGAAACGACTAATCACAATCACCCTGTTGAGCGTATTGGCCCTGACGGCAAATGCTCAGAAACCTGACCCTGACTTTTACATTTTTCTCTGCTTCGGACAGTCGAACATGGAAGGCGCAGCCAAGGCGGAAGCCCAGGACATTGCCAGCCCTGGTCCGCGATTTCTGCTGATGCCTGCTGTCGACTTCCCTGACAAAGGCCGCAAGATGGGCGAATGGTGCGAAGCCTCCGCCCCACTCTGCCGCCCCAATACAGGCCTGACACCCGCCGACTGGTTTGGTCGTACAATGATCAAGAATCTGCCAGAGAACATCCGTGTCGGTGTGATTCACGTTGCCATAGGTGGTATTGATATCAAAGGTTTCCTGCCCGACAGCATCGAGAGTTACGTCAAGAAAGCACCTGGCTGGATGAAAGGCATGCTGGCAGCCTACGACAACAATCCCTATCAGCGTCTGGTCACCCTGGCCAAAAAGGCTCAAAAGGACGGTGTCATCAAGGGCGTACTGATGCACCAGGGCGAGACCAATACAGGCGATCCGAAATGGGCCGGCATGGTGCAGCAGGTGTACGACAACCTGCTCGGCGATCTCCAGTTGAAACCTGAGGAAGTGCCCATCCTCGTCGGTGAGGTGGTACAGGCCAATGGCGAGGGTGTCTGCGTAGCATGCAACCCGCAGATCAACGACCTGCCCAAAACACTCCACACCGCCCAGGTCATATCCTCCACAGGCTGTACCAACGGCCCTGACAAACTCCATTTCGATGCTGCCGGATACCGTGAACTCGGCACCCGCTACGGTGAGCGTATGCTCGAACTGATGGGCTATCAGGTGAAAAAGCCCTTCGACGTACCAGCCGATGCATTCATTGCCGAGACCACCGTCCCTGGTAACGAGTTCCCTAAGATCGACAAAGAGGGCCGTGCCTACTTCCGTCTGAATGCTCCGACAGCCAGCAGTGCCGTCGTGGATATCTGCAGCAAGAAGTACGACATGCGTCGAGACGAGAACGGCACCTGGTGCGCTGTTACCGATCCTCTCGTGCCAGGTTTCCACTATTACTTCATGAATATCGGTGGCGTAAACTTCATCGACCTAGCCACAGAGACCTTCTTCGGCTGCAACCGCGAGGCTGGCGGCATTGAGATCCCTGAAGGACCGGAGGGCGACTACTACCGCCCGCAGCAGGGCATTGCCCACGGACAGGTGCGCTCAATCTACTATTTTGCCGAATCAACCCAGGAGTGGCGCCACGCCATGGTCTATACTCCCGCCGAGTATGAGAAAAATGCCAAGAAGCGCTATCCTGTCCTCTATCTGCAGCACGGTATGGGCGAGGACGAGACTGGCTGGAGCAAGCAGGGCCACATGCAGCACATCATGGACAATGCCATCGCTGCCGGCAAGGCCGTACCGATGATCGTGGTCATGGAGAGCGGCGACATCAAGGCACCTTTCCGTGGCGGTGACAACCGTCAGGGCTTCAGCGAGTATGGAAACTCATTCTATAAGGTTATGATCAACGACTTAATACCAACTATAGACTCTAAGTTCCGTACCCTCACAGACCGCGATCATCGCGCGATGGCCGGTCTGTCGTGGGGCGGACACCAGACCTTCGACATCGTACTCAGCAACATGGACAAGTTCTCCTACATGGGAACCTTCAGCGGCGCCATCTTCGGCCTTGACGTGAAGACGGCCTACGACGGCGTGTTCACCAATGCCGACGAGTTCAATAAGAAGATCCACTACCTCTTCATGATGAGTGGCACGGAAGGCATGGACAAGATGTTCGGCACCGAGAAACTCGTGAAGGACCTTAACGCCCTGGGCATCAAGGCTGAATACTATGAGTCGACGGGTACCGATCATGAGTGGCTCACCTGGCGCCGCGGGCTTAACCAGTTCATTCCCCACCTGTTTAAGTAGTTGACAGTTTATAATTTACAGTTTATAGATATGAAGAAAAGTTTATTAGGACTGATGCTGCTCACAGTGGGCAGTCTGTCCGCATTCGCACAGTGGGGACGACCCATTGATTATTCCGAGGGTCCTGGCTTGAAGGATGCCTACAAGGATTATTTCACCATTGGCGTAGCCGTCAACCAGACCAATGTCACTGACCCTGCCCAGATTGAAATTATCAAGAAGCAGTACAACAGCATCACGGCCGAAAACGACTGGAAGCCTGGTGAAATCCACCCCAAGGAGGGCGTATGGAACTTCGAGAAGGCCGACAAGATCGCCGACTTCTGTCGCGAGAATGGCATCAAGATGCGCGGCCATTGCCTCTGTTGGCACTCCCAGTTCGCCGACTGGATGTTTACCGACAAGAAGGGCAAGCCCGTAAAGAAGGAAGTGTTCTATGAGCGCCTGCGCGACCATATCCACACGGTAGTAAACCGCTATAAGGACGTGGTCTATGCCTGGGATGTGGTGAATGAGGCCATGGCCGATGACGGTCGCCCCTTCGACTTTGTCGATGGTAAGTTAGTACCTGCCAGTCCCTATCGCCAAAGCCGTCATTTCAAACTCTGCGGCGACGAGTTCATCGCCAAAGCCTTTGAGTTTGCCCATGAGGCCGACCCCAATGCCCTGCTGTTCTACAATGACTATAGTTGCGTAGATCCAGGCAAGCGCGACCGTATATATAATATGGTGAAGAAGATGCAGGAGGCCGGCGTACCCATCCAGGGTATCGGCATGCAGGGCCACTACAACATCTACTTCCCTGACGAGGAGCAACTCGACCAGACCATTACGAAGTTCAAGGAACTGGTGAAGCACATTCACATCACTGAACTCGACCTCCGTACCAATACGGAGAGTGGCGGACAACTGATGTTCGCACGTGGAGAGGCCAAGCCACAGGCACCCTATATCGCCACTCTGCAGGAAGACCAGTACAATCGCTTATTCCGTATCTTCAGAAAACACAAGGACGTCATCGACAATGTCACTTTCTGGAATCTCAGCGACAAGGACTCCTGGCTGGGTTTGGGCAACCACCCGCTGCCTTTCGATGAGAACTTCAAGGCCAAGCGTTCACTCAGCATCATCCGCGACTTCGACGCTGCCGCCGACAAGTATGTACCCAAGGATGACTGGGTGCCCAACCCCATGAACCAGCCCGGACAGGAGTATCCGCAGGTAAACAGCGAGGGCTATGCCCGCTTCCGCGTGGAGGCTCCTGATGCCAAGTCGGTTATTGTCAGCCTCGGTCTTGGCGGACGTGGCGGCACCGTGCTCCGCAAGAACAAGGAGGGCGTATGGGTAGGAACGACCGAGGGCCCGATGGACCCTGGCTTCCACTACTATCACCTGACCATCGACGGTGGTGTATTCAACGATCCTGGCACGCACAACTACTTCGGTTCCTGCCGCTGGGAGAGCGGTATCGAGATTCCCGCTCCCGATCAGGACTTCTATGCCTGCCGTCAGGACATTCCTCACGGAAACATTCAGGAAGTACTTTATCCCTCACCCAGCACGGGCGAGATGCAGACGGCCATGGTATACCTGCCTCCTACCTACGGAAAGGTCGTGAAAGGTAAGCAGGAACGCTTCCCCGTACTCTACCTGCAGCACGGCTGGGGTGAGAATGAGACGAGTTGGGGCAAGCAGGGACATGCCGGCCTGATCATGGACAACCTGATTGCAGAAGGCAAGATCAAGCCCTTTATCATCGTCATGGCCTATGGTCTGACCAACAATATCAAGTTCGGCACCATCGGACAGTTCACCGCCAAGGAGTTTGAAACGCTACTCGTCGACGAACTCGTACCCTTCATCGACCAGCACTTCCTGACGAAGGCCGACAAGTGGAACCGTGCCATGGCCGGTCTGTCGATGGGCGGTGTGGAGACAAAACTCATCACCCTCCGTCGCCCTGAAACCTTCGGATACTACGGACTGCTGAGCGGTGGCACATATATGCCCGAGGACATCAAGGATCCCAAGCAGGTAAAGGTGATCTTTGAGAGTTGCGGCTCAAAAGAGGACCCCGACGGTATCAACAAGTCCGTCGAGGCTCTGAAGGGTGCCAGTCTGAATGCCGTAGGCTTTATTTCTGAAGGCACGGCCCATGAGTTCCTCTCCTGGCGCCGCAGTCTCCGTGAGATGGCGCCGCTATTGTTCCGCTGAAACAATCCATCCCAGGAGTGCCAGCAATGAGGCATTCCAGTTGATGGCAATCTCATTGGATGCATACGACTGCATCACATCCGCGTACGACTCGTCAGGCCATGACGAGTCGTATTTTTTCACGTCGTTGATGTCCTGCTGACCAGGGTTCGGTCCGCCCACGAGCAAGCCTGGATATGGACCAGCGACAGCGTCGGCCTCAGAGATGCGGTGATGGGGATGCTGCGGACTCTTTGTGCCGAAACCTGTGACATAGCAAAGCCCCTGTGCATTGCGGCCAAGCATATACTCAGCATTCTGCAGGGCACCAGCGAAATACTTCTGATCACCAGAGAGACGATAGGCATAGAGCAGGTTCAGGCCATTGGTACAGAAGGCCTCGGCCAGGCAGCCCCAGCCGAAGTCGGAGGGTTTGTTGCCCGCGGGCGTCTGGAACGAAGACTCGGCGGTGAAGGCCACCAGACTGTCGCAATAGTTGAAGAGTTGCTCGCGGCTGACGGCAGCCAACTGCGACTCGGGTTTCAAGGTCATCCAGTCGTAGGCACCGAGGGCATACACATACCCCCAATTGGGGGCAGAGAACTGCTTCGGCTTATACCGCGCAGCAAGGTCGGCAAACAGTTGGTCACCCGTCAGCAGATACAACTCCGTCGCAGCCCAGAACCATTCGTCGCTCAAGCCGCCATCGCCATACTCACCCGTATAGACGGCGGGCTGGAACTGTTCGTTCATCCTGTTCTGCTGATAGAGCACCTTGGGATTGCGCACTGCCCATCCATAGGCAGCCAGGGCAGCCTCAGCGGCCTTGGCAGAGAAACACGGATAGTCGGCATTGCCCTTGTAAATACGGGCGGCCTGGGCCATCACGGCGGCGAAGTCAAGGGTGGCAGCAGTCGATTTCTGCACCACATAGCGCGGCTGGTGGCAGTCTGTCGGCATCACGAAGCCCTCGAAGTTCGGTGTCGTCAACTTATGATAGACGCCCCCGTCGTATGGATCCTGCATGGTCAGCATCCAGCGCAGGTTATACATCAGTTCGTCCAGCACGTCGGCCGTCTTGTTGCCGCTTTCAGGAATGTTCACCTCCAGCCGATTGTAGCCGGCCTTATTCTGCTCGTAGGAACAGAGCATCACACCCACGGAGAAGGCCGAGTTGACAATATACTTATTATAATCACCCGCGTCATACCATCCCCACGGTGAAGAGATCGTCGAACCGGCAGGGCGGCCAGGAGAGGCTGCCGAAGGGTGAATATATACTAAGGTGTCGGGATGGCCTGTCGGACGGGCATATGCTCCGGCAAACTGAGCCTCTATCGGCATGCCCGAGCGCGTCAGGTAGAAAGCCTTCAGCGTACCCTTAGTGACGTCCGTCAGCGCCTCCTTGCTGATGGAGAAGGTGGCCGTCTCCTTGCCACACTGAATCAGATAGGTTCCCGGCTGTGTCAGGTTGCTGAAGTCAACAACGGTGCGCACTTTCTTCGACCACGGAGAAGTAGCCACACGGAGCACCTTGGCCTTGGCGGCTTTCTTGCCTGTTTCGGCATTGACGATCCTGATATTCCCCGCTTTCACCGCGCCTTCGATGACAGCGGTCTTTTCCTGATTGGGATACATACCGACTTGATTCAGACGGATTTGAGACTTTGAGGCAGAAGGCAGCATCATGAGGATACCTATGAGTGCAAACTGAACGGATTTCTTCATTTTAAGCATTGTTTTTAGTCATTTTATGCTGCAAAGGTACTTAGAAAAAACGGATTTTGCAAGAAAAACCCCTATTATTTGTAACATGAAACAAAATAAAAAATATATGTAACATATGAACAAGTCCGTTTTAAAAAAATGTCTTACCTTTGCATCAGATTCAGAAATAAGTTTGAAAAAATTGTTTTAGTTATATTAGTAGTTAGTAGTTTTTCCTTCTCTGGGACATGGAATAGCGATTCCTGACCCAGAGTCTTTTTTTATCCCCTTCTTTCATCGCGCGCCGTGCGGTTTGGCTATGAAAAACTTGTTCCCAAGTTAGGAAAAATTTTCCCGTAGGTTATGCCGCAAATTTAAGGTGCTTTGCCTGTTTTGGCGCGTCGGCGCAGCGGCGCGTCAGCGCGTCATTTGCAAAAGTGAATGACGCGGCAAAGAGAGAATATATATATTATATTATATACTATTATATATAATAATATATAATTTAAACTAAAATACTAACCCAAGGCGCAACAACAGAAAAACGAAATGACGCGCTGCTGCGCCGCTGCGCCGACGCGCCATGTGTCTTTTCCTGAATATGGTTGACTCCTTTTAGGCCTTGTTTTTTAACACTTGCCTACCCGTACGGATTTGGTTGACTCTCCTGTCTGGGATGAGTTGACCACCATTCCTGGATTGGTTGTCTCTTTTCCTAAGAACGT
>JAFUAK010000301.1 GCA_017460765.1 Prevotella sp. | reverse complement strand
TTCACAACGACGCCCTGCTGAGTGACCTCAGCGACGTCTGGCGAAATGCCTTCTGCTGCGTAGGCAAAGCCTGCCCCGCTCAGCAAAAGCAAACAAAGAAATTGTTTCTTCATACCAAATTGTTTTTTAGGTTTTGAATTGTTTGACATTATTTAATTTTACTATTTGACAATTTACTATTTGACGATTTGCCTTTAATTGACCTTCCATTCAAGGATACCGCCTGAGTTGCCCTGCTGGAGTTTGGCGAGGATCTTCAGCCCCTTGGTCTTCACGGGGGCGAAATCGACGCTGTTGTAGCAGTCCTTGGCAACGGTATAGTCGCTGTGGTCAGCCACCTCCTGCCATTCACCCTGTTCGTCCTTGTAGTAGAGGCTCCACGACTCGGGGGTGCGGAAGTTACCGTCATAGTGGTCGAAGTCGAGCCAGTAGACCTGCACGTTGCTGACCTCCGTCGGTTCGGCGAACTCGTAGGAGATGGCCTCGGTAGTGCCCTCCTTCAGCCACCAGTAGTGGTAGGGCTTCGAGGTGTCCGACGAGCGTTTCGGCTCCCACTGGTCGTTGGTGCCGCCTGCCCAGGAGTCAACGGGTGCCGTCTCAGGGGCATCGTTCTGGATAGGACCACGGTTCGAGAAGGTCTGTGCCTGTGAGGCGATGCTCTTCTGCGGAGTCACCACGGCGGCTGTCGGGGTGTTGGCGATCCAGATCTCCATCGGCTCGTTGCCGCGGTTGTTCCAGGTGGAGTAGGGGATGGCGCGGAACTGTACGTCCTTCACGGTGCCGTCCTGCTCTACTTCCTTGGCCTCGCCGTCGAGCACCACCACACCGTTGAGCAGGTCCTGCTCATAGTGGGCACTGATGGGGGTACTGTTGAGGATATACTTGTTGAAGATATGATGATCAGCCTGGTCATTGCCTTCGAGGCAATAGACGATAGGCCCACGTTCCAGAGCCACCTTACCGCGATCGTCCTCGGCATTGTCGTTAGCCACGATACGGCGCACCTCCATCGGGAGGTTGAGTTCGATGGCATCGCCCTTCTTCCAGTTGCGGGTGATGGTGACATAGCCGTCGGCATCTGCCTGCCCTGCTGCTACACCGTTCACTGCGACGGTGTAGGCAGGGGCGACTTCGTTATATTTGTAGAGAGAGTTGTTCGTCGGAGATTCCTTCAGCCAGGAAGGAATGCGGAGTTTGATAGCAAACTTGCCACTGCCTTTGGTGACCTTGATCTGCACTTTGCCGTCCCAGGGGTACTCGGTGACCTGCTCCAGTTCCACGTTGCCGATCTTAGCCTTGCCCTGTGCATAGAGGTTTACGTATATACTACTCAACTCCTGTCTCCTGACTCCTGACTCCTGAACCGCATAGATGTATCCTGGAACAGAAGCCACGAAACGGGTGATGTTGCCGGGGCAGCAGGCACAGCCGAACCACTTCTGGCGCTCGTGCTCGCCGTCGCTCTCCAGCGGGTTGTCGTAGAAGAACTTGTCGCCGCTCAGTGATACACCGCTCAACACATTATTATAGAGCGCACGCTCGCACACGTCGATGTATTTCGACTCGCCGGTGGCGAGGAACATGCGGTAGTTCCAATACACGTTGGCGATGGCGGCACAGGTCTCGCAATAGGCGGTGTGGTTGTTCAGTTCGTAGTTGGGACCGAAGCCTTCGCCCTGGGCACGGCTGCCGATACCACCGGTGATGAAGAGTTTCTTCGAGGACATATTCTCCCAGATGCGCTCCAGGGCCTCGAAATAAGCCTTGTCGCCAGTCAGGGCAGCCACGTCGGCCACACCGCTATAGAGGTAGCCCGCACGTACGGCATGACCCACGATCTCCTGCTGCTGCAGGATGGGCATGTGGTCCTGGGAATACTCAGAGGGACGGTGTCCGTCTGTGCAGCGGCCTGTCTCCTCCACGAAGTACTTGGCACCGTCGAGGTATTTCTTGTCACCGGTGACTTTGTAGAGTTTGCAGAGGGCCATCTCGATGATGGGGTGACCGCCCGGGCGGTGAATCTGTCCTTCGTTGGGACCGAAGGTCTTGCACACGAGGTCGGCGTTCTTGATGGCCACGTTCAGGAAGGTCTTCTTGCCCGTAGCACGGTAGTGGGCCACGGCACTCTCGATGAGGTGACCTGAGTTGTAGAGTTCGTGTGAGTTGATCTTCTCCCACTTGTGGGTGCCCCACCAGCCGCTCAGGCGCGTACATTTATTAGTAACACAGGTGGTCAGGTAGCCGTCGGGTTCCTGAGCCTGGGCGATGATGTTGATGACGGAGTCGAGATAATGGTCCAGTTTGGCATCGTAGTGCACGGCCAGACTGTACGAGGCACCCTCGATGACCTTGTAGGGGTCGGTATCGTCGAACGAGAAGTCACCCTTGTGCTCTCCCTGGATGAGTCCGGCGGCCAGTGCGAAGTTGTCGAAGCGGCCGTTCACCTCGCACTCGTGGAAGGCTGAGGGGATGCTGACGGTGCGGTTGATTTCGATGCGGGGTGACCAGAAACCGTCGTTCAGGTGTACCTGCGTGAAGGACACCTCCTGAATCGGAGCGGGGGTTGCGGCCTTCTTGGCGGCACTTGCGGAGAGTGCCAGGGCCGTTACACCTATTACTAAAAGAGTACGTCTTTCCATACGTCTGATTGGTTTGGGTTTTATTCCTTTTTTCGTTAATAGTTTTAAATGACGATGCAAAATAACGAAAAATTAACGGAATGGAATGGCAAAATCGTCCAAGATGATGCAAAAATCGTCTAAACCTGTGTAAAATAGGCACTTTTAGACGATTTTGCTATGGAGTTTGGACGATATTTTTATCGGGTTTGGCAGAAAGTTTGTATCTTTGCAGCAGGAAATCAAAAAACAGGGAACATGAAGATGATAAGGCTATTAACGCTCGCCACCTTATTGATAATGGGAGGCAGTCAGATGTCAGCAAAGGATTACACCGTCGCCTCACCCAACGGCAAGAATGTCGTGACGGTAAGCGATGGTCTCACCATCCGCGTCAGCCACGCCGGCCAGGAGGTCGTCAGCGTGAATGCCGGGTTGAATTCTGTTCAGTTGCTTGGCTCAGCCAAGCAACTGAACAGGACAGAAACGATCTCCGCCCCGTTCTACCGCCAGAAAGAATTCACGGTGTCCTACCGCCAGTTGGACCTGAGGCTGAGTGGCGGCTTCGGCCTGCAGGTGCGCGCCTATGACGAGGGCGTGGCCTACCGCTTCTATACCACGAACAAGAAGGAGACCATCATCACCGACGAAACGGCGGACTTCTGCTTCCCCGAGGACAGCAAGGCCTGGCTCGCCTACTCGACGAACGACCAGAAGCCTTTCGCCATGGCCTTCCAGAACTTCTACGACGAGACGCTGCTGAGCCAGGCGCAGGACAAATATGCCTTTCTCCCCGCCACCATCCAGAGCGGCGACGTGAAGGTCACCATCCTCGAGTCTGATCTCCGCGCCTATCCCGGCATGTTCCTACACAAAAGGGACGGTTCTTTTTGTGTCACTTTTTGTGTCATTTCCGCTGACTTTGCGAAGTATCCCAAGAAGATGGCCTACTACCCCTGGCGGGGGATGAGTTATGTCGAGGAGACAGAAGACTACATCGCCAAGTCAACGGGACCCCGCACCTATCCCTGGCGCGTGATGGCCATCACAGAACAGGATACGGAGATGCCCGTGAACAACCTTGTGTATGCCCTCGCCACGCCGAACCAGATCGGTGCTACCGACTGGATCCGGCCCGGTAAGGTGGCCTGGGACTGGTGGAACGACTGGAACCTGAAGGGCGTCGATTTCGAGGCAGGCATCAACACGCGTACCTATCAATACTATATTGACTTCGCTGCCAAGAACCATATCCCCTACGTGGTGCTCGACGAAGGTTGGTACGACTCCTCGAAGGGTGACATCATGCACCCCATCAAGGACATCGACCTGCAGGGACTGATCGACTACGGCAGGCAGAAGGGTGTCGGCATCGTGCTGTGGACCGTCTTCAACGTGCTCGACGAGCATCTCGTCGAGGCCTGTGAACAGTATAAGACGATGGGCATCAAGGGCTGGAAAATCGACTTCATGGACCGCAACGACCAGACGGCCGTCGAGATGGCGGAGCGACTCGCCAAGACCAGCGCACAGTACCAACTCTTCGTGGACTATCACGGTTTCTACGCCCCGACGGGCATGAGCCGCACCTATCCGAACATCCTGAACTACGAGGGCGTGTTCGGTATGGAGGAGGCCCGCTGGGCGAAGAAGGAGACCGACATGCCGAAGTACGACGTGACCTTCCCCTTCATCCGCATGATGGCGGGTCAGGTGGATTTCACCCCCGGTGCCATGCGCAACGGTACGAAGGACAACTGGGTGGAGTGCTATCAGAATCCCGTTTCGATGGGCACCCGCTGCCATCAGTTGGCCTGTTACGTGGTGCACGACTCCCCGTTCACGATGCTTTGCGACGCGCCGACGAATTACGAGCGCGAGCAGCCCTGCGTGGACCTCATAACCAGTATCCCCGACACATTCGACGAGACTAGAATATTGCAAGGAAAGTTAGGTAATTATATTGTTGTAGCCCGCCGGGCTGGTAGCGACTGGTATATCGGCGGTCAGACAAACTGGGAAGGACGGGAAGTCGATCTCTCTCTTGACTTCCTGTCCCCCGGGGCGTACGAGGCGATGATTGCCTGCGACGGCATCAATGCCAACCACAATGCCGAGGACTATCGCATCGAGCGGAAGACCGTATCACCCAATGACCGCCTTCAACTGAAACTCGCCTCTGGCGGGGGCTTCGTGGTGAAGATAAGAGTTAAGAATTAAGAGTTAAGAATTAAATATTAGGAGACAATGAAAAGACTATTGACAATCGCGCTGACGGCAGCCTTAGTGCTCCCGATGTCAGCCGCCAAGCAGAAAGGGCAGGCGCACGGCTATCCCATCAATCCCGTGCCGTTTACTGCAGTGAAAGTAGCCCCGGGCACGTTCTGGGGACAGCGACTGGAAGCCAGCCGCAAGGTGACTATCCCCCTGGCCTTCTCGAAGTGCGAGGAGACTGGCCGTTACACCAACTTCTCGAATGCCGCCGAGCACCTGAAGGATCCTTCGAAGGTGTTCACTGTCAGCGGACTGGCCTTCGACGATACCGATCCCTACAAGACACTGGAGGGTGCCGCCTATATCCTGCAGACCTATCCCGACAAGAAACTGGAGGCTTATTGCGATTCTGTCATCGACGTGATCGGTTCTGCCCAGGAGCCTGACGGCTATCTCTATACCGCCCGCACGCAGAACCCGCAGCATCC
>JAFUAK010000300.1 GCA_017460765.1 Prevotella sp. | reverse complement strand
TGCCGTCCTCGTCCTCCGGCCGTGCGTCGTAGGCCAGTCTCGACCTGTTCATCTCAATCTCCTCGGGCTTGTAGGCCACGAGGCGGTAGCCCCGCCTGCCGTTGGAGCGGTAGCGTCTGAATCCCAGCGCAGTCATGGCCGCAACAGACAATGAGATAGATAATCGTGTGTTCGACCTTTATGGTCTTACACAGGAAGAACGTGAAATCGTAATGAATTCATAATAATAAGAAAGAAGTATATATCGTATTATCTAAATAAAAGTTAAATATCAACTCAAACAAAAAGATTTTGCAGGATTATTGGTTGACATTCGAATAAAATTTGTAATTTTGTCAACGAATACAGAAGTTCAACGAATAATTCCTACGCTTATGGCAGATATATTAAAGACTTTCGCACAGCGACTGAGGCAGGCCCGGATATTGCAGAAGATGTCCATGGACCAACTTGCCGCAAAAATTGGCGGTCTGGTGACCAAACAGGCCATATCAAAGTATGAGGCAGCCAAGATGATGCCTAACAGCACTGTATTGATAGCCTTGGCAACCGCACTGGACGTGGATGCAGACTATTTCTTCCGTCCGTTCACTTTCGACTTAAAGAATTTCCAGGTATCATTCAGAAAAAAATCAGATACCAGTGCCAAGGATGTCAGTGCCCTGAAAGTCCGCATACAGGACGAGGTGGAACGATACTTGGAAGTAGAGAAAATCCTGGGCAAAGAGAATGCTCAGATTGTACCCCTTGAAGGAGAAACCCTATCTACTGCCGAACAGATGCGCGAACTGGCCATCAAGGTAAGGCAGGACTGGCAATTAGGACTGGATGCCATCGGTAATGTGCAAGATGTTCTGGAAGCCCACGGCATTAAGGTTATCTGCACTGAAGCCCCAAAGGGATTCGATGGCGTGAGTGGTGTGGTTAACGACAAGCACCTTGTGGTAGTGCTTAACCGCACCCAAGAACATGTGGAGCGTCGCCGTTTTACCGCCCTCCATGAGTTGGGACACCTATTATTTAATAAGAGGTTTGCCTCCGACATAACTCTACGAGAGAAGGAGAACCTTTGTAATGCTTTTGCCAGCGAGATGCTGCTGCCATCGGAAACTCTGCAAAGGATATTCCGTCCAGGAGAAAAGATCTCCACCTCGGAACTGAGGCAACTACAGATGGTGTATGGCATATCTATCGATGCCATCATGCACAAACTGAACGAGATCGGCATCATCAGCGATAGCAAGTATAAGAGTTACTGCATCCGTAAGAATCAGGACGAGGCACTGAAGAAGTATATTGAAGATACCTGTTATAAGGAGGAACTGTCCACCAAGTTCGTGACGATGGTGTATGCCGCAGCGGCCAAAGACCTGATAAGCACCTCGAAGGCTGCAAGCCTGCTGCATTCTACGATCAGCGATGTCCGTAAACACCTTAATGTAGTTTGATGAAAAAGATAGTTGTAAACGACACAAACGTCTTCATCGACCTGTTCAGCGTCGGGCTATTGGAGGAGTTTTTCTCACTTCCATGGGAGGTGCATACCACAGACTTGGTGATGCTGGAACTTACCAAAGAGGGGCAAGGTGATACTGTGGGCAAGTACAGACAAGACGGCAGACTGCATGTTCCAACATTGGAGGGTAAGGATATGATTGCCATAGGACAATTGAAAGCCCTGCATGAAGGAAAGACGAATGTCTCGATTGCTGACTGTTCGGTATGGTACTACGCCAAGCAGAACAAGTATGTGCTGCTGACAGGAGACCGCAAACTCAGAAAGGCTTCCGTTCTTGACGGGGTGGAGGTGCATGGCATTATCTACGTGTTTGACAATCTGGTCGATACAGATGTCATCACCACAGAAGTTGCAGCAATAAAACTGAGACAACTGGCAAGTATAAACCCACGGTTACCAAAACACAGATAGAACCGTCCCTTTTGTGCTCTTTTGTGCTTGCGGAAATAGAAAACTCCGCCTTAATAAGTCGCTTGCCGATCCAAACGGGGCTCTTATCCTAGGCGGAGCGTTGTATCCTATATTAATAAGTCGCTTGCCGATCCAAACGGGGCTCCTATCCTATATAGTCTTGTTCCTTCGCTGCAAAGATAGGAAGTTTTTCGATAACTTCCAAATGTTTTGCTAACTTTTTACTCTTTAGATTCCAATTTACTCTATACATCAGTAACCGGTGTATTGCCCGATGAAGAAAATGGCTCCTGTGGAGCGCTCGGAGATGATGTAGAGGAACGGGCGGTTAGCGTGGAACTCCACATGAGGAGGATCGGGAATGTAACTGGTTGGCACGATCGTAATCACGGTGACGGCAGCAGCCTCGGTGCCTTCTTCGTTGAGTTTGATGCGGGCTACCTGCATCATTTGGTCGATGAGGGTGGGCACATTGCAGAAATCAGGAAACTCTGCAGAATCTGTAAAGGCCTTGGGCATACCCAGGGCCGCCATCGCCCCAGTCAGATCGTGGTTGCTCTGAATTTCGAAGCGGGGCAGTTTTACATCGACGGTAGCAGGACTCATCCACAGGTAGTCCTGCTGCCAACTATCAGCAGTCAGTGTGCCGATCACATCATCTATCGTCTTATTCTCATGGGGCAGCAGGATGGTCATGGCGTAGGCATTGTTGCCATAAGGCAGCGTCAGGGCTTGGCAGAGATCATTATCTGTGTACATGAACCGATGTTCCTGATGCATCATGGGACGCCATGTCAGTTCTTCTGTTCCACCGGCATGGTTAAACACCTCTTCCTTGGTTTCGCTGGGGTCGAACTTGTTGGCCCAACCTCCCTTGAAATAGATGGCGTTGAGCAGATAACTGACGGCATCGGTGTTAAAGGTCTGGTCATCGACCACCCTTTCAATCATCTTCTCTGTGTGGTCACTTGCCCACTGGTTGATCACGTCTGCCGTCTTACCGTCATGGAAGTCGCGTGTCTCGGGCTCTGCGTCGTAATAGGCTCTGGCTGCCTCGATGAAACTGGGCTTCAGTTCGTAGCCTTTATTCATGTAGATGGTGTTGCTGATCATGATCTTCGTGAGTTTGTCGAGGGCAGGAGCCTCGGTGAGCATCTTGCGGCAGAAAGCGTTGATGCCGTCAGTGCCCGTATCGCCGAAGCCGAGCACTTCGTTGATTTGCTGCTGTGTCTCGCCCGAAGCGCCGTTATTGAGCATGCCAAGGGCATAGGTGATGCTGATGGGGGAGAGTATCTGACTCTCCGTCTCGCTACGTAACAGGCGGAAGAGGTTGAAGGCGAAGTCGTTATTGCCATTAACCAGCACCGATTCTGTACGGGTAAGTTCGATAGCGCGTGATTCGTTATTGTCAGGAGCAGGATTGTCTTCCTCCTCACAACTTGTCAACATGGTCGTCGCTGTGAGCGCAGCAGCCCACAAAAAGATTCGTTTCATTGATATTCTTATTTTTGTTTACCTAATGATATAACTGCAAAGTCGGATAAATACTGCACGTGCTTACTGACAATTAACATAGATTAACCAATAAAGGCGAAATCTTTTGGTGGATTCAGGAAAATGTCGTATCTTTGCAACTATGCAATTGACAGATTCATTTAAATAGAAACGATATGGAGAAAAGACAGTGGAAGACAATTCGTGAGTTCGAGGAGATTCTCTTCGAGGAATACAACGGCATCGCCAAGATCACCATCAACCGTGCGCACTATCGCAATGCCTTCACGCCGAAGACAACCTACGAACTGAGCGTGGCCTTCTCGATGTGCCGTAAGATGCAGGACATCAGCGTGGTGCTGCTGACGGGGGCGATGAGCGAGGTGCCGGAGGGCAAGACGCTGGCCGACGTGAAGCACGCCTTCTGCTCAGGGGGCGACATGCACGTGAAAGGGCGTGGCGGCTATGTCGACGAGGAGGGCGTGCCCCGCCTGAGCGTACTCGACGTGCAGATGCAGATCCGCCGACTGCCCAAGCCCGTCATCGCCATGGTGAACGGCTATGCCATCGGCGGCGGCCACGTGCTCCATCTCGTGTGCGACCTGACGATTGCCTCGGAGAACGCGATCTTCGGGCAGACGGGGCCGAAGGTGGGCTCTTTTGATGCAGGCTTCGGCTCGTCGTATCTGGCGCGCATCGTCGGCCAGAAGAAGGCTCGCGAGATATGGTTCCTCTGTCGGCAATACACGGCGAAGGAGGCCGAGGAGATGGGCATGGTGAACAAGGTGGTGCCCATCGAGCGGCTGGAAGACGAGTGCGTGGAGTGGGCTGAGATCATGATGGAGCGTTCGCCGCTGGCCCTGCGTATGATCAAGGCGGGTCTGAATGCCGAACTTGACGGGCAGGCGGGCATCCAGGAACTGGCGGGCGACTGCACGATGCTCTATTATTTCCTCGACGAGGCCCAGGAGGGCGGCAAGGCCTTCCTTGAGAAGCGCAAGCCAGACTTCAAGAAATATCCCAAACTGCCATGACCTACGAGATTGAGGAGCGGACGCTCCATTTCAAGCAGCCGGCGGGTACCTCGCGAGGTGTCTATACGGAACGGAAAATCTGGCTGATCCGTCTGTCGGACGGACAGCGGCAGGGAGTGGGTGAGTGTGCACCGCTGCCTGACCTGAGTTGTGACGCCGTGCCGGATTATCGGGAGAAGTTGGAGGTGTTTTGTGCAGAGTTCTGCCAAAAGGGGGAGATTGACGGTGAGGCGATGCGCGATTATCCCTCGATGCTTTTCGGCCTCGAGACGGCACTGCTGAATCTACAGCGGGGTGACCGTCTATTTGATACCGCGTTCAGTCGTGGCGAGGTGGGCATTCCCATCAACGGGCTCGTGTGGATGGGCAATTATGAGGAGATGTTGCGGCGCTTGGAAGAGAAACTGGAGAAGGGATTCCGTTGCGTGAAACTGAAGATCGGGGCCATCGGCTTCGAACAGGAACTGGATCTGGTGAAGCGCATCCGTGAGCGGTTCTCCTTCCACGAGGTGGAACTGCGGCTCGATGCCAACGGGGCCTTCCCATACGAAGAGGCGCTCTATAAACTCGAACTGCTCTCGCAGTATGCCATCCACTCGATAGAACAGCCCATACGCCAGGGACAGTGGGCATTTATGGCGGAACTCTGTCGCGAGTCACCACTGCCCATCGCCCTCGACGAGGAACTGATCGGCGTGAATGATCCTGAGATGAAGGCTCACATGCTGAACATCATCAAACCGCGGTATATCATCCTGAAACCATCGTTGCACGGAGGTATGCAGGGGTGTCGGGAGTGGATCGATGCTGCCAAACAGCAGGGCATCGGCTCGTGGATCACCTCGGCGCTGGAAAGTAATATCGGACTGAATGCCATTGCCCAGTTTGCTTCGGAGGTGTATGGTGACGATATCCGTATGCCGCAGGGACTGGGGACGGGACAACTCTTCACCGACAATATCCCGATGCCGTTGGAAATCCGCGGTGACCAATTGTGGCGATGTCGTTAGAGGAATTCCTCGGAGAGTGGAATAACTCTTCAGACTATGTGAGGGTGCAGACGAGCGGTAGCACGGGGGCACCGAAGCAGATGCTCGTGGAGAAGCGGCGGATGCTCGCCTCCGCGCGGATTACCTGTGACTTTCTGGGGTTGAAAGAGGGGGATACTGCCCTGCTCTGTATGCCGCTCGACTATATCGCAGGGAAGATGATGGTGGTGCGCTCCATTGAGCGGGGTTTGCGGCTGATGACTGTCGAACCCTCAGGTCATCCCTTAGCAGTCACCCCTTGTGTAACCTTCGCGGCGATGGTGCCGATGCAGGTGTATAACTCCTTGCAGGTGCCTGAGGAGCGGGAACGGCTCAGGGCCATCCGGCATTTGATTATCGGCGGTGGCGCCATTGATGAGGCACTGGCTGAGGAACTGAAAGATTTCCCCAATGCCGTCTGGAGTACTTACGGCATGACGGAAACGTTGTCGCATATCGCCCTCCGACGGCTGAATGGACCAGAGGCATCTGAGTGGTATACCCCTTTCCCGTCAGTGAAGGTTAGTCTTTCCGATGAGGGCTGTCTCATTATTGATGCGCCGGAGGTCTGTGCGGAGCCCCTTGTCACCAATGACATCGCGGAGTTGACACAGCGGGGACGTTTCCGTATTCTGGGGCGGAAGGATAATGTGATATGCTCTGGAGGAATCAAGATTCAGGCAGAGGAGGTGGAGCGACAACTGAAATCTCGCCTGCGCGTTCCTCATATTATTACGAAGGCTCCCGATCCGAAGTTTGGTGAACGGGTGGTCATCCTCACTGAGGGCGATGTGGAGGAGGTAAGAACCGTCTGTCAGGAGGTACTCCCCAAATATCAGCAGCCCCGTGACTATATCCACGTAGACAGAATCCCACTGACGGAAACTGGCAAGCCCGCCCGTAGGGACGCTGAGTCAATCGCAAAAAAGAGATAGGACTACTCTCACGAGCGGCCCTATCTGCGATTAGTTAGTAATATGATTAGGTCTATTAAGTTGATTGGTTACTCTTGATGTGAGTCACGACTCCCTGTAGAAGTCCAGCGACTCGTATATTTCTTCTTTGGTTGCTATCTGGTTGATACGGATGTCGCCGATGCCGCCCAGCAGGGTGAAGTTGATGGTACCGGCCACGTTCTTCTTGTCGTGCGTCATCAGTTCCAACAGGGTGGGGTAGTCGTCGCAGGTGATCTGCATCTTGCCGTAGTGCTCCTTGATGAAGTTGACGGTCTGGTGCATCTTGTCCGTGGGGAAGCCCGTCTTGGTGCAACTCAGGTAGAGTTCGCACACCATGCCCCAGGCAACGGCATAGCCGTGGAGCACGGGCTGGCGTGTGAGGGCGAACGACTCAAAGGCGTGGCCTGCTGTATGACCCAGATTCAGGGCCTTGCGGATGCCCTTCTCTGTAGGATCCTCTGTAACGATGCGCTCCTTGACTGCGACACTGTCGGCCACCATCTGGCTTAACTGTCGCAGATCAGGATTCTCTAAGTCGAAGTTCATCAGTTCCGCCCACATGGACTCATTGGAGATGAGGCCGTGCTTGAGCATCTCAGCGTAGCCAGAACAGATGTTCTCTGCGTCGAGAGTTTTCAGGAACTGGGTGTCGAGGATCACGGTGCTGGCATTGTTGAACACGCCGATCTCGTTCTTCAGCCCGCGGAAGTTGATACCCGTCTTTCCGCCGACACTGGCATCGACCATCGAGAGCAGGGTAGTGGGGATATTGATGTAGTTGATGCCCCGCTTGAAAGTAGAGGCAGCAAATCCGCCGAGGTCAGTCACCATGCCGCCACCTATATTTATTAATAAGGAGTGGCGCGTGCCGCCGCCCGTTCCCAGTTCATCCCATACATGAGCCAGGGAATCAATGGTCTTGTGGGTGTCGGTGGCACCGATGATAATGCGCTTGGCACCCTGCAGTACAGGAAAGCCTTCGACTACAGGCAGACAGCAACGCTCCGTGGTTTCATCGGCCAGGATGAACACACGGTCATGCTCGCAACAGGCAACGGCCTCATTGAGAGACTCTTCCAGATTTTCGGCAATTACGACTTTCTGTCGGTTCATATTTTAATGGTTGCGGTCTGTTTTAATTTTCGTTGCAAAGGTACAATTATTATTTGAATTGGGAAAGCGAATTCATAAAAATTTTCAGAAGTTATTAAACTTTTCCTTCGTTGTTACGTCAAAAAGACATTAATCAAACAATGAACATGAGAAAATTGATACTCCTGATGACCGTCCTGGTGTCGACGGTCACAGTGTCTGCCCAACACGTGACAGGTAAGGTTGTTGAACAGGATACGCGAGATGCCGTCATTCAGGCAACGGCTTCCCTGCTCAGTGGTGAGAAGGTTGTGGCCAACGCTGTGACCAATACCAACGGCGGATTCTCAATCAAAGCCCCCCGTGACGGCAGTTACACCCTGCAAGTGACTTACGTAGGTTTCAAGACCTACACCAAGAAGATCTCCATCAAGGACGGTAAGGACTACCATGCCGGCACCATCTCGATAGAGCCCGACGCCATCATGCTGAAAGGTGCGACGGTGACTGCCCATGCCTCGAAGGTGACGCTGAAGGCCGATACGTTCGTCTATAATGCCAACGCCTTCCGTACGCCGGAAGGCTCCGTGGTGGAAGAACTCGTGAAGCGCCTGCCCGGTGCTGAGGTCAGCGACGACGGTACTATCAAGATCAACGGTAAGGAGGTGAAGAAGATTCTCGTGGATGGCAAGGAGTTCATGACGGGCGACACGAAGACCGCCATCAAGAACCTGCCTACGAATATCATCGACCGCATCAAGGCCTACGACCAGCAGAGCGACCTGGCCCGTGTCTCCGGTATTCAGGACGGTGAGGAGGAGACGGTGCTCGACTTCGGCATCAAGCAGGGCATGAACAAGGGCGTGATGGTGAATGCCGACCTGGCTGCGGGAACGAAGCACCGTTATGCAGGACGCATCTTCGGCGGCGTGATGAAGGATGACCTGAAGGTGTTCCTCATGACGAACGCCAACAATACCAACGACATGGGCTTCCCCGGTGGCAGCGGTGGCGGACGTTGGGGAGGTGGGCGCCAGGGGCTGAACGCCATGAAGATGACGGGTATCAACATCAACTACGAGAAGGCTAAGAAACTGAAACTGGACGGCAGTATCCGCTGGAACCACCAGGATGGTGACGTGCTCTCCAAAAGTTCTACGGAGAACATCTTCAGCGGAACACAGTCTACATTTGGCAACAGCCTCAGCCAGAACTACAGCCGCTCCAACCAGTGGAACGGTCAGATGCGTCTGGAATGGCAGCCCGACTCCATGACCAACATCATGTTCCGGCCGAACTTCACCTACCGGACCAACGATGGCGAGAGCACCAGTATGAACGCCACTTTCGACAAGGATCCCTATCTGTATGTGGACGACCCCCTCGGTTCAGTCGGCGAACTCGCAGACAAATACGGCATAGCCAAGAACTACAGTGTGCAGAACGGTATCTCGTATAGTGATAACAAATCGCTGAACGGCATGCTCCAGTTCAACAGGAAACTGAACAACCGGGGCCGCAACATTACCGTCCAGTTGAACGGCAGTTGGGGAGAGGGAACCAGCAAGTCGATGTCGAACAACTATTCCGAACTTTTCCAGATGCTCAACTATCTGGGTACGGGCGATTCCACCTACCAGACGAACCGTTACAGCCTGACGCCGCAGGATAATTGGAGTTACAGCATCCGTGCCACCTATAGCGAGCCGATCATGCGACAGGTCTATCTGCAGTTCGGCTACCGCTATCAGTACAGTTATACGAAGAGTGATCGCGCCACCTACAGCCTGACAGACGTGGATTTCAGTGACATCACCCCCCTCTACCGTAACTGGGATGCCTATCTGGGCCGCCTCCACAATCCGCTGGAGTCGTACGAGGATCAGAACCTGAGCCGTATGTCGGAGTATAAGAACTATAACCATACAATCGACGTCATGCTCCGTGTTGTGCGCAATGCCTATAACCTCAATGTCGGTTTCCAGGTGCTGCCCCAGAAGTCACACTTCGTGCAGGACTATCAGGGCATTCATGCCGACACCACCCGTACGGTCACCAATTTCACTCCGACGCTCGACTTCCGCTGGAAGAAGTCGCAGACAGGCCAGTTGCGCTTCACCTACCGTGGCCGCAGTCAGCAGCCCTCGATGAGCGACCTGCTGGATATTGTCGATGATAGCGACCCGCTCCGTATCACACGCGGTAACCCTGGCTTGAAGCCTTCGTTCACTCAAAATTTCAACCTGTTCTATAACGATTATTTCCAGAAGCATCAGCGAGCCGTAATGACCTTCGTGAACTTCTCTACGACGAGTAATTCCGTCAGCAACAAGACGACGCTGAACTCGGAGACGGGCGGTACTATTACCCGGCCGGAGAATATCAACGGCAACTGGAACGGTAACGTCGGCTTCATGTTCACTACGGCGCTCGACTCCGCTGCCTTCTTCAACATTAATACATTTACCAGCCTGAACTACGCTCACAATGTGGGCTACGTCAGCGTGAACAATGTCAGTGAGTCACAGAAGAGCACTACCAAGACGCTGGGCATCAATGAACGCCTGGCTGCCAGTTACCGTAACGAATGGCTGGAGGTGGAACTGAACGGTTCGGTGAACTACAACCACTCGCGCAGTGAACTGCAGACGAACAACAATCTCGATACGTGGCAGTTCTCCTATGGCGGAATGATCGGCGTGACAGCCCCGTGGGGCACTTCACTCACCACGAACCTGAACATGCAGAGCCGTCGTGGCTATAGTGATGCTTCGATGAATACCAACGAACTGATCTGGAACGCGCAGGTCTCGCAGAGTTTCCTTAAGGGCAAGGCCCTCACGCTCTCCCTCCAACTATATGACATCCTGCACGAGCAGTCGACCGTGAGCCGCGTGATATCTGCCATGCAGCGCAGTGATACGGAGTACAATGCCATTACCAGTTATGCCATGCTCCATGTCATCTACCGTCTGAATCTCTTCGGAGGCGGTGCCGGCTTCGGTGGCGGCCCGCGCGGTGGCGGTCCTGGCGGCCCTGGTGGCCGTGGTGGTTTCGGAGGAGGCCGTCCTGGCGGCGGTGGTCCTCGTGGTGGAGGCTTTGGCGGCCCCAGACGATTCTGATGAAAAATGCCCGCTCATCATTGGCGGGCATTCTTTTTTATTTGCGGTCGTCGACGTTGTCACCTTCCGTGGGGCTCATCTCCTCCTTGAAGTCGGTGATACCGGCTTTGATGAGGATGTTGTACCAGTTGATGAGTTTCTTGATGTGGCTGTTCTGCACACGGTCCTGATCCCACTCGGGAAGTACCTTGCTGAAATAGTCGTGGAGTTCCTGGCTGGAGGCCTTCTTCTCGTTGATGCTGGCAGTCTTGCCGCCTTCCAGGGTCTTCATGCTCTCCAGGACATCCATCAGAGGCACATCGTCGGTCTCGGTGAACATGGCGATGTCGGCCAGGGAGGTGATCCTGTCGGTTGCGAATGCCGGTATACGCTTGTGGGTCTCGTCAAGGGCCTCGACAATCAGGTTGTTCTTGCCTCGGGAGACGAGTTTGTAGAGTCCGGGCTTGCCGGAAATTGCTAAAATAGTCTGTTGCATTGTTCTATGATTTTGTTTAATTGTTGTTCTATATCTGCTTTCCCGTCGTTGACGAGTTCGAAGTCTGCCCGCCTGACGACCTCTTCCTGCGGCAGTTGCCTGTCCATCCATTCCAGCACTTTCCCGCGTGAGAGATGGTCGCGCTGCATGACTCGCCGGATGCGGACTTCCAGGGGAGCCGTGACGACGATGACACGATCCACGAGGCGGTAGATGCCTGATTCGTACATGATGGCGCTTTCCATCCACGCCATCCCGCTATCCTCGAAATCACGGAACACGGCAGGGTGGACAATGGCATTAATGGCCTGCTGGTTGTCGGCAGAGGCCAACAGAAACCTGGAAACGGCGGCCTTGTTCAGTTGTCCGTCCTCGGTATAGGTCTCAGGACCTATCAGACGGGTCAGTTGCTCGCGGATCTCCGGCGACGTACGCAGCAGACGCTTGGCGGCACTGTCGCAGTCGTAGACCTCATAACCCCGCTGGCGGAGTCGCTGGCACACATAACTCTTTCCGCTGCCGATACCTCCGGCAATCCCTGTCCTAATCATTCTGACTGTGACTCTATCAGGTAATCCACAAGGGTGGTCTCCAGTTTGGTTCTGGAGATGCCTGCCGGAACGGTCTTCAGGTAGATACGGCACTTCTCCGAGGGATTCTGCCTGATCTCCTGATAGTCGGCCACTACGAGGAAGTCTTCAGGGCGGAGATTGCGGAACACACTGACACCTGTCACGAAACTGACGGATACCTTGGCGGGGAATGTCCGCAGCACCTTTCCCTCAGGCATGTTGATGCCCTTCACCGGTATGCCTTCGATGCGCTCTTCCGTCAGTACATCGGTGAGGAAACTGACCTTGATATGGTCGGGCACCATCTTGACGCCCTTGATCTTGTTCAACTGGCAATGGACCGACAACGTGTCGCGGAAGTTGGCGTAGTTGAGCGGCTCCGTATATACCATGTTAATGCTGTCGAGTTTCTCATCGGATGCATAGACGGTCACGCTGTCAGGGGAATATTCCACTCTGGAGATGAAATACAGTTCTTCCGGAATGACACGCCCGCTCCACCGGACAGGTACCTGTTTCTTCGTACCATAATTATAATAGAACTCCAGTTTGTCGGGCTTGGTGCTGATGATTCTGGAACTGCTCAGCAGATGCTGGTAGACCAGTTTCTGCAGATCCTGTGCAGACACGCTTCCCGTTCCGTTGTTCCTGGTGTAGTTCTTGAAGGGGATGCTGATATTCGTCAGATAGTCCCCATAATGATAGGCAGCCAGGGCGATGCCCTTGTCGCGGATGGTCATCTTAATCGTGTCGGTCTCGTCGGAGGTGAGAACGGCATTCTTGGGAACGTCGATGATGGATATGGGGATGGCAAACTCCTTCTCATAGGTCTCGTTCAGCGTCAGCGATAGCCAGAAGATTCCCGAGAGTGCAAGGAAAAACAGGAAAATCAGGAGTTCCTTGTTGATTTTGCTGAACAGGAAATTCCTGACGTACTGCCATGGTTTGCCTATGTCCATCACGCCTGCCTACTACTTCTGCAACGGGGTGTTGGCCGTGTCCTTGAAAACATAGCCCTTGTCGACGGTGATGACCACGTCGCGGGCAATCTTCACATCCACCGTGTTCTTGGCAAGGTCGATGCTCTTCACTGTTCCGTAGATACCGCCGCCCGTGACGACCTGCTGACCTTCTGTCAACTCGTTCTGGAACTTCTGGATTTCTTTCTGTTTCTTCTGCTGGGGCTTGATCATGAAGAAATACATGATGGCAAAGATGGCCACCATCATGATAATCATACTCATGCCGCTGCCTTGTGCCGACTGGGCAACTAATACAATGTCTGTCATATGCTATGGATGTTTTTATTTGTTCTCGGGATCTGTCTTGGGCCCCTCGTCCTTCTTGATGCGGTGCCTCATCTTCTTGGGACGTCCGTCGGCCGTGACCTGCTCTACGCGGACAGCCTTGTCCCT
>JAFUAK010000299.1 GCA_017460765.1 Prevotella sp. | reverse complement strand
CCTACGACGGGGGTGATGTATGTCACCGCCGATGAGATCCATGATGACAACGGTCCTGTGGAGGTGGCACAACAGGGAACCCGTGTGTCTATCGCTGTGACTGATAAGGTGCGTCCCAGCGATAAACTCTTCAAATTAGTCAAGGCTGACTAGCGGGTCTCAGACGGCAACGGCTATGTCGGGTTGCCAGAGGATGACCTCGCCGGCATAAAGCGTCTTCTGTACGTCGATGAGACGCTGGTTGGAAGAACCTCGGAAGAGGAGATCGGGATCGTGGAGTTTCTGGATGAAGGGTCCGTCTACAAGGACGTCGAGTTGTTCCAGAAGTTCGCGCTGGGCCCGTGTGATAAGCGTTTCGTAGGTAAATCCCGTATAGCACCAGATATCCTTATTGGTATAAGTGTGGATGGCACGTGCCAGTTCCGCAAAGCCGTCACACTGATACATAGGATCCCCACCTGAGAAGGTCACATTGGCATATGGATCGGCCATGATGATCTTCATCAGTTCGGCAGTACTCATCTCGCGACCGCCATCGAAAGCCCACGACTGGGGGTTATGGCATCCCGGGCACTGGTGTCTGCAACCGGCACAATAAATGGAGGTCCGGAATCCCGGACCGTCCACCATTGTATCCTCTATGATATCGAGAACCCGGATCATTCGAACAAATCCTGCTGGCCGTGGTCGATGTGAGTGACACGGTCGTTGAGTTCAGCGAGTTTTCCGCTGTTCCAACGGTCGGTCGTGCCTACCAGATAGCCGGTGATGCGCTGCAGTTTGTCGATGTTGGTGCTGCCGCACTTCGGGCATTTGTCGAGATGGTCTTCGGCATTCTCATAGCCGCAGTCCATACAGCGGTTACGATTGTGGTTCACGGAACCGTAGCCCATGTTCAGTTGGTCCATCATATCCACCACGCTCATGATGACCTGCGGATTATGCGTTGCATCGCCGTCAATCTCCACGTAGAAGATATGTCCGCCACGGGTGATGTCATGGTAGGGGGCCTCCACTTCGGCCTTATGGCGGGCAGAGCACTTGTAGTAGACGGGCACGTGGTTGGAGTTGGTATAGTAGTCACGATCCGTCACGCCGGGGATGATGCCGAACTCCTTGCGGTCTTTCTTGGTGAACTTGCCGCTCAGACCTTCAGCCGGGGTGGCCAGCACCGAATAGTTGTGGTGGTAGCGTTCGCAGAATGTATTCACGCGGTCTCGCATATAGGTCACAATCTTCAGACCCAGTTCCTGCGACTCGGCACTCTCGCCATGGTGCTTACCCGTCAGGGCTACCAGACATTCGGCCAGACCGATGAAACCGATGCCCAGGGTACCTTGGTTGATGACGCTCTCGATGGTGTCCATCGGACCAAGTTTGTCGGCACCGATCCACAGACTCTTCATCAGCAGGGGGAATTGCTTGGCGAAGGCGGTCTTCTGGAACTGGTAGCGGTCGTCAAGTTGCTGGGCAGCCACTTCCAGCATGTGGTCAAGTTTGGCGAAGAACATACCAATGCGCTTCTCCTGATCCTGCTCACCCATGCACTCGATGGCAAGTTTCACGATGTTGATCGTTGTGAATGAGAGATTACCGCGTCCTACTGAAGTCTTTGGGCCGAAGCGGTTTTCGAACACACGGGTACGACAGCCCATCGTGGCCACCTCGTGCATATAGCGCTTCGGGTCATCGGCACGCCATTCATCGCATTGGTTGAACGTGGCGTCGAGGTTCAGGAAGTTCGGGAAGAAACGACGTGCCGTCACCTTACAGGCCAACTGGTAGAGGTCGAAGTTGCGATCCTCGGGCAGATAGTTCACGCCGCGCTTCTTCTTCCAGATCTGGATGGGGAAGATGGCGGTCTCTCCGTTGCCCACGCCCTCATAAGTGGAAAGCAGGATCTCGCGCATGACGCAACGGCCCTCAGCAGAGGTATCCGTACCATAATTGATAGAGGAGAACACTACCTGGTTACCGCCACGTGAGTGGATGGTATTCATATTGTGGATGAATGCCTCCATGGCCTGATGCACACGGCCTACGGTCTTGTTGATGGCATGCTGCTGGGCGCGCTCTTTGCCCGTCAGTCCGTCAAGAGGCTTTTTCAGATAGTCAATCAGCGGTTCGTCGTAGAGATCCTTGTAACTCTCGCCGTTCAGTTCCTCAAGGGCTTTCAGTTCCTCAATATAACTCATACGGACGTATGGGGCCAGATAGAAGTCGAAGGCGGGAATGGCCTGTCCGCCGTGCATCTCGTTCTGTGCGCATTCCATGGAGATACAAGCCAGCACCGAGGCTGTCTCAATGCGCTTGGCAGGACGTGAAGCGCCATGTCCGGCGATAAAGCCGCAGTTCAGGATGTTATCGAGGGGATGCTGACAGCAGGTAAGCGACTTGGTGGGATAGTAGTCCTTGTCGTGGATATGCAGGTAGTTGTGCTCCACGGCATCGCGGCTCTCTTCGGAAAGAAGATAGTCGTCAACGAACGGCTTGGTGGTCTCAGAGGCGAATTTCATCATCATGCCGGCGGGTGTGTCGGCATTCATGTTGGCATTCTCACGCGTGACATCATTGTTCTTGATGTTCACGATGTCGAGAAATACGTCGCGGGTCTTGGCCTTGCGGGCAATGGAGCGCTGGTTGCGATAGGCGATGTACTTCTGGGCCACATCCTTGCGGCTTGATTTCATCAACTCTACCTCCACGAAGTCCTGGATTTGCTCCACGGTCATCTGACTCTCGCCACGCTGGGCAATATGGTCGGTAATCTGGTACAACAGCCTTTCGTCCTCACCCTTATCGGTGTGGAGCATGGCCTTACGGATAGCAGCCATTATCTTCTGCTCATTGAATCCCACAATGCGTCCGTCGCGCTTTACTACTGTCTGAATCATATCTGCATTAAAGTTTTTAGTCGAAATCGTTTGCAAAGGTACTACAAATATCTGTAAGTTATCCGTTTTGGAAAACTTTTCTTGTGTTAATTAATATTAAACGTCTGATTATCAATGATTTGAAAAATAGAAACGGAAAACTTTGTGCAGCAAGTGCTGTTCCAAAGTTCTCCGTTTCGGATAACTTTTATGTCTGCTAAAGCGTACCCTTATTCTCCTTTTGCGCTGAAAGCCAGTGCATAAACACGCATCTGCTTCACCATTGCTACAAGTCCGTTGCTGCGGGTTGGTGACAGATGCTCCTTCAGCCCGATTTCCTCAATGAAGTAAAGGTCGGCATCCAGAATCTCCTGTGGTGTGTGATCGCTAAGCACACGGATGAGAAGGGCTACGATGCCCTTCACGATCAAGGCGTCGCTTTCGGCAGTGAAGTGGATCAAGCCGTTGGTGTAGTCGGCCTGTAACCACACCCGACTCTGGCACCCGTCAATCAGGTTTTGTTCCGTCTTGTACTTCTCGTCCAGTGGTGACTGTTCATTACCAAGGTCAATCAGGAGTTGGTATTTGTCCATCCAGTCGTCGAAACCGGAAAACTCCTCTATAATCTCGTCTTGAATCTCGTTGATGGTCATAATTGTATTATATTAATAAGGTGAATGTCATTCCTGATAACTGTCGAGTTTCCTGAGATAGTGTTCCCTGAAATCAGCCCAGTGGTAATACGGGGCACAGTCGGTGGCGATGGGAAGGGTTGCCTCTTCCTCGTTGAGCAGTACCTTGAAGAGCACATCCTGATCCTGTACGTTCTTACGGTAGAAGATGAACTGTATGTTGGCAGCCATCGGGAATATCCGGTAGTTAATCCATCCCTTGTCCTCCAGTTGCTCCACGTCGTCTACCTGTATGTCATAGCCGTTGAGCCCAAGCAGGCAGGTCAGCGGCATCACCATGGTTTCGTGACCGAAACGGAGTGTTGCACCAGGGTGGGGCAGGGCTATGCAACTGTCGGCCTGCTCAATGATCTTACGAAGCAGGTTGCGTTGTGAAAAGGGCTGTGTGCCGCCATTCTGAGGGGAACAGCCGTAGGTAAGATACCAGAAGACATTGTCCTTGCGCCAGTTCACGTAGAGTTCGTCGGCATTATAGAGGTCGTAGAAATCCACCTTGTCGCGCAGTTCTGTGTTCTGGGCGATGGAGACGTTCTTAAAGATGTAGTAGTTCAGGCGTTCCAGATTGACACTGTTGCGTGAGAACAGCGTGTCGTTGAATAACAGTTCCACGGGACGTTTGGGGTCAACGTGCTTCAGGCAGAAGTTCGTGTAGATATCCTGTGAGACCTTCGGCAGACGTTTTTTTCTCAGCACAGGGTCTTTCTGGTTCATATAGTACATGTCGTACTCGCTGGCATCATGGGTGATGCGCAACTTCGGGTTCAGGGTCGTCAACTCCTGCAGGGCATTCTCCATGGAAAGTATGCAGCGGATGACCGTGGTGCTCTTCGCGTCCACACAGGCATCGCCCTTAAAGACCTCGGGGAAACGTTCGAACATACGGCGTGCAATATCACGATGCTGTTGGGCCCCCAGGGGCGTCAGTTCGGCATGACGGTTCTGGGCATCGTCGCGCAACATCTTCAGACGGGCCAGGGTCTCCTGTCCTTTTGGCGTCAGTTTCCCCAGTTTATCAGCCAGTTGGAGCGTGAAGTACGGATAGTCATAGTCGCGGTGGTTGATGATGAATCGCGATCCGTGGCGTCCATAGTGGCTGATGTAGAAGGGCTTCTTGCCCTTAGGGGCGGGCGTCAATGGCTTCGTAGGCTCAGGATAAGCCATATAGTTGCTGGCTGAACGCCGCGGGTCCTGCGCAATCTCATCTCGGATGCTCTGGGCTGTTACAGAGGCCGAAATGCAGCCCAGAATGACGGTGAATATTAATTTTCTCATAAAGTTTTTGCGATTTTGCGTGCAAATATACGAAAAAAGCATTATTTTTGCAAAAAAATAGCAGGGATTATGGCAAAAAATATCAAATGGCAGGATGATTACTGGCTTCTGCTGATGCAGATTTACCTTCAGAAACCAGTTGGGCTGAAGCCGATGTACAGCCGTCGGATGGTGGAATTGAGCATGGAACTGCATGTGCCGCCCACCATGCTTTTCAATAAGATGTGCCAGATAGCCAACCTGGAGACACCCCGCATCGAGCGCATCTGGGAGACCTATAGCGAGAATCCCCGGAAACTGGCGAGGGCAGCCCGCCTGTACAGGGAGATGAAGGGCTTTAACAATGCCGATGAATTCTATGACGGCGTGGAAATGAACGAGAGTTTTGAGAAAGACTTCAAACCAGTGGCCGAGGGAGAGAAGATGACACCGGTGATGCTCATCCTGATTCTGGATCTCTATTTCAGGCTGACCCCCATTACAATGGTGGCAGAGACTCCGGAGGTCCAGGAACTCGCCCGTCTCATTAAGGTGAAACCTCAAGAAGTTGCCGAAGTGTTGGAGACTTTTCAGTACTGTGACCCCTATCTGCATCGTAAGGAAGTGACCTTCAGTCCGCTCTTTCTCCCTTGTCAGCAGGTATGGCGCCGTTTTGGTAATGCCAATCCCGAGGAACTGGCTTCGTTTGCAGGTCAGTTGAAGGAATATTTTGTAAGTGAAAAGTGAAGAGTGAAAAGCGATGAGTGACGGTCTCGGACAGATACAGGAACAGAAACTGGAGCAGAAACTCGGTCAGAGCATATCGCATCAGCAGTTGTTGCAGGCGACACTTGTGGAGTTGCCGCTGGCACAATTGGTAGACCGTGTCAACACAGAGATGAACGATAACCCTGCATTGGAGACTGATACGGGTTATGACGAGTCAGACGGCGTGGACTATCAGGACGGTGCCGACTTTTCCGAAGGCTCTGATGACTATGAAGTCAGTGCTGAACGTGAGGAACGCCAGTCTGCCCTCGACGATGCGCTCAGCAACATCGGGCGCGACGATGAGGAACTGCCCGTCTATCAGGGTGGAAGTGCCGTTGCTGAAGAGCGTGAAGAGATGGTCTACGGCGAGACAGTCTCGTTCTACGACCAGTTAAAGGAACAGATGGGTGAACTGGAGATGACGGAGCAGCAGCGTGACATCATGGAGTACCTGATAGGTTCCCTCGATGACGACGGCCTTCTACGAAAGGGACTTGACGTGATTAGTGAGGAACTGGCCATCTATCATAATATCGACGTTACGGAACAGCAGGTGGAACGGGTGCTGTCGCTGTTGCATGGCTTCGACCCTGCGGGCATTGGGGCCCGTTCCTTGCAAGAGTGCCTGTTGCTGCAAATACAAAGGCGCGATCCCTCGCGTGTCAGGGATCTGATGCAGCGGGTTGTCAACGACTACTTTGATGAGTTCACCAAGAAGCATTGGGACAAGATACAGACCGCTCTTTCCCTGAACGATATGCAGGCAGAGGCTCTCTTCCGTGAACTGAGGAAACTGAACCCGCGTCCCGGAGCCTCACTGGGAGAGACGGTAGGCAGGAACCTGCAACAGATAACCCCAGACTTCATCGTCGATACGCAAGACGACGGAACTGTCACTTTCACGCTCAACAACGGTGAACTGCCGGAACTGAAGGTGTCGCAGTCGTTTGTGGATTCTATGAAGGAATATCAGGACAACAAGGAACACCTGACTCGTCAGACCAAGGAGGCACTATTATATATAAAGAAAAAGGTGGATGCTGCCCAGAGTTTCATTGAGGCCATCAAGGTGCGCCACCATACACTGACGGTGACCATGCGGGCCATCATCCAGTTACAGCACCAGTTCTTTGTAGATGGTGACGAGGCCTCTCTGCGTCCGATGATCCTGCGTGATGTGGCGGAGAAGACCGGGCTGGATCCTTCGACCATCTCACGTGTGAGCAACTCGAAATATGCCCAGACTCGTTGGGGTACCTTCCCCTTGCGCCATTTCTTCAGCGACAGTTATGTGACGGAGAGTGGCGAGGAATTGTCTACCCGTCAGATCAAGGCTGCCCTGCGGGATATCGTGGAGGGAGAGGATAAGAAACATCCGCTGAGCGATGACGTGCTGAAGGAGGAACTGGCCAAGCGCGGTTTCCCCATCGCCCGCAGGACGGTGGCCAAGTATCGTGAACAGTTAGGGATTCCCATTGCAAGACTTAGGAAGTGAAGAGTGAAAAGTGATGACTAGGGAGAAGAATATAATTTTGGCGGCGCGGGTGGTGAGCATGTTGTTCACACCCTTCTATCTGCCGTTGGTCGGACTGATGGCACTGTTTATGTTCAGTTACCTCAGTCTGATGCCCTGGGCCTATAAACTGCAGGTGCTGACACTGGTGTATGTGTTCACGATCCTGCTGCCCACCTTGTTGATACATTTCTATCGCCGTTACCAAGGTTGGAACCTGATAGAGTTGGGGTTGAAGGAGCGGCGTGTCGTGCCATACGTCATTTCCATCCTTTGCTATTTCTTCTGCATCTTCCTGATGGATTTGATGCATATCCCTCATTTCATGGGGGCCATCCTTTCTGCCGCCTTGTTTATTCAGGTGGCCTGTGCCCTGATAAATGTGTGGTGGAAGATCTCCACCCATACGGCAGCCATTGGGGGTGTGGCCGGAGCCCTGTTCGTCTTTGGCGAGTTCTTCGGATTCAATCCTATGTGGTGGCTTTGCCTGGTACTGATCCTGGCAGGCCTTCTCGGCTCCAGTCGTATCATTCTTCGTCAGCATACGCTGGCTCAGGTCCTGATGGGATTCCTGGTCGGTGTCCTCTGCTCTATTCTCGGATTAATTTATTTGTAAGATATGAAACCGTTAGTAAGTATTATCATGGGCAGTACGAGCGACCTGCCCATCATGGAGAAAGCCTGCAAGTTGCTCGACGAGATGCAGGTGCCGTTTGAAGTGAATGCCCTCTCTGCCCATCGTACACCCGATGCTGTCGAGGAGTTTGCCCGTACCGCCAAGGATCGGGGTATCAAGGTGATCATCGCCGGAGCCGGTATGGCGGCCGCCCTGCCTGGAGTGATTGCGGCATCAACGACGCTGCCTGTCATCGGTGTACCCATCAAGGGTATGCTCGACGGTCTTGATGCCATGCTCTCCATCATCCAGATGCCGCCGGGCATTCCCGTGGCAACTGTTGGTGTGAACGGAGCACAGAATGCGGCTATCCTTGCAGTGGAGATGATGGCCCTCAGCGATCAGGAACTGGCTCAGCGCCTGGCTGTCTACAAGGGCAATCTGCGTGTTAAGATCGAGAAGGCCAACCAGGAATTAGCAGGTATCAAGTATGAGTATAAGACGAATTAGTTCAGAGGCCCGTGTCGGCAACATCGGCATCGGCGGCAAGAATCCCATCCGTATCCAGTCGATGGGCACGGTGGATACCAACAATACGGAAGGTTGTGTGGCTCAGGCCAAGCGCATCATCGATGCCGGTGGCGAACTGGTCCGTTTCACCACACAGGGTGTACGTGAGGCAGAGAATATGAAGAATATCTCGGCTTGTCTGAAGGCTGATGGCTATCAGACACCTCTCGTGGCCGATGTACATTTCACGGCCCATACCGCCGATGTGGCAGCCCTTTACTGTGAGAAGGTGCGCATCAACCCGGGCAACTACGTGGATCCGGGGCGCACATTCAAGCACCTGGAATACACTGACGAAGAGTATGCCGAGGAACTCAAGAAGATTGAACGCCAACTCGTGCCCTTCCTCAATATCTGCAAGGAGCATCATACAGCCGTGCGTATCGGTGTGAACCATGGCTCGCTCTCCGACCGTATCATGTCACGCTATGGCGATACACCTGAGGGTATCGTGGAGAGTTGTATGGAGTTCCTGCGCATCTTTAAGCGTGAGAACTTCAACGACGTGGTCATCTCTATCAAGGCTTCAAACACGGTAGTGATGGTGACGACGGTACGCCTGCTGGTAAAGACGATGGACAAAGAGGATATGCATTATCCGCTTCACCTCGGTGTGACGGAGGCAGGCGAGGGGGAGGACGGCCGTATCAAGTCGGCAGTCGGCATCGGTGCCTTGCTCACGGAAGGTATTGGCGACACCATCCGCGTCTCACTCAGTGAGGAGCCGGAATACGAGATCCCTGTAGCCCGCAAACTTGTGGAGTCTATCGACGAATGTGCTGTACTGCGAGAGAAGGCTGAGTCATCTGTCAAGGACGATACCATCACCCTTGAAATGCATGAGACGGACTGGGAGTCACTGCAACTGAAGGCCGCCATGACGGTTGGTGCACTCTTCATCGACAAAAAAGCACACAAACTGGTAATCCATAATGAGGGCTTTGGCGAACCCCGGCTTGTAGAACTTGCCGACGGCATCCTTCAGGCTGCCCGCATCAAGTTCACGAAGACGGAGTACATCTCCTGCCCGGGCTGTGGTCGTACGCTCTATAACCTTCAGGATACCATTGCCAGGATCAAGGTGGCCACAAAGGATCTCGTGGGTCTGAAGATCGGCATCATGGGCTGTATCGTGAACGGTCCCGGTGAAATGGCCGATGCTGACTATGGCTATGTAGGAGCAGGCCGTGGAAAGATATCTCTCTACAAAGCCAAGGAGTGTGTGGAGAAGAACATCCCCGAGGAGGAAGCCGTCGAGAAACTGCTCGAACT
>JAFUAK010000298.1 GCA_017460765.1 Prevotella sp. | reverse complement strand
TTTATACATAGGCATGAAAGAAAGAATCAGACAACTGCTGGAAGACGCACTGCCGCTGGTGGACTTCGACTCCAATTTCCTGTTCAGTGAACTCGACTCGCTGGGTGTGACCACCATCCTGATGCTGCTCTCCGACGAGTTTGGCATCAAACTGGAGGCGACGGATGCCACGCCCCGTAACCTGAAGACGCTCGACAGTATCGTGGCGATGGTCCAGTCCAAATTATGAATTGTGCATTGACTTTAGAGGATTATCTAAGGCTGGATGCCGAGCGCTATCCTGAGAAAACGGCTGTGGTCTGTGGCGAGGAGGCGCTGACTTATGCCCAACTCTGGCAACGGGTACAGCAGCGGGCAACGGACTTCCCCAGTGGACAGGTAATCGCTTTCCGCTCCTCGCAGACGATTGATTTCCTCGTCACCTATCTGGCTATCCATCTGGCAGGCAGTGTGGCTGCCCCGTTGGAGAAGGATACGCCAGAGCCCCTGTTTGAGGAGATTGCCGGAAGGTTGTCGGCCTGTGAGGTGCCTGAGGGCTCGGCTGACGTGCTCTATACTACGGGTACGACAGGTAAGTCGAAAGGTGTTATCATCAGCCATCGTACCATCGTGGCCGATGCGGAGAACCTGATTGCAGGGCAGGGCTTCTCTCACGACCTCATCTTCGTGATCCACGGTCCGCTCAACCATATCGGCAGCCTGTCGAAGATCTATCCCGTCATCCTGTTGGGCGGCACGCTGCGCATCCTCGACGGTCTGCGGGATGCCGACGTGTTTTTCGAGGCTTTCCGCGAGCCGGGCAAGTACGCCACCTTCTTCGTGCCTGCCAATATCCGCTTCCTGCTCTCCTTCGATGCCCGGCGCTTTGCGGCCCTGGCCGACCGGCTCGACTTCGTGGAGAGTGGCGGGGCCCCGCTGTCGCATGCCGACATGCTGCAACTTTGCGAGATCCTGCCTCGCACGAGGCTCTACAACACCTATGCCTCGACGGAGACGGGCATCATCGCCACCTATAATTATAACGACGGCCGTTGTTTGCCAGGTTGCCTAGGCCGTCCCATGCCCCACTCCCGCATCATCATCACCCCTGAGGGGATGATCTCCTGTCAGGGCGACACCCTGATGAGCGGCTATATCGGCGACCCCGAATTGACAGCCACCGTACTGCGCGGCGATACCGTCTACATGTCGGACTACGGTACGATCGATGAGGAGGGCATGCTGCATATCGGAGGCCGTGAGAGTGACGTCATCAACGTGGGCGGCTATAAGGTGGCACCTACGGAGGTGGAGGACGTGGCGATGTCCATCGAGGGTGTCCGCGACTGCATCTGTATCTCTGCGGAGCACCGTATCATGGGCAGGGCCGTGAAACTGCTGGTGGTGATGCAGGACGGCGTGGCTTTCGACAAGAAACGCATCGCCCGCTATATCGCTGCCCGTCTGGAACCCTATAAGGTGCCACAACTCTACGAGCAGGTGGATGCCATCGCCCGTACCTATAACGGTAAGTTAGACCGGAAATTCTACAAGTGAGCCTTACTGATGGCGGTGGCCACGGTATAGGCCGTAGTCCAAGCTGCCTGGAAGTTGAAGCCGCCCGTCACACCATCGATATCGAGCACCTCTCCCGCGAAATAGACGTGGGGGAGGTGTTTGCTTTCCAGCGTGTTGGGGTCGACGGCAGCGAGGTCGATACCGCCGCAGGTCACGAACTCGTCCTTGAAGGCGGCGCGCCCTGCTATCTGATAGCCGTCGTTGCAGAGAGTGTTCACCAGTCGGTTCAGTTCCTTCTGGTTCAGGTTCTGCCAACGGTTCTGGACACGTTCACCCAAGGTCTTGTCGAGCAGATAAGCCCACAGGCGGCTTGGGAGGTCGAAGGGGCGGATGCTGCCCAGTTGCTTCTGCGGATTCTCGGCGATGATGTGGCGCAGTTCTTCCACTATCTCTGGTTCCTTACGGCTGAGCCAGTTGACGGCCAGGGGCATCTGATAGTGGTGCTCCGCCAGGGTACGGGCCGCATAACTGGAGAGCCGGAGGATGGCGGGTCCGCTCAGGCCCCAGTGGGTGATAAGCAGCGGGCCCGAGGCACGGAAGTTGGTGCCGGGGATGAAGGCCGTCGTCTCCTCGACCACCGTTCCCATGAGCGCCCGCAGTTTCTCATCGGCAATACTGAACGTAAACAGCGAGGGCACGGCTTCTATCGTAGGAACTCCGGCGATAGAGGCCGTGCCTCCACCTGTGGTGATGGCGATGTAGTCGAAGTCTTTCAACTGTTCCAGCGACTCTATTTTATGCCCCGTGCGGATCTCCACCCCGTGGCGACGGGCCTCGGCCAGGAAGAGGTTGATGATGGTATGGGAGTCCTGTGAGGCAGGGAATACGCACTCATCCTCCTGTGTCACCAGCCGTACCCCGTGCCGCTCGAACCAGGCGTAGGCATCGCGGTAGTCGAAGGTCTTGAAGAGCCGCTTCATCAGGCGGTGACCACGGGGATAGACCTGCGAGAGGTCGCGCACTGAGGCGAAGGAGTTCGTGCAGTTGCAGCGGCCTCCGCCGGAGACCTCCACCTTCGCCAGCACCTTCTTCGACTTCTCGAAGATCGTTACCTCCATCTGGGGGCACATCTCCTTCAGGTTGATGGCGAGGAAGAACCCCGCCGCTCCACCACCGACAATCGCCGTCCTCATCTCACCTTCTCACCTTTTCACCTTCTCACCTTTCAATGAGAATGCGTGCATCGACAGCCACCACATCGTTCTCGTCAGCCAGCAGCGGGTTGATGTCCATCTCCTTGATCTCCGTGGCAAAGCGGAGTAGGGTAGAGAGGCGCACGATGATTTCCGCGTATTTCTGTTCGTTGATGCCCTGCTGTCCGCGGGTACCCTTGATGATCTTGTAGCCCTTCAGGGAGTGGATCATCGAGTAGGCCTCGGCATAACTCAGCGGAGCCAGACCGCTCGACACGTCCTTCAGTACCTCGACGAAGATACCGCCCAGACCGCAGAGTACCACGTGACCGAAGCGCGTCTCGTATTTCGCGCCGATGAAGAGTTCCGTTCCCTTCAGCATCTTCTGCACCATCACCCCCGTGGCATCCTGGATCTTCATCATACGGTCGAACTCGAGGGCCAGGTGCTCCGGCGTGCGGATGTTCAGGGCCACGCCGCCCACGTCGCTCTTGTGGACGGGCCCCACCACCTTGGCCACGACGGGGAAGCCCACCTTCTCGGCGAAGGCGATGAGTTCTTCCTTCGAGACGGATACCATCTCAGGCACCAAGGGGATACCGGCACAGGAGAGCAGTTCGCGCACGGCATCAGGCGCCAGGTAGCCACCCGTGATGCCCTCGAACTTCAGACGGTTGGTCTCGCGGTAGATGATCTCGCGGATCTTGGGCACGTCGACACCGTAGAGTTCCAGTTCGGGCGGTGCGGGCTGCGGGGTGCGCATGATTTGCGACAGGGCCGTCGCCAGCGTCACCTCGTCGCTGAAGTTCACGTGCCCGCGCTTCAGGAACTCCTCCACCTCAGGACCTGCCGTGTGCAGACAGGGCAGCACGGGGAAAATGGGCTTCTTACACTCCTTGGTCTTCTTGTCAAGCACGTCGTAGGCCTCGTAGAGTTCCGTCAGTCCGGGCGTGCCATAGATCACGGCGATGGCGTCGATCTGGTCGAACTTCTGTTCACAGTAGTCGATGACGGTGCCCAGTTGCTCGGGCGTACCTGTGGCGAGGAAGTCGATGGGGTTGGCTACCGAGGAACCTGGGAAGAGTTTCTCCTTCAGTTCCTCTGCCAGCGGGCCTTCGAGTTTCGGCACGTTCAGCCCGCCTTTCGAGAGGGCATCCGTCAGCATCACGCCCGGGCCTCCCGCGTGGGTGACGATGGCGAAGTTCTTGCCGTTGAGGGGAGGCAGGGTGAAGATGCAGCCCACGGTGGTCAGTTCCTCACGGGAGAAACAGCGCACGATGCCCGCCTTGCGGAACAGGGCCTCTACGGCAGAGTCGGAAGAGGCGATGGCACCCGTATGGCTCGATGCCGCCCTGCTGCCGCTCTCCGACGAACCGGCCTTGATGGCGGCAATGCGGCAGCCCTTACGAATCAGACTGCCTGCATGGAACAGCAACTTGTCGGGGTTGGAGATATTCTCGATATAGAGCAGTTTCACCTTCGAGTCCGTCTGCGGGTCGAAGTGCTCGTCCATATATTGCAGCACGTCCTCGATGCCGATCTGCTTGCCGTTGCCGATGCTCCACACGCTGTTGAACTGCAGGCCCTTGATGACGGCACTCTCCAGGATGAACACCGCCGTGGCGCCCGAGCCGCTGATAAAGTCCACGCCCTGTGGGTTGAGGTTAGGGATAGGCTGGGTGAACACGCTGTGATGGTTGCGGTTCAGCAGTCCGATGCAGTTGGGGCCGATGAGGGCTGCCCCATATTTCTCGCAGGTGTCGAGGATGCGCTGTTCCAGGGCTGCCCCGGCCTTCGTCTCCTCGCCGAAACCGGCGGAGATGATGATGAAGGCGCGCACACCCTTCTCGGTACAGAGATAATCCACGTAGTCGGGACAGTATTTCGCAGCCACCACCAGCACGGCCAGTTCCGTCTCCGGGATGTCCTTTACGTCGTGGAAGGCCTTGATGCCCTGCACTTCATCCTCCTTGGGGTTCACGATGTGCAGGTCGCCATCGAAACCGCCGTTCTTGATATTCCGTACAATCGCGCCACCGGGCTTATGTACGTTGTTGGAGCCGCCGATCACGACGATGCTCCTCGGGCTTAACAGTTGTCGGTTAATCATATCGAATCATGTAGTATGGTGCAAAGTTACGAAAAAAGGTTGTAACAAAAGACAGATTTTGGAAGATTAACGCAGAATGACCGTAAAATAAAGGCAATACGAGGAAAAACGAGGAATTTAGGAACGAGGTAAAAATGCAACTTGATGCGGATTGGTGCAAGAGTTAGGTCTCTAAATCGTAACCCACATAACCCGCTTCTGACAGTTAAACTTTTCTAATTCCAAGGGTATGAAAAAGGAAGAATGACGCAGTTCAAACTGACTGGTTTTCGATTCAACAAACTGCAATGGATTGCCGAAAAAGCAACTCAAAAAATGGTATTATATTTGCAGCCTGAAATGAAAAAGAATTGAAGAGTA
>JAFUAK010000056.1 GCA_017460765.1 Prevotella sp. | reverse complement strand
GACTTCAACTACCCGGAGTTGAAAGACAACTGGGCACTGGTCATCGGTGCCAGCGACACATGGGAGAACTACCGCCACCAGGCCGACGCACTGGCCATCTACCAGATGCTGAAGCGCCACGGCTATGACGACGACCACATCGTGCTGGTATTGGCCGACAATATCGCCTACGACCCCAACAACATATATCCTGGCGAGGTCTACGTGAAACCGAAGTCAGAGGGCGGCGAGAATGTATATAAAGATGTGAAGGTGGACTATCGGCTGAACGACATTCCGCTGGGTAGCCTGCGCAAGATCATCCTCGGCGAGAAGTCGGCAGAGTTCCCCGAGGTGTTCAATGCCGACGAGCACTCCAACATCTTCATGTACTGGTGCGGCCATGCCAACCGAGGCAAGATGGCTTGGGGCAGCGACCAACAGCTGACCACCGAGACGATGAAGGGGGGCTGGCAGGAGATATTGGCTGCCAGGAAGTTCCGCAAGTTCTTCGCCGCCATCGATGCCTGCTACTCAGGCTCCATCGGCGAGGCTTTCGAGGGCATCCCCGGCCTGCTCTGTCTGACCGCCGCCAACGCCAACGAGCCATCGAAGGCCGACATGCTCGACCCCGACATGCAGATATGGCTCTCCAACGGTTTCACCCGCGCCTTCGAGCAGATACTCTGGCGCGACCCGAAAGTCAAACTTCGCGACCTCTACCAGGGTGTCGCCCGACTGACCACGGGCTCCCACGCCTCCGTCTACAACGAGGCCCACTACGGCAACCTGTTCCACAACACCATCGCCGAGTTCCTGCCCGACCAAGTATCAACAGGCATCAGGGATGTGAAAACTGAGAGGGCGAAAAGTGAAGAGTGGTACGACCTTCAGGGACGCAGGATAGAAAAACCTGTGAGAAACGGGATATACATTAATGGAAACAGGAAGGTTATCGTGAGACACAAGGGTGACACATTGGCAGACAGGCATTGTGTCTTTTAAATTCTCGCGAGAATTTGTGAGTGAGCCGTAACCTCGTTATTGCTCAAGAGGGACCTCAGCGTTGAATTCTCGTGAGAATTTAAAACGTTGTGGCATAGTATTTGCTGGGAAGATCGTATTAATAGTAAGATGAAATACAAGCTAAAGAAAGAAACCAAGCCGACGCTAACGACGTTCGGCAAATACAAGGCTGTTACGAGCCACTATGAAACCATCGAATCTGATCAGATTATCAGAGAGGTGGCTGAGCGCGACGGCATCAGCGAGGGTGCTGTCATCACTGTGCTGATGGGACTCTCGCACGTCATCAGCCATCATCTCCGTGAGGGAGACAGAGTACGTCTGCGCAACTGGGGCCTCATGAAGCTGGAAATAGAAAGTGAGAAAGTGGACACCCCTGAGGCGTTCCGTCCTGGTAAGCACATCAAGGGTGTCCGTCTTCATTTCCTGCCAGAGAGTTCAGAGGGCAGTCCCCAATTATATAAGGACATCAAGTTCGAGAAGGATAAGTTCTCTACTCCCTGAATTTCCTTCGGTTATCATCACGTCGTGGCAGAGCGCAACCAGGCATTAAAGTGTATTGGCCGTTCGCTCTAAAAATCGGGCAGTTCGTTGAATGAATTTTCGGGAGCGGGAGAAACTGCTTACCTTTGCAACGTCAAAAGACAAGAAGAGTTTTTCATTTAGCATAGTTAGACATATTAGGTTAGTAGTTTTTTCATAGT
>JAFUAK010000297.1 GCA_017460765.1 Prevotella sp. | reverse complement strand
AGGGGCCGGAGAACGTCGAGGCCACCAGGCGCCAGGCCTACGACTCCGTGATGTCGGCCCTCGTACCTGAATACCAAGGATATATAGAAAACCCAGACCAATGATTGCACGAGACCTGCCGCTGTTCCTGCTGCTCATCCTCCTACCTTATTTATATATAGACCTGCGCTACTTCCATCGGAAGAAGGCGTGGTGGAAGCGGATTCTTCTCTGGCTGCCCTGTCTGGCGATGGCGGCCTATACCGTATATCTGGCACAACTGCCAAACTTCATCCCAGACAACGACCGCATCTTCATCCTCTACGCCTACCTGTTCCTGGTGGCGCTCATCATCATCCCCCTCTGGACCTTCATCCTCTGCTCGCTCATAGGCAAGGGTATCAGCAAACTATTCCACAGGTTCCACCCCACCCGACCTTTGCGGAACTATGGCAACCTGCTCGGCCTGCTGAGCATTCCATGCGTTTGGTTCATCCTGTTCTGGGGCAGTTTCGTGGGATTCAACAAACTGGAGGTCCGTCATACTGAGTTCGTATCCGCCGATCTGCCTGAGGCCTTCGATGGCTATCGCATCGTACTCTTCTCCGATGCCCACGTCGGCAGTTACATGTCCCACAACAGTTGGGTACTCCAGCGCGCTGTCGACAGCATCAATGCCCAGCAGCCCGACATGATCGTGTTCACGGGCGACCTGCAGAATATCCAGCCCAAGGACATCTATCCCCACATGGACGTGCTCAGTTCGCTGAAGGCCAACGACGGCGTATTCTCCGTGCTCGGCAACCACGACTATGCCGAATACATGGACTACGACGAGGCAATGAAGACAGCCAACTGCCGTGAGACCGTCAGCCTGGAGCGACAACTGGGTTGGACATTGCTTCTCAACGAGCACTGCACCATCGAGCGTGACACGGCCCACATCATCATTGCCGGCATGGAGAACGACGGCGACGGCAAGCGCTTTCCTCAGAAGGGCGACGTGGGTAAGACGTTGGAGGGCACTGCCGACGGCGACTTCATCCTGATGCTCGAGCACGACCCCTCAGCCTGGCAGCGCAAGATCATCCCCGACGGCCGATCCCAACTCACGCTCTGCGGCCACACCCACAACATGCAGTTCGCCCTGTTCGGGTGGTCGCCCTTGTCACTTTCAGGGAAAGAGGTCAACGGCTGGTACCGCGAAGGTTCCCAGTCCCTCTTCGTTACGGCAGGCCTGGGCGGACTCATTCCCTTCCGCTTCGGCGCCACTGGTGAGATCGTCATTCTCACCCTCCATTCCCATTAATACTTCTTTTTTTACTGGCAGATCCGCTTTTTTTTGTTCACAAGGCGGGATATTTCAGAAGTCTTGTCGTATAACAAGTAGAAGTGAGACGTCAAAAGAGCGAACAGACAGAGCAGCAGATTGTCGAGGCCGTGAAGGCCGGGCGACAGGAGGGGCAGCACCAGATGGTCTGTCGCTATGCTCAACGTGTCTTCGCCATGATTGTGAGGCAGGTGACTGACGTGATGGATGCCCAGGAACTGACACAGGACACCTTCCTCCGCGCCTTTAGCCATATCGACTGTTACGACCCGCAACGGGCATCGCTCTCCACCTGGCTCTGTCGCATTGCCTACCGATTGACGCTCGACTTCCTGAAGCGACGCCGTCCGCTCATCGTCTCCATCGAGGAAACCAAGGAGTGGCAGGATGACATCAGTAGTGAACAACTCGATGCAGAACTCTCTTCCGCAGATGAAGAGCGCATCCAACGGCTTCAGCAACTGATAGACGAACTGCCTGCCGACGAGCAGATGTTGCTGACACTCTACTACTTCGAAGATCGCCCGCTGGTGGAGATTGCCTACATCACAGGCATCGAGGCGGGCCCTCTGGCAAAGCGCCTCTATCGGATAAGAAGGAAATTGTATAAACAACTGACAAGGATATGAGTGACAAATTCAAAGATACAGACCTGCGCGAGGCATTGCGACGCAAATATGCCAATACGCCACAGTTGCCCGCAGACTTCATGACCAGCATGGAGCGGCAGACAAGGCCTAAGCCGAAAGCAGGCAGGATCAGACTGGCAGCCATCACGGCAGTAGCCATTGCTGCCTGCATTGCGCTGATGGTCTTGCTCGTGAAACCGCATCAGGCAGTTCCAGAGAAAGAGACGCTGGCGACGACCCACGTACCTCGAACCCCTCGACCTACGTACCGCGACACCCTCGACCTACGTACCGCGACACCCTCGACTCACGTACCGCGACAGTCCGAGTCCGTCGGACATAGAGTGCGCTCCCTGCGTACTCAGAGTGCGCTCCCTACGTACTCAGAGTGCGCTCCCTACGGACAAAAAGAGTCCTCTAATCTGCATTATGCTGCCGACGTGACTCAAGAAGACACCACCGCCTATCAGGATCCCGCCCGAATGGATGAGTTCATCGCCAAACTGGCAGAGTTTAATGAGGTGAAAGCCGTGCCTCTTCATTGCTCTTCTGATCCTGACGACAGTACCATAGTCAGCACAGCCTATGTTTTCGAGGACAGGCAGGAACTCGACCTCTTCGCACGACTCTTGCAGGCTGCCTGCTGGTACGACAGCAAGACACCCGGATATCTGCTAAACTTCTCGCGGCAGCAGTTCTTCTTTACCCTGAAAGATCTGCGCAGGGGGGAGAAATTCCTCTGGATCATGGGGCGGCTCATGGACGGGCGCATTCTGCTCTTCAGTACCCACTCGCCGACAGAAGCCCAAGTATCCTTAACCTGTTATCAGGCATTTCTCGAGCAACTGACGAATACAAACAATAATATATCACAATTCTAATAACGAAGCCGTATGAAAAGATTCTTGATGATGAGCATTCTGATGCTGACAGCATTAGCCTCGCAGGCACAGACGAAGGAATATGCCAAAAGTAGCATGTTCGTATCTCGTCCTGAAATAAATCTGGATAAAGTCACCAAAAAGACCACAGCCGTGTGGCATCCATCGAACATGTCGTGGATCAAGGCCACCTGCGAAGCCAAGGATGTCGCCATAGAGAGGAACTACTTGAAAATGTTCCCTGAAGTGGCCAACATGCTGCAGGACGTTTCGTCCATAATCCCGTTGAGTTGGCGACTGACGGAAGAGGGTGGCGAGACTGTCCTTCATTGCTATCTCCGCATGCCTGCCGACGAAGTGAGCAACTTGTTTCTGGCCTCAGAGGAGACATGTCTTGTAGACCAGGAGACAGGAGCGCAATACCGTATCCGCCGCACGGAGCCTGACACTTACAACAAACACTTCACCGTCAAGGCAAAGCAGGGCGATGTGCTCGACCTGAAGATATTCTTCGCGCCACTGTCAGAAACGACTAAAGACATCAGAATCTATGGCGTTTCCAACTGGGGAATGATGGGCTTGCCTGTCACCATCCGTCAGCAGGTCTACATGAGTGTCCAGTATTACGATACCATTCCGCAGTTCCACAAGCCCCGACTGCTCAAAGAGCACATGTATGAGAACAAGCCCTACGACCGTCAGGACTGGAACACCTGGAAGGTGATGACGGATGCTCACCTGATCAAGCCGCTACAGGATGAGACGATGGCACTATGGCGCACCCCTGAGGCCACCTACCTTGCCATCGGCTGCGAGCAGAACTGGACACGCGAGTACTGGGAGTTCAGGAAAGACATCAAACTCCTTGACGAGACCGGTCATCAGTACAAACTCCGTGAAATACAGGGACTTCCTATGGACGAACTGTTCTTCATGGAGGGAATGGCTGGCGACTACGTAGCCTATGTGCTGGTGTTCGATCCGATACCGCTCAGCGCATCTGCGATTACCTATATCGAGCCTGCAGGCGAGCCGTTCAGTGCTTGGGGTGCCAACTGGTCAGGCAAAGTGCTTACCCTCGACATTCAGCGGCTCCACGATAATCAGCGCCTCTTCGATTATCATCCGCGCGTCGTCGTGAAATAAGAATAATACCACTAACTAATAACAAAGTATTATGAACAAGAAATCTATCATCGCCACATTGCTCGCCTTCCTCGCTATGACAGGCTGGGCTCAGTCAACAAAGACTGTAACTATCAAAGGTTATTCACCCGCACTGAAAGACAGCACGTTAGTACTTGCTGGTACTGGCACTATGGCTACTGTAGTGGACACCGTCCAGAACGGACATTTTGCCTTCACTCTGCCCGTTGAGGAACTTACAGTAGGCCTTCTCTCTTTTATTGGCGAGGGTTGTCCAAATTTCTCCTTCTCACTCATGATGAAACCTGATGTGACGGTAAAAGTAACGGGTACAGACTGTATCTATCCACTATGGAAAGTGGAAAGTCCGATTCCCGAACAGCAGACACTGAATCGTATGACGGAGCATTGTCGTGATGTCATATTGGAGCATATCAAGATTGAACAGGAAAAAGATTGGAATAAGTTTGATTCTATCAACATGGTATTGGTGAAACAGGAGATGGACATCCTGTCCTCACTGCCTGTGGATGCTGCCTCGATTAATAAATTAAGTAACATAGCCAGAATGCTGAAGAACATGAAAGACTTTCCATATATGGAGCAGGTGAAGGACTTGGAGAAATCTTTTGCTGCCCGTGCGCCCAAAGGATTCGAGGACCAATTGGCAGAGATACATAACTATGTCTATCCTTCACCACTATTGCATGTGGGCGATAAATACATTGATGCTGAACTCTTCGATATGCAAGGTAACACGCATCGTCTGTCAGAAGCCTTCTCTGGTGGCCGTTACGTATTGCTTGACTTCTGGGGCATCGGCTGCGGTCCTTGCATGATGTCAGAGCCTGAGATGCGAGAGGTCTATGAGCGATTGAAAGGGAAATTGGAGATTGTCGGCATCAACCAGAATACACTCTATGAATGGAAGGAACACGAATTCAGCAAGCGTATCGTCTGGAAGAACTGGAACGACGGCAAGAAGGGCAGTAGCCTCACCGGCAGATACTGTGACATGGGTGCTATACCTTATTATGTATTGATCTCACCCGAAGGTCGAATCTTGTGGAAAGCCGTTGGCTATGGCCCAGGATGGTTCCTGGGAATGGAAGAGACTTTCAACAGCCCTAAACAAGACAACAGTTCAAACCTGGGGTTCGTTGTTCGCAAAGTCGAAGCCAATGCAGATGGCACTAAGGTCAGTTTCCGCAATTATACCAAGAAAGGCTATTGGTTCCGCATTGCCAAGGATTCCTATCTTGAGGCTAACGGTAAGAAATACAAGTTGACAGCAGCCGATGGCATCAAACTCGACGCAGACAACTACCCTGTAATAAACGCCTTTACGGCCAAGGAAGATTACATCGGTGAAATAAACTACAGCGACTTCACGCTTACCTTTGAGCCGTTCGAGACCATCCCAGAGACCTTCGACTTCATAGAAGGCGATGTTGAGGGTGCATTTGTCATCCGCAACATTTCGTTACGATAAACGAATTGTTGTCCCCAATCTTGTATAATTCCACATATGCAAGATTAATTAGTTATTGTTAGCAGCACCCGTTGTGATAACGGGTGCTGCATTGGTTATCCAATTTGGATAATCTGCTTTTTATTTGTAATTTTGCAGCGTGGAGGTTAGCATTTCCTTCGTCTAATGGGTATTATGATAAAAGACGTGATGGAAAAGATTGTTATCCAACGGCTGTTTATGCAGCACTACGCTAAGATGTACAGGGTGGCACGCACCATTCTCTACGATGAGCAGGAAAGCAAGGATGTGGTCAGCGACATCTTTGAGGGCCTGCTCCGCGGTGAGACGGTGCTGATACCCAACACTGAGGAACGCTACTTGCTGACGAGCGTTCGCAACCAGTGTCTCAAGCGCCTTCGCCACCAAGAGACAAGACTCCGCATGGAGACTGCTACCCGAAAGGCTACGGGTAGGCGCCTCAGCGGGAATGAGCAGGCTGCCGATGCAGAGGCTGAAGACGAGCGCCTGACAGACATCATCGAGTTTGTTGCCAGCCATCTGACAGAACAGGAACAGCGCATCTTCCGATTCCGCTTCACCGACGGTTGCAGTTACGAAGAGATAGCCACTGCCGAGGGCATCAGTCGAGTAGCAGTCTGGAAACATCTTTCACACGCCTTAAAGGAAATCAGAAACCGTTTTAATCCGAAAGCATTATGAAACCAACAGACCGCAAACTGCTTTACCGCGATATGCAGGAAGAGCCCGATAAGTATTCCGACCAGGAGATAGAGGCCATGATGGACGATCTTGACCAGGTGCCCGACATAGAGGAGGCATGGCAACAGTTTGAAAGTGAAGAGTTAAGAGTGAAGAGTCTCAATTCTAAACTACTCAAAATCGCCGCCTCTTTTATTGGCCTGCTTTTTGTGTCTGGCATGGCTATCGCTGCTATCCACATCGTGCGCCAGTCTCGCCAGCCTCAACCCCAAGAAAAGACAGTAACAACGACGGCAAACTCTCAACTCTCAACTCTTAACTCTCAACTTGCGAAGCAGGACTCCCTCCCCCAGCCTCGCCTTTATGACAACGTCCCGTTGGGCGAGATCCTTTCCGAACTCTCTGCCTATTATAATATTAAGGTGGAGTATCGCACGGAGGATGCTCCCAGACTGAGGCTCTTCTACAACTGGAAGCCGGAATACTCGCTGGAGAAGGTCATTGAGATGCTGAACAACTTCGAGTGGCTGGAACTGGAACTTGAGAACGATACGCTCTATGTGAAATCCACCGCAATCCCTGCCCACGATTGCTAAACACGCTGAATACCATGATGAAAAGACTATCATTGATGCTCATATTATGTGCCGTCGTGTCGGCTGTCTGTGCGCAGAAGATCACCCATGAGTTTCGCAACGTGTCGATGTCTGACGCCCTGAAATACATCCAGCAGCAGACGACCCATTACGACCTCATCTTCATTTACGACGACCTGGAGGACTTTCGCGTCTCCACCAGCATACGCAACAAGTCTGTGCCTGATGCCATACAGCAACTCGTAGGCTTCTATCCTGTCCGCGTTTCCAAGCACGGCGAACATGAAATCTATGTGGAGTGTACCCATAAGACCGCCCACCACCTGACGGGTAACATCGTCGACGAACAGGGCCAGCCCGTTGCCTACGCTAATGTTTTCCTGCTTTCTCCATCAGACTCAACTGTTATTGGTGGTGGTGTGAGCAACGAGGCTGGACTCTTTGTCATTCCCTGCGACGAAAAACATGTCTTGGTCCGCATTTCTTACGTCGGCTACAAGACTGTCTATAGACAATGCAAAGATACAGAACTTGGCACGATCAGAATGCAGCCCGATAGTTACAGGCTGAACGGCATTGAGGTTAAGGGTTCCCGTCCTCTGGTGAGGATCAAAGACGATGCCTTCGTAACTACCGTCGAGGGCAGTTACCTCTCAAAGATGGGGACTGCAAGCGAAGTGCTGAACCACGTCCCTGGTGTGTTGAGCAATGGTGGAAACGTTGAAGTGCTGGGACGTGGCACACCTATCATCTATATTAACGGGCGACAGATGCGCAATCAGAGTGAACTCGGCCAGTTGAACAGCGACCAGATCAAGGATGTGGAAGTGGTGATGACGCCCGGCGCCAAATACGATGCCTCGGTTCGGTCCGTCATCCGCATCAAGACCATCCGTCCTGTAGGCGAAGGCTTCAGTTTCAGCAGTAAGACGATGGTTGGGACGAATGGCCATGTCTTCGGACAGGAGGAGGTGAACCTGAACTACCGCACGGGTGGCCTCGACATCTTCGGTATGGCCGACTTTGAGGACTTCCGCAGAGGCGCTACAAACACAAGTTGTCAAGACACGTATCTGCGGCACCATTATACGCAGCAGAATGTCACAGGCTTCTGTCCCCACACCAATATCTATGACGGGAAGTTAGGCTTCAACTATGTGTTCAACGATCATCATTCCCTCGGCATGACCTATTCCGCCGCCTCGAGACCATCCAGGCAGAATAGTGACATCATCACCAAGACGTATCTGGATGATATGAGCGAAGATGAGTTGACGGGTAACGGACATGAGGATATCAAACGAACAGAGCACATGGTGAATGCCTATTATTCGGGCAGTCTGGGCAAATGGACTCTGGACGCCAATGCTGACATGGTGTTTCAGAAAGAGACCAATGATGCACTCACCATTGAGAATGCCCGAATTAGCGAAGACCGCACGGTGACGACACACAGCAAGGCTAAGAACAGACTATACGCCGCCAAGTTAGTGGCAGGCCGCAGGCTCTGGAAAGGCAGACTGGAACTGGGGGCAGAAGGCAGTTCCGTGCATCGTACGGATTTCTTTGCCAACGAGGAGCGGATCATCATAGGCAGCGATACCAAGAACAAGGAGTCCGATGAGGCCCTGTTTGCAGAACTGTCCCAGCAGATGGGGAAACTATCCGCCAAAATCGGTTTGCGCTATGAGCATGTCGATAGCCGTTTCTATGGTCAGATTATGGTAGTGGATACAAACAGGACCTATCATGACCTGTTCCCTTCTGCCATGCTGTCCTACCCGTTAGGCAACGTGCAGACACGGCTCAGTTATGCCCGCAACATCAGTCGCCCTGCCTTCGCCCAACTGTCGAGCGACCTGACTTACATTAACCGCTATCTCTACGAGAGTGGCAATCCCTACCTCCGTCCAACCTATCGGGACAATCTTTCGCTGGCCCTCAACTGGAAGTGGATGACGGCGATGATAGACTATGCCCACGTGCATGATTATATCATCAGCACCTACTCCACCTATGGCAACGACCCTAATATCGCTCTTCTCCGTAAGGACAACACCAGCGGATTCAACAATCTGCAGGCCATGCTTCATGTCGCTCCAACGCTGGGCTGCTATCACCCTCAACTCTTGCTGGCCGTCATGTGGCAGGACTTGGAGGTAGACTATCTGGGACAGACCAAGAAGATGAACGAGCCGATGAGCATCATCCGTTTCAACAATGCCGTCAATCTGCCCTATGACATCTGGCTGAATGCCGACCTCTCGTGGCGTTCGGCTGGCGATTCAGAGAACATCCATCTGGGACAGTCGTGGCAATTCGACCTAAGTCTCTACAAGTCATTCTTCAACGATCGGCTGAGCCTGAAACTGAGTTGCAGGGATGTCTTCGCATCCATGCGACAAAAAATCACCATCTACAGCGGCATCCATCAGTTCTACTTGGACAAGCGTTCCGACAATCGCAGCCTGATGCTTACCGTGCAGTACAACTTCAACCCTGCCAAGAGTAAGTATCGTGGACAGGGAGCCGGTAACGACGTAAAAAGCCGACTATGAATCATTGACGCATCATCATGAAATATTTGGATAAAGAATCCTATCGGAAGGTTAACGAAACTTTCCGCAGGAGAATGGTATGCCGTATTGGAATAGACTGTGGCTTTTTCGTGGAGATAAACTATATGGTAAATGCCATGCTCTACTGTCTGAGTCACCGCATCAAGTTCCAACTCTACTCCGAGGATGCCAACTTTGGTACAGGCGTGGGTTGGACGGAGTATTTCCTGCCATTCTGCGAGGAAGTTCATGAGTCGTTCCATAAGCGATACAACTTCCACCGACTGCCCTCCTGGCGCCGTATCCTGAAAGCATGCTGTAAGCAGAAGTCAATAGGACCTCTCATATGGAAACTCAAGTCAGTCTTCAAAACCATCATAGGCCGATTGATTGCATTAATAGAGTATAAAGAGTATGTGCTATTTGCACAGGATGTTCCCTCCGATTCTGATGAATATTATCATATTCCAGAATTGGGAATAGATGGTAATTATTACGAAGTGTATGGGCTGCTGGCAAGAACGGTCTGGAGCCTTCAACCGTCTGTCCAACAACAAGCAACCGAATACAAAGTCTCGCTTCATCTTCCGTCTCTCTATGATGGCGTTCACATCCGTGGAGGTGATAAAGCCACCGAGACAGAACTCATCAACGGGACTCGCATGATGCAGAAGTTGACCCCAAAGGACGGCTCTTGCGTGTTCATCCTTACTGACGATTATCGCCAGTTCCAGGAACTACAGAATCATTACCCCAGTGTGCGATTCCTAACGCTTTGTCAACCAGAGGAGAGAGGCTATCTTCATAAGGCCTTTAGCCTTCGATCTTCCCAAAGCAGACATGAGGCCATCGTCAGACTGATTATATCAGCAGACTTGCTTCTTGGCTGTCGTTCATTTATCGGTAGCATCACAACGGGACCAAGCGTCTTCATCATGAAACAAAGAGTGGACGATCCGTTGGTGCAGGCTGTCGATTGTCCGAAGGATGCTCTGCCATCATCATTATGCCTCACCATAGACACCCGTGCTGCCATATCAATAGGGAATCTGTCCCATGTAGTGCCACCAATTCATGAATAAGGCTGGGTTATTTCAAAATAAGCCTTGGTTATTTCAAAATAAGGCAGGGTTATTTCGGAATAAGTGGCATTCTACAAATTAGCGGCGAGGAACTTGCGACAGACCTCCACGGGGAGACCACGGCGACGGGCGTAGTCGCGGAGTTGGTCTTCGCCAATCTTACCCAAGTTGAAGTAGCGGGCCTGCGGATGGGCCAGCATCAGACCGCTGACGCTGGCATGCGGTTTCATGGCTCCACTCTCCGTCAGGCGGATGCCAATCTGCTTCATGTCGAGCAACGTGTCAAGCACGAAGTTCAGACTCGTATCCGGCAGCGAGGGATAGCCGACGGCGGGACGGATGCCCTGAAACTTCTCCACCAGCATATCGGGGATTGAGAGTTGTTCGTCCTTCGCATAGCCCCAGTATTCCTTACGCACCTGCTCGTGCATCCGCTCTGCCGTGGCCTCAGCCAGACGGTCGGCAAGCAGTTGGGTCATCATCTTCTTATAAGGATCGCTGTCGAAATCAGTCTCAAGACCCATATCAACAGACGTGGCGAAGAGGCCGATTTTATCCGCAACAGGACTAATGAAGTCGGAAAGGCAGAGATAGGGCGATTGTCCTTGCTGCTGGCGCAGCAAAGGAATCCTATTATTGCCAATCACAATATCATCGTAATCGGCATGGGCATCGTAGAGTTCGAAAAGGGCATAGGTGTGGTAGCGGCCTTCCAACTGTTCCAACAGGTTTTCAGCCTCGCGACGGAGACGCTGCTTCTCGGCTGCGTCGCGAACCTGCCAGGCGAAGAAGAAGTAGGGCCAGTTGATATAGGGCACCAGCGCGGATATGTCGTAGGTGAGTCTCATCTGAATTCGACGGGTTGGCCGATATAGTCTGTATCCACCCCACCCTTACCATAGACGGTGTGGCCGTTGCAGAGCGTGCGCTCCACACGCCAGAGGTACATGTGGCCCTCCATCGGGCTCCAGCCGCAACGGCTCTGAATCAGTTCACGGGTAACCGTCCACCCTGTATTGGGGCGCACCAGCACAATGTCGGCCTGATAGCCTTCGCGCAGGAAACCACGACGGCGCACCTCGAAGAGACGGGCGGGATTATGGCACATCAGTTCGACGAGACGTTCGAGCGAAAGTACGCCCTGATCCACGAGTTCGAGCATCGTGACCAGCGAGAACTGGATCATTGGCATGCCACTGGCAGCCCGAGCACAGCCGCCTTCCTTCTGCGACAGCAGATGGGGAGCGTGATCCGTACCAATAACGGCAATGCGCCCGTCATTAAGGGCTTCGCGCAAGGCCTCGCGGTCGCGCTCGGTCTTGATGGCTGGGTTGCACTTGATGCGCGTACCCAATGAATTGTAGTCGCGGTCACAGAAATAGAGGTGGGAGACGGTGGCTTCTGCTGTTACCCCGTCCTGAGGCAACAACTGAAGTTCCTTCGCTGTCGTAAGGTGGGCAACGTGAAGACGGGCATGGTGCTTACGAGCCAGTTCAACAGCCAGGCGCGTACTCTGATAACATGCCTCCTCACTGCGGATCTCTGGATGGTGAGTCACCTTCGGATCGTCACCATACTTCTGCTTGGCCTCAGCCATGTTGCGGTTGATGATGTCCGTATCCTCGCAATGCGTCATAATAGGCAGGCTGGCGGATGAGAAGATACGCTCCAGCGCCTCCCTGCGGTCTACGAGCATATTACCCGTACTGCTGCCCATGAAAAGTTTGATGCCAGGGATGCGGTGGGAATCGAGTTGCGCAAACAGATCCACATTGTCATTCGTGGCACCGAAGAAGAACGAGTAGTTCACATGGCTCTTCTTGGCGGCCAGGGCGAACTTATCCTCAAGGGCCTCCAGTGTGGTGGTCTGCGGCACGGTGTTCGGCATGTCGAAATAGGTGGTCACGCCACCGGCAGCGGCAGCCCGGCTTTCGCTTTCGATATCGGCTTTCTCCGTCAGTCCCGGCTCACGGAAGTGCACATGGTCGTCGATAATGCCAGGCAGCACAAAACAGCCCGAAGCATCCACGACCTCGTCGTAGGATGCTTCGGGTATGGCGTTTCCTTGAATAATCTGGCTGATGACCTCGTCGTCGATGATGATGGCACCCTCGAACGTCTGCCCCTCATTGACAATGGTACCTCCCTGTATCAGCGTCCTCATTTCTGCGGGAAGTTGAGCGAAGGCAACTGCATGGAGTCCGGATCCTGCTCTGGGGCAGGCGGAGGCGTCTGCTCAACAGGCTGTTGGGGCGTATCGTCCACCAGTCCGTTCTGACGGGCCTGAATCTCATTGGCAGCCTGATAGTATTGCTTCACATAGGAATCGGCCTTGAACTTCTTCGTGGCCTTGCTCATGATATCCTCGATCTGCGGGGTCAGCACGGGATAGGGATAGCCGCTGGTCATCATCATGAAGACGCCTGGCCCCAGAACGTTGTCGAAGTTCTCCACAATGAAATTCGTCACAAGGCTGTCCTCCTGCTGTGCCAGGCGTGCGGCCTCAGCGTTGAGTTGGCGGTTGATAATGTCCTCATCAATACCATCAAGCAGCATCTGACTCTGCTTGTGTGAGAGTTCATTCAGTTCATTGCCTAACTGGTCGTGCCGACGGATAAACTCATAGAGTTTGTCGTTGAGTGGCGTGCCACTGACACTGCGCCCTGTATTGTCGATACGAATCTCTATTTCGCCCTTTTCCACGACGACAGGCATCATCAGCGGCTCATCGTCCATATAAAGGTTCGCCAGTTTCACCGTGTCGAGAAGACCGGCAAAACGGAATTTCCCATGAACCACGTCGCAAGAGTCGATATTCTTCAACTCCTGATTCTTCACCGCTTTCAGGTAAAGTTTACTACCATCCAGTGCCGACACAGAGGATGAGCCCTGAATCGAGTAGGACTCGGCACAGGACACAAGCGTAGTCATGATGACAAATGCGTATAGGATTCTGTTCATAAATAATTCGTTTCGTGACGCAAAAGTACAACGATATATTGAAGAATAAAAAAAAATTTGCGCATTTTAAAACAAATGCGCAATCTTTTATAGTTTTTTTGCCTCTTTCTCCAGTTCGTGACTGATTCTATGCGTAGAATAGAGTTGAAGGATGGCTGCAATCAGAAGCGTGACCACCCATTTGTTATACACATATTCTATATATGTAATATGGTCGACTCCGAGGAAATTTCTGATGTTGGCAATCATCAGGAAGGCAGACAGCAGGAAAAGGAAATCGCTCAGGAGCATTATCCTGCGCAGGCGACGGATGACGAAATTGGTGCCCTCATAGCGCTGGAGGACCTGCATTGAGACAAAGCCCAGAGCCCCGACAGAAAAGACATACGGCGCCGCCTTCCACGCGAGCATGCTCATCCCCGCCCCTGCCACCATCAGCAGGGCACCTATCAGAAAGATGGCGTTCTGGAAACTATTCAGTTGTCGCATGTGTCAGGGGTTTTGCCTCACGGTCATCATCGCTGAGCACGAAGATGTCTTCGTCGTCGGCTTTCATGAAATAACGCTCACGGGCTATCTTCTCCATAGCCTTCGGATTCTTGTCCAGTTCACGGATCTGTGCCTGGTCGCGCTGATAATCAGCATTGTATTTCTGAGTCTCCTCGGTCAGTTCGCTGATGCGTTGCATGTTCTTCAGATGACTCCATACGCTGTTTTCGTCGAGGAATCCCACAATCAGCACACCGGCAATGCAGACCACAGCATACTTCAGGAACATGGACCGCCACACCCGAAGCAAGAACGTCTTAATGTTTGAGAATACTTTCATATTTCCGTAATTTGTCTGCAAAGATACAAAAATCTCTTAATTCCTCATTCTTAATTCTCAATTATTTTGTATCTTTGCAGAAAATTTTATCAGAATCATATGGAATACATCGTTTCTGCCAGGAAATACAGGCCCATGACCTTCGACACCGTCGTGGGTCAGTCTGCCCTGACTACCACGCTGAAAAATGCCGTGAAGAGCGGGAAGCTGGCGCATGCCTACCTGTTCTGCGGTCCCCGTGGCGTGGGTAAGACCACCTGTGCGCGCATCTTCGCCAAGGCCATCAACTGCCAGAACCCTACGGCAGAGGGAGAGGCCTGTAACGAGTGCGAGAGTTGCCAGTCGTTCAACGAGCAGCGCTCCCTGAACATCTTCGAACTCGACGCTGCCTCGAACAACTCCGTGGAGCACATCAAGACGCTCATGGAGCAGACGCGCATCCCGCCGCAGTTGGGCCGATACAAGGTTTTTATCATCGACGAGGTGCACATGCTCTCCACAGCCGCCTTCAACGCCTTCCTGAAGACGCTGGAGGAGCCGCCCGCACACGTGATCTTCATCCTCGCCACGACGGAGAAGCACAAGATACTGCCTACCATCCTCAGTCGCTGCCAGATCTACGACTTCGAGCGGATGACCGTCCGTAACACCGTGGACCATCTGAAGCACGTGGCCGAACAGGAGGGCATCACCTACGAGGAGCAGGCCCTGGCCGTCATTGCCGAGAAGGCCGATGGCGGCATGCGCGACGCACTCTCCATCTTCGACCAATGCGCCTCGTTCTGTCAGGGCAATATCACCTACGAGAAGGTCATCGAAGACCTGAACGTGTTGGATGCCGAAAACTATTTCCAAATCATTGACCTCAGCGTCGCCAACAAGGTGAGCGACATCATGGTACTGTTGAATAACGTCATCAACAAGGGCTTCGACAGCGGACTGCTTATCCAAGGGCTGGCCAAACACGTGCGCAACGTACTGATGGCGAAGGATCCGCAGACGCTCCCCTTACTCGAAGTCAGCGACCAGCAGCGTCAACGCTATCAGGAGCAGGCCCAGAAGTGCGATACACGTTTCCTCTATCATGCCCTGAAACTGATGAACCAGTGCGACATCAACTACCGCCAGTCGAGCAACAAGCGTCTGCTCGTGGAACTGACACTTATCGAGGTGGCACAGATTACGCAGCCGGAAGACGACAGTGCCGGCGCGGGGCGCCGCCCCAGAAGATTAAAATCCCTGTTTAAGAACCTGATACGACAGTCTCAGCCTCAGAAAGCAGCCCCGCAGGTAGTTGCGGCTAAGTCTGTCGTAATTAAAGAGGCAAGTCAGCCCAGTATTCCCAGTAATCCTAAGGTTCCTAGTGATCCTAGGGTTCCTAACAGTACTGCCCCCCAGCCGACGGTAAAGTTGGGCGGCATTGGTTTCTCCTGGAGCAATCTCCGCAGCCAGGGGAAATCCTCAAAGATGAACATCATTCCCGGGACGGTCTCTGCCACAAAAGGGCAACAGACCGATGCCCCCTTCTCGCAGGAAGACCTTGAACTCCAGTGGATGGCCATGTGCAACCGCATGCCCCAGCAGTATAGTGGCATTGCTACCCGCATGAAGAACATGAACCCCACCATCACAGAATTCCCGATGGTGGAGGTCGTTGTAGACAATGCCCTCATCAAGAAGGAGATGGAGGACTTTAAGGGACGTATCATAAAGACGCTCCAGAATGCCCTCCACAACAATGCCATTACGCTTGAGATCCGTATTGCTGAACAGCAGGAGCAAGTCAAGATACTGTCGCGCCGCGAGCAGTTCGAGCAGATGAGCAAAGAAAATCCTGCCGTAGAAAAACTACGACAGGCTTTCGATTTGGAACTCGCCTGACGGCAAATCAACAATTCCCTACTCTCCCACGAACTTCCTGATGGTCTTCAAGCACAGGTCACTGCTGACTGGCTTGGAGAGGAAGTCGTCGCACCCGGCATCAAAGGCCAGTTGACGGTCGCTGTCGAAGGCATTGGCCGTGAGAGCCACCACAGGGAGGTCTGGATGACGCTCTTTGATAATCTTCGTGGCTTCGAGACCGTCCATCACGGGCATCTTGATATCCATCAGGACTATGTCATAGTCACCATTATCGGCCTTCTCCACAGCCTCCTGACCATTCTTCGCACGTTCGAACTGATAGTACTTCTTCAGAATGTACGTCATCAGGATGAAGTTGCTGTCATTGTCTTCTGCTACTAAAATCTTTTTCATGTTTGGTATTTTTATTAATTGTAGTTAGTTTTTCTTCCAGAGTTTGCTCATGTCCTCGAGCGTCTTGCCCTTGGTCTCAGGCACGAGGCGCCATACGAACAGGGCAGCGATTACGCAGATGATACCATAGAGACCGTAGGTGAACCAGTGACCGAAATCGTCACCTTCTGTCAAGTGCATATTGAACATAGGCACGAACGAAGAGGACACGATGAAGTTGGAAATCCACTGGAAGGCCACGGCAATGGCTACGGCAGCACCACGGATGGTGTTGGGGAATATCTCAGCAATGAGCACCCAGGTGATGGGCCCCCAAGAGAACATGAACGAGGCCGAATAGACCAGCAGGCTGGCGGCTGTCACCAATGCCAGACTCTCGTTGCCAAAGGTCAGGGCTACACCGAAGGCACCCAGGGCCATACCCAGCGAACCACAGATGAGCAGGGGCTTACGACCCAGTTTCTCCACTGTGAACACAGCCACGAGCGTGAACGAGATATTGATGATGCCCATGAACACTGTCAACATCATCGGGTCGTCCATGCCCATATCGCCGAAGATACGCGGAGCGTAGTAAAGCACGGCATTGATACCAACAGCCTGCTGGAACACGCTGAGCATGATACCCACGAAGATGCAGAGGCCACCGTAGGTCATCAGTTTCTCGGTCTTCACCACCATCGTATCCTTGATATCCTGCAGGATCTCTGCAGCCTTCAGTTTGCCGTTGATCTTGGCCAAGATACCCTCAGCCTTCTTGTCCTCACCGATACTGACAAGGTAGCGCGGTGTCTCAGGCACAAAGCAGATGAGCAGGGCGAAGAGTCCTGCAGGCACAGCCTCACTACCGAACATATAGCGCCAACCAGTCGTCACCGTCCACTGGGCAGCGGGATTGATGGCTGCCAGGCCCTTACCCATCTCCTCCACGAGCGGCTGCAGATGGTCGCCCAGGATAAAGAAGTTTACGAAGTACACCACCAACTGACCGAAGATAATGGCGAACTGGTTCCAACTGACGAGCATACCACGGATGTTCGATGGGGCCACCTCACCAATGTACATTGGACAGATAGCCGAGGCCAGACCCACGCCGATACCACCGATCACTCTATATATATTAAAGGTGATGAGCAGAGAATAGGTGGGCACACCGTACTCAAAGAACAAGAACTCCGGATCCATCGAGCCGAGCGCTGAGATAAAGAACAGCAGTCCGGCAATGATCAGCGACTTCTTACGACCCAGGTTGGTGGCCAGATAGCCCGACAGGGCCGAGCCGATGATACAGCCGATGAGGGCCGATGCCGACGTGAAGCCATGCCAGCCATCGGTATAGGCAAAATCCTTGGCCTCCATGAAGAATGCCTGGAGACCTTTTTCCGCACCAGAGATGACTGCCGTGTCATATCCGAAAAGCAAACCGCCGAGCACGGCGACCATTACGATTGAAATGAGGTAGGCTTTGCTACCCTGTTCTGTTTGTTGATTCATCATATCAAGTTGTTTTAAGATTAATAGGCAAACTAAGGGTGAAGGTGGTTCCCGCCTTCGACGTACGGTCCAGACGGAGCGTCCCACCCAGTTTCTGGGCAGTCTCGTAGCAGTAGGCCAGCCCCAGACCAAGCCCTTCCTTGAACTCATCGCCCTTGGTGAAGCGCTCGAAGATGTGGTCTATCTTGTCCTCCGGAATACCGCAGCCCGTATCCTCCACCGTGAACCGGAACTCTTTCTCGTCACGTTCGAGCGATAGACGGATATGTCCTTGCTCCGTGAACTTCACCGAATTCTCCAGCAGGTTGCTAAGCATCTGTAGCAGACTGTCGTCATTGGTCTGCAGAAGGGCATCCTTCTGCCTGACCTGACTGTCGAAGATCACCTCAATACGGGCAGGATCAATGGCGGGCATGGACTGGATGGCACGACGGCAGATATCGAGGGCATCGGTCTGTTCGACCTCGCTGAGCAGATTCTTCGTATTCTCGTTGGCCAATGCCAACATCTTATTCACCAATGATGTGATCTGGCGAGTGTTCTCACCGATGGTATTGGCAATCTGCCTGCGTTCCTCCGGCTCGAAAGAACCAGCCTCATCAGTCAGTACCTCCGTAAAGCCGTTGATGATGTTCAAGGGTGTCCGTATCTCGTGACTGACGTTTCGGATGAACTCCGTCTTCATCTGATCGGCAGCCGTTACCTGACGGTTGGCCTCTTCGAGTTCCTGGTTCTTAAGCAGCAGGGATTTCTGATAGCGTCGGCGGTTATAGACGTTCAGGCTCATCAGAAGAATCACAAGCAGAGCGAGCACCACGGCGATGGTCAGCACGATATTGGCCCTCTGCGTGGCTTCCTGCTCTGCCTTCATCAGTCGCATCTCGTCGTCCATCCGCTCGATGTTCTCAGCAATCATTGCGCCGGAGATGGAGTCGCGCAGATGCATCAATTGGCGCTGGGTCCTGAAGGCCTGGTCTATCTGCCCTACAAAGCGGTAGATATCACACTTCACGATATAGCGGTCCTTATGGTTTGGCAGTTTATCGGCAGCCGCCAGGGCATCCTCCGTCTGTCCGTCGAGCGTCTTTTTGTAGATTTCCATATAGGGCATGAATGAGCCACTGCTTCCAGAATGATTCTGCGCCTCGTAGGCCTTAGCCTGTTCGTAGCACTGGCGGCACTCGTCATACTTATGCTGCTTGAAGAGGATCATCATCTTGAAGGCATGGGCATTGGCCAGACCACGATAGTAGCGCGGCTGATCCTGATGACGGTTCAGTTCGGCGATATCCTCATTAATCCAGTGCATCGACTGTTCCAGGTCAGCCGTCAGGCAGATATGGGCAAGTCCCAGATAGAGCGTGCTCAGTCCTGAGGCTTCGTAGGTCGTACCCTTAATCAGTTCGATGGCTTTCTTGAATTCTTCAATGGCACCGGGAATATTGCCGCAGGTGTTATAGACCTGTCCCAGCATATTCGGAGCGAGAAACTGCTCGTTCTTACCCTTTTTCCCATTCTGCAGGTCATCCTTCATGGTCTTTGTAATGTGATAGGCATCGTGGATATTCATGTGATCCAGACTATAGACGATGCCGCACACCCACGCATTATAATAGGAATCAAGGTCGTTTTCCGCGTTGGCATGTTTCTGATAGGCCTTGGCCGCTTCATAGACATCCCTTGTACTCTCTCCCCCACAGGCATCCCACATCGCCTTCTGCAGGCGACGGTGCTCAATGGTGTCCTTGCACATACTGCCCTGTGCAAAGAGCAGTGCCGGAGCCAAGAAGAGGACTGCGCCAAGGACTATCCGATGCCAATGGTTGATTTGCATACCGTCAGTGTTTTAGGAAAATCTCTGCAAAAATAGTGTTTTTCCATGAAATCACCAAATATTTTGCCATTTAAACATATTTTTTATGAGAATGTTTCCTCATGTCGGGTTTTTTATGTACTTTTGTAGCGCGAATAAAACTATTAATACTAAAATAAAAAATGAAGCAATTGATTACCACTTGTCTGCTTGCTGCCAGCCTGTCGGCGACGGCCCAGACCCACGTAATGGACATTAACACCAAGAAGATTGGTGCCCCAGTACAATCCACGATGTACGGCCTGTTCTTCGAGGACATCAACTATGCTGCCGATGGCGGCCTCTATGGTGAGTTAGTAAAGAACCGTTCGTTTGAGTTCCCCGACCACCTCATGGGCTGGGAAGCCTTTGGAAAGTTCGAGGTGAAAAACGACGGACCCTTCGAGCGCTGTCCTCACTACATAGAACTCCGCGACCCAGGCCACGGTGAGCGCCGCTCCGGCCTCTCCAACAACGGTTTCTTCGGCATCGGCCTGAAGCAGGGCGAAGCCTATCGTTTCTCCGTCTGGGCTAAGGCCCCGCAGGGTAAGGCACAGATTGCCGTACAGTTCATCGAGCGTGCAACGATGGAAGAGGACCAGGAGTTTGTGACTGACACACTGGCCATCACCTCTGGCGACTGGAAGCAATACGAACTGACGCTCAAGTCTACACGCACCATTGACAAGGCCCAGTTGCGCATCTACCTCGTCGGCACGAATACCGTCGACCTGGAGCACGTCTCGCTCTTCCCCGTCAACACCTTCAAGAACCGCAAGAACGGCATGCGCGCTGATCTGGCACAGGCACTAGCCGACGTGCACCCCGGCCTGCTCCGCTTCCCTGGCGGCTGCATCGTGGAGGGCGTCGACCTCGGTACGCGCTATCAATGGAAGAACACCATCGGCCCCGTTGAGAACCGTCCGCTGAATGAGAACCGCTGGGAGTACACTTTCCCCTACCGCTTCTACCCTGACTATTTCCAGAGTTACGGACTCGGTTTCTTCGAGTTCTTCCAACTCTCCGAGGATATCGGTGCAGAGCCCCTGCCCGTGCTCAACGTCGGCATGGCCTGTCAGTTCCAGAACTGGGACGACGAGAGTGCCCACGTGCCCATGGACCAGTTGCAGCCCTACATCCAGGACTGTCTCGACCTTATAGAGTTCGCCAACGGTCCCGCCGATAGCCAGTGGGGCAAGATCCGCGCTGAGATGGGCCACCCCGAGCCTTTCAACATGAAGTTTATCGGCGTCGGCAACGAGCAGTGGGACGACCTGTACTACAAGCGTCTGGAGCCGTTCGTGGCCGCCATCCGCGCCAAGTATCCCAACATCAAGATCGTGGGCACCAGTGGCCCAGACTCCGAGGGTAAGATGTTTGAGAAGGGCTGGGCTGCCATGAAGCAGCAGAAGGCCGACCTCGTTGATGAGCATTTCTACCGTCCTGAGGCTTGGTTCCTCGGCACCGACGAGGCCAAGGCCAGATATGGCAACAACTGCGGCGGCCTGCGCTACGAGAGTTACGACCGCAAGGGCCCGAAGGTGTTTGCTGGTGAGTACGCCTGCCACGGCCGTGGCAAGAAGTGGAACCACTACGAGGCCAGCATCCTCGAGGCAGGTTTCATGACCGACTTCGAGCGCAATGCCGACGTGGTGTATATGACGGCCTACGCTCCTCTCTTCGCCCATGTCGAAGGCTGGCAGTGGCGTCCCGACCTCATCTGGTTCGACAACAACCGCATGTTCAAGAGCGTGAGTTACTACGTGCAGCAGATGTACGCCCAGAACAAGGGCACCAACATGATGCCGCTCACGATGGACAAGCAGCCCGTGGCAGGACAGGCTGGTCAGGACGGCCTCTTCGCCAGCAGCGTCTATGACAAGAACACGGGTGAGATCATCGTCAAGGTTATCAACACCTCGAAACAGAAGCAGTCCGTCACGCTGAACCTCCTCGGCATCAAGGGCGAGCGCACCGCCCAGACCATCACCCTCTGCCACGACGGCATGGATGATGAGAACACGCTCGACCAACCCGAGAAGATTACCCCGAAGCAGGGCACGCTCCAGTGCGAGGCTGGCCAGAAGAACACCGTCCTCAACGACGAACTTGCCCCAATGTCCTTCCGCCTCTACAAGATCAAGAAGTAAATACCGCTATAGATCACACAAGAATGTAAACCACCTCCATGCTGTTGGGGCAATTACAAAGGCATCCGAAAGGGTGCCTTTTTTCTAGAAGGCCTTCCAAAAAACGCAGGAAGGCCTACCAAATTTTTTTTGCAGGCCAAGGGGAAAAGCCACATCCTTATTGAAATAAGCAACGAGTATTCTCAAATAAGTGGCTTTCGTCATCCAATAAGTGGCACTTCCTGACGAGCGCCTAACTAGGGCGCAAATTTTCTCTAACTATCGAACAATTATTTGCATTAATAGCAGAAATCTGCTCATCCCTCCCGTCAATCTTCGGAAAGGCCTTTGGACAAAGGGAATCCTCAAAAACAATCTCTCCCGTCATCCCTCCCTTATCTCTCCCATATCTCTCCCGTCTGCATCGTGTTGAGGGTGACGGGAGGGATAAGGGAGGGATCAAAAACTTACTTGCACTCGCCGTCGCCATAGACGTAGGCGAAGGCACCGCTCTGGTAGTCGAAGACCTCTTCGGGCTTGAAGAAGCGGGCTACTTCGATGGCAGCATTCTCCACGGAGTCGGAGGCATGGACAATGTTCTGCTGATTACTTACAGAGTAGTCACCACGGATGGTGCCAGGGGCTGCCTGACGGCCATTGGTCACACCAGCCATCGTACGAACCACCTGCACAGCCTCCACGCCAGAAATAGCCATAGCAACTACGGGCGAGGCCTGCATTGAGGCACAAAGACCTGGGAAGAAGGGTTTGTCCACGAGGTGGGCATAGTGCTCACGGAGGATCTCGTCGCTCAACTGCATCATCTTCATGCCGGAGATGCGGAGACCGCGACGCTCAAAACGGTTAACGACTTCGCCAATCAACTGGCGCTGCACACAACTGGGTTTCAGTAATACTAATGTTGTTTCCATACTGCAAAATTGTTTTTATGAATGATTGATAATGGGGTTCTTCTTGCGATAATCCCACAGTTCAAGACTGTTGATGATGTTCTGCCAGAGCACGTAACAGCCAGCGCCCACAGAGGCTACGGGATTCAGGTACATATAGGCCACCCAGATCGAGAGGGCCGTATTCTTCTGGAAGAGCGCCTGACCGCTGTTGATCTCCTCGCCAAGATGGCGCCCGATGCCCCGTCCGATGAGGAACTGCACAAAACAGAGCACCAGACTGAGTACGGCAATCATCGTGAGCAGGGTCAGGGAGGCATTGCTGTGGACGATGTTGCGGACGGTAACTCCCGATGTGATGCAGAGGGAGAAACTCCAGAGGTAGAACGACAGGTCGGGGATGGACACAATCCACTGACAAATTCCCTTGACATAATGCTGCATGATCCAGCCCAGGACCAGCGGCAGCACCAGCACGTAGGCTACCTTCTCCAGAATGATGGCAAAGGCGCTCCAGAAGTCGACATGGGCCGTCTTCTCCAATAGCGGGAACACAGCGGGGATCATCACGGCTGAAGCCAGTGAAGAAATCACGACAAAAGCCGTCATCGTATTGATGTTTCCACCGAGTTTAGCCGTCACTACGGGCGAGGCCGAGGCCGCAGGGCCGATAATACAGGTGAGCACGCTCTCCCAGAGAATCTTCTGCTCCAAATCGGCCTCAACGACAAAGATCACCCAGCAGTTGAGTGCCACGAGGAGCAACTGTGCCACAAGTACGCCGATATGCCAGCGGTGGGGCTTCATCTGATGGAAGTCAACACGGCAGAAGGTGGAGAACAGCGTCAGGAAGACGGCCACGGGGAAGACGGTATCGATGATAGGACCGAGGGTATCGCCCACCTCGTCGAGTTGGGGCACCCAGTAGAAAGTGAGATAGATAACAGAGCCCACGGCAATCGCCACAGGCAGTGTCCAATCCTTTAAAAAACGCTTAATACTCATATTTTGGGGACAAAGATAACAAAAATTTGGCACGGATGGCACGGATTACACGGATTTTTTGTAATTT
>JAFUAK010000055.1 GCA_017460765.1 Prevotella sp. | reverse complement strand
TCACGAACTGGACAAATATACGATTGAGCACGAGCCTATCAAATCCATTGATTTGATGGAGCGTTCAGCCAAGGCTCTGACCCAAGTCATTACCGACGTATGGGGCAGTTCCACACCCGTCATCGTGTTTGCCGGACCAGGGAACAACGGCGGCGATGCCCTCGCTGTGGCAAGGATGCTGACAGACAGGGGTTACGAGGTGTCGGTCTACCTTTTCAACATTTCCGGCCATCTCTCCGAGGACTGCGCAGTCAACAAGCAGCGTCTGATCGACAAGCGCGCCAAAGCCCTGATTGAGGTGACGCAGGAGTTTGAGCCGCCACAGTTGGAAGCCAATATGCTCGTCATCGACGGTCTCTTCGGTTCTGGGTTGAACAAACCGCTGGCAGGAGGATTTGCCTCACTGGTGAAATACATCAACGCCTCGCCTTCAAAAGTCGTCAGCATCGATGTACCGTCGGGATTGATGACGGAGGATAACACCTATAACGTCCGGGCCAATATCATCAGGGCTGACATGACGCTTACCCTCCAGCATCAGAAACTCTCGTTCCTCTTTGCGGAGAACCAGCAGTTCATCGGGCAACTCCGTGTGCTCGACATCCGCCTGAGCAAGGAAGGCATCGAGAAGGCAGACGCCCACTATACACTCCTGGAGGAAAACGACATCCGTCCACGACTGATGAAGCGCGACCCCTTTGCACATAAGGGAAAGATGGGCAATGCTCTCATCATTGCAGGCAGTTACGGTATGGGCGGTGCCTCCGTACTGGCCACGAAGGCCTGCCTGCGGGCCGGAGCCGGCAAGGTGACAGTCCACACGCCAAAGCGCAACAACGTGATTATGCAAATCAGCGTGCCTGAGGCCATCATCCAGTTTGACAGGGAAGAGACCACTTTCTCCGAGGCTGTGGATACGGAGGACTTCAACGCTGTGGGTATCGGTCCCGGTCTGGGCACCAGTGAACAGACAGCCATCGCCATCATTGCCCAGTTACGCCGTACCCAGTGTCCGCTGGTGGCCGATGCTGATGCCATCAACATCCTCGCCAACCACCGTGCCTGGCTCCAGCAATTGCCCAAGGGCATCATCCTGACACCTCACCCCAAGGAGTTCGACCGACTGGAAGGCCATTGTGCCGACAGTTACGAAAGGCTGATGAAAGCCCGCGATCTGGCAGAGCGCCTGCAGGGCTACGTCATCCTGAAAGGCCATAACACCTCACTCTGCCTGCCCGACGGACATATCATGTTCAACACCACGGGTAATGCAGGCATGGCTACTGCCGGTAGCGGCGACGTGCTGACGGGCATTATCACAGGCCTGCTCGCACGTGGCTATAAGCAGGAGGATGCCTGTGTCGTGGGTATGTACCTCCATGGCCTGGCCGGCGACATCGCTGCCCGTGAACTCGGGGAGGAGAGCGTCATCGCCAGTGACCTGATACAATACCTGCCCTATGCCTTCAAACGACTAAACGAATAATACGTCATGAAACGTCTGCTGTTTGTACTTTTCACTTTTAACTTCTCACTTTTCATATCCTTTGCCCAGACTGCCAGTACCTACTACCAGCCTGGTGTTACATCGGAAGGCGCCGTATACTTCCTGCCCAAGACGGCAGTCAACATTACGATACAGGTGGAAAAGACCACCTATACTCCTGGCGACTTCTGCAAATATTCCGAGCGCTACCTGCGCATCAAAGGCGTGTCCCCCACTCCGTCCGTCAACTATCGCATTACTGCCATACGCGAGGAGGCTGTGGCTAAACCTGATACCACTAAGGGCTTTGCCGTGAAGTTCGATGCCAAGACGTCTGCCACAAACGTCCGCCTTTCTGACGACGGCATTCTGCTCGCTATCAATGCCGAGCCCAACAAGCAGCCAAAAGGTAAGCCGTTTGTGGCTGCCCCACGTCCTGTGAATGTCAATCCACGTCAATATATGAGCGAGGAGATTTTAGCGGCTGGCAGTACAGCAAAGATGGCTGAACTGACAGCACAGGACATCTACGAGATCCGTGAGAGCCGCAACCTGCTTATTCGTGGGCAGGCCGACAACATGCCGAAAGACGGCGAGCAACTGCGCCTGATGCTGAACCAACTTGACTTGCAGGACCATGCAATGACCAGTCTATTTACCGGTACGACAGTCAAGGACACTACGGAGTACACACTTACCATCGTGCCCGATAAGGACATCAGCCGCCAGGTCCTCTTCCGTTTTTCCCAGAAACTCGGGCTTGTTGAAAAAGACGACCTAGCGGGCGTACCTTATTATATAACGATAGAAGATCTGAAGACCATACCTGCTGCAGAGCCAATTGACCCCAAGAAAAAGAGCAAGCAGGCACAGGGTGTCTACGTCAATATTCCAGGACGACTCCGTTCAACCATCTCTAACAGTCAGGAAACGATTGTCTCCAGCGAGTTCCCAGCCGGACAGTTTGGCAACGTGGAACTTCTTAGCGGAGCCCTCTTCAACAAGCGCTATACGACTCACCTCTGGCTGAATCCGCTCTCAGGTGCCGTCGACAAACTTGAGGCCGAGCAGCCCAAGTGAGTGGAAGGCGACCTTATTAATACGGGCGACCGCTCATCTACGTGAGAGCGGTCGCCCGATATTCAATTAATTGCCTTGCGGCTAATCCGATTATTCTGCGAGTTTGCCGTCAGAGCCAAGTACTTCCTTAATCTTATGGATGTACATCTTCTTCATATTCTCACGAGCGGGCTTCAGGTACTGGCGAGGATCGAAGTGATCGGGATGCTCAGCCATATACTGACGGATGGCAGCGGTCATGGCCAGACGAGAGTCGGAGTC
>JAFUAK010000296.1 GCA_017460765.1 Prevotella sp. | reverse complement strand
CCATTGAGGTCGTGCAGCGTGACGAATTCGCCTTGTTCAAAGAAAGCGAATACATCGTAGAGCCTGAGGGCGGTGAGGTCAACATCGGGTTTACTACCAACGTGGAAAGGGGCAGGCTGTACGTCTCCTACCTGAAATTCGACTGGTATTCGATTGCCGATGCCCCCAAGAAAACACGTGTTGAGGTCTGGGACGGACAAATCAGATCCCTCACCGTACAGCCCAATAATACACCGGAGCCGCGCTCGGCAAAGTTCATCCTGGGCATCTACGACGAGAGGAAAATCTTCATGCCCCTTGACTCCACTTGGGTCAGGCAGAAGGGCAGCCTAACGCCTTGACCTGAAGAAATCCACCATCAACTGACGGCACTCGGCCTCCAACACGCCTCCGACAACGGTGGCCTTGGGATGCATCGCCCTGGGGGCATACTCATGGAAGCCACGCTTCTCATCAGCCGCACCATAGACAATACGGGGAATCTGCGCCCATCCAATGGCGCCTGCACACATCGTACAGGGCTCCACCGTGATGTAGAGGGTACAATCCGTCAGGTACTTGCCGCCAAGGGTATTGGCAGCAGCCGTGATGGCCTGCATCTCCGCATGGGCCGTCACGTCGCAAAGCGTCTCCGTCAGGTTATGGGCGCGGGAGATGACGCGATCCCTGCACACTACGACGGCACCGATGGGAATCTCCCCCGCCTCACGGGCCTGACAGGCCTCATCGAGGGCCATTTGCATATAGCGTTCGTCTTTTTTTTGCTGTTCTTGCTCAATCATGTTGCAAAATTACAAAACTTTTCGTAATTTTGCAAGCGGATTATGGATTTTAAGATTATTCATATCGACGAGACCGACTCTACGAACCATTGGATGAAACAGCATGGCGAGGGTGAGATGGTTGTGGTGGCCGACTTTCAGACGGCAGGCAGAGGCTGCGGCACGAACACCTGGGAATCGGAACGCGGCAAGAACCTGACGTTCTCACTACTGATTCATCCAAAAGAGATTCCGGCCAACCACCAGTTCCACATTACCGAGGTGGTATCGGTGGCTATGTGCGATACCTTGAAAGTCCTTGGTCTGCAGGATGTATCCATCAAATGGCCCAATGACATTTATGTCGGTGACCGTAAGATATGTGGCATGCTGATAGAAAACCGCCTGCAAGGCAGTGTCATCAAGGACAGCATCATAGGCATCGGTCTGAACGTGAATCAGCAGATGTTCGCCAGTGATGCGCCTAATCCCGTCTCGATATATCAACTTTCAGGCCAAGAGACGGACCTGGGACTTGTGCTCGATACCTTCCTGAAGGCTTTCGATAAGGCCTACAAAAGCAAAACAACTTGTTTTGCCTACAGGGAGATGCTTTACAGGAGGGGAAAAGACTATCTTTACAAGACCAAAACAACTTGTTTTACTGCAAGACTGACAGGAGTAACGGATGAGGGCATGCTTCGTTTGCTTGACGAACAAGGACATGAGCATCTTTTCGCCTTTAAGGAAGTACAATTCACTTTATAATATAATTAAGGTATATGGCAAGATTTAAGAGAATCCTTTTAAAACTCTCAGGCGAGAGCCTGATGGGTAAGCAGGGCTACGGTATCGACCCTGAGCGTCTGGGCGACTACGCCAAGCAGATCAAGGAGATCAGCGAGATGGGTGTCCAGATCGGCATCGTGATTGGCGGTGGCAACATCTTCCGCGGCCTCAGCGGTTCGCAGAAGGGCTTCGACCGCGTGAAGGGCGACCAGATGGGTATGTGCGCCACCGTGATCAATTCCCTGGCATTGAGCAGCGCCCTAGGTGCTGTCGGGGTGAAAAACAAGGTGCTGACGGCTATCCGCATGGAGCCCATCGGCGAGTTCTACACCAAGTGGAAGGCCATCGAGGCGATGGAGGCCGGCTATGTCTGCATTTTCTCTGCTGGTACGGGTTCACCCTACTTCACCACGGATACGGGTTCCAGCCTGCGCGGCATCGAGATTGAGGCCGACGTGATGCTGAAAGGCACCCGCGTGGACGGTGTCTATACGGCTGATCCGGAGAAAGACCCGACAGCCACGAAGTTTGATGAAATCACTTATAAGGAAGTACTGGCACGCGGGCTGAAAGTGATGGACTTGACAGCCATCTGCATGTGTCAGGACAACAACCTGCCAATCTACGTGTTCAATATGGATATCGTGGGTAATCTGAAGAAGGTGATGGACGGCGAGCCCATCGGCACACTCGTGCACAATTAAACTTCCTCGAACTCGACGTATTCGCCGTCATCGTGGTTGAAGATCTTGCGCTTCTCCTCGGCATCGCGATCGTCGATAATCGTTACGCCACTGCTCGTAGTCGTCGTACTGCGGGCAGTGTCATTTTGCTGACGGCGCTCCTTATTGGCTGTTTTACCTCTGGGCTCGTCTCTTTTGGATGCAGAACTTTTTGCATTATTATTCCTGTTAGTATCGGCGCTTCTGAAGTAGTCGTCGCCAAAGGGATTTTTCTCCTTCTGCTCCTTCAGTTTCTGGTTGCGATAGTAACTTTCCTCCACTTCTTCCTTCAGTTTTCGGACGCCCTTATAGGTGAAATTGATGACTACCATCACGATAATCGCAATGACAATGAGTCCGAATATAATAACGCCAATGATTGTTTTCATCTCTGACAAGGATTTTTAGATTGTTTTCTTAGTAGTTGCAACAGACAGGATGATGTACCACGCGATGATGGCTGCGAAACCTGTGATGCCCAGCAGCAAGAGCAGCGGTATACAGGAGAGGATAAAGATATACTTGATCTCGTTGCCCTTCCAGCCCCAGTGCTTGAACTTCAAGGCGAACATAGGGATTTCAGCCACGAGCAGATAACAACTCAGGAGCATGCCTGCCAACAGGATGTAGCAGACGTAAGGAAGGCTGTTCAGCCAGTCCTCGGCCCCAGCGATCAGGGATCCCCAGAACAGGGCGTTAGCCGGTGTGGGCAGGCCGATAAAACCCAAAGCCTGACGCTCGTCGAGGTTGAACTTCGCCAGTCGCAGGGCAGAGAAGGCCGCCATGATGAAGGCTGCATAGGCAAGATAGTGCCAGGGCAATTGTGCGGCATTCTGCTTGAGGAAGTCGAACAGGATAGCAGAGGGGGCAAAGCCGAAGGTGATGTCGTCGGCCAGGGAATCTAGTTCCTTGCCGATGGGCGAACTGACACCTAGCAGACGGGCACTCATGCCGTCGAAGAAATCGAACACGGCACCAATGACGATAAACAGCAGGGCCGTATCGTAGATGCCACAAAGAGCCCAATAGGTGGCGATGCAGCCGGAAATCAGGTTGCAACACGTGATGGTATTGGGTATATGCTTCTTCATATCATTTCTCACTTCATCTTCGCGATGACCGTCTGGTCGCCCGTTGTCGGCTGGTTCATCGTGACACAGGGTCTGGCAGTCAGCGGCAGATAGACATCCACTCGCGAACCCAGTTTGATAAAGCCCAGATGCTCGTCGATAAAGCAATCCTCATCGGGCTTGGCGTATGTAACGATACGACGCGCCATCGCACCGGCAATCTGCCGGACAAGCACATCCTCACCCTCAGGCGTGGTAATCATGATGTCGGCATGCTCGTTCTCCTCACTTGCCTTTGGCAGCCAAGCCTTGTGGTAGTTGCCGTTCTGGTGGTGCACGAACTTCACCTTGCCGTCAACCGGAAACCAGTTGGCATGAACATTCAGCGGGCTCATGAAGATGGAGATCATCAGGCGCTTGTCGTGAAAATACTCATTCTCCTCGGCTTCCTCGATGACGACAATCTTGCCATCGGCAGGAGCCACGACCAGTTTCTCCGTATCCCCATTGAAATAGCGGATCGGGCAACGGTAGAAGTTCAGCGCCATCATCCAGGCTGTGCCGAAGACGACGATGAAAATCCAGAATGGTATGGTCGTACTGAAGCAATACCAGAGCAAAGCAGCAATAATAATAAGAGCCAGTGCACTCAGAAGCAGTTCATTGGTGCCTTCGCGGTGAATCCTGATTTTCTTCAGTTTCTTGATTCTTTCTCCCATCGGATTGTATGGTTCTTTT
>JAFUAK010000295.1 GCA_017460765.1 Prevotella sp. | reverse complement strand
TTTTTTGTAACTTTGCGCTCGGAAAATTTTATTCACTTTAAACAAATAATTGCAATTATGAAGATTGAGAAAATTCACGCAAGAGAGATTCTGGATTCACGTGGTAATCCTACTGTAGAAGTTGACGTAGTGCTGGAGAACGGTGTTCTTGGCCGTGCTGCTGTACCCTCTGGTGCATCTACCGGTGAGAACGAGGCCCTGGAACTGCGCGACGGTGACAAGAACCGTTACCTCGGCAAGGGTACGCTGAAGGCTGTTGAGAATGTCAACAACATCATCGCTCCCGCCCTGAAGGGTGACTGCGTACTCGACCAGCGCGCTCTCGACTATAAGATGCTTGCCCTCGACGGCACGCCCACCAAGAGCAAACTCGGTGCCAACGCTATCCTCGGTGTGTCTCTGGCTGCTGCCAAGGCTGCTGCCAATGCCCTGGGTCTGCCCCTCTATCGTTACATCGGCGGTTGCAACACCTATACACTCCCCGTTCCTATGATGAACATCATCAACGGTGGTGCTCACTCTGACGCTCCCATCGCATTCCAGGAGTTCATGATCCGTCCGGTCAGCGCTCCCTCAATCAAGGAGTCCATCCGCATGGGTGCTGAGGTATTCCACAACCTGGCTAAGTTGCTGAAGGCCCGCGGCCTCTCTACAGCCGTAGGTGATGAGGGTGGTTTCGCTCCTGCTCTCGACGGTATTGAGGACGCTCTGCAGATCATCTGCGACGCTATCAAGGCTGCTGGCTACGAGCCGGGTAAGGACGTGAAGATCGCCATGGACTGCGCTGCTTCTGAGTTCGCAGTACAGGAGGACGGCAAGTGGTTCTATGACTACCGTCAGTTGAAGAACGGTAAGAAGAAGGATCCTAACGGAAAGAAGCTCTCTGCTGAGGAGCAGATTGCCTTCCTGGAGAAACTGATCACCGACTTCCCCATCGACTCTATTGAGGACGGTCTCGACGAGAACGACTGGGAGAACTGGGTGAAGTTGACCGAGAAGATCGGCGACCGCTGCCAACTCGTAGGCGACGACCTGTTCGTAACCAACACCAAGTTCCTGCAGAAGGGTATCGAGATGGGCGCTGCCAACAGCATCCTGATCAAGGTGAACCAGATTGGTTCTCTGACCGAGACCCTCGAGGCTATCGAGATGGCTCATCGTCACGGCTACACCACCGTTACCAGCCACCGCTCTGGTGAGACTGAGGACGCTACGATCGCCGACATCGCCGTTGCTACCAACAGTGGTCAGATCAAGACTGGTTCTATGAGCCGCACAGACCGTATGGCCAAGTACAACCAGTTGATCCGCATCGAGGAAGAACTCGGCGCAGTTTCAAAGTACGCTTATAAGAAGTTGAAGTAAGTCAAGGCACTTCATAAAAGAAAATCCCGCTCGGCTTGAGCGGGATTTTTTTTATAGATGTAGGCCGATACCCAGCATCAGGTTGTTCGGGTAATAGAAATCATAGAGACTGTAGCCGATATGAAGATAGGCCTGCTCAAGCAGATGTATCTTCAGGGCGAGGATCTCATAGAAGCCTTTCAGGTCTTTCGTACCTGCATTCACGAAATTGTGCCCGATGCCGAAGTTGATCGTGAAATAGGGCATCACGAACTCCGTGCGGGCAGAAAGGCCCAAAGCCACCTTCTTGTACCAAGATGCCCTGTAAATATCGTCATCTGTTCCATTCCAGTAGGTCTTTGTCAGGGCCTCTGGAGCAATCTCCATATTTGCACACCCGTCATAGGATCCGTCGAGCGAGGCCCCCACGTTCAGCCAATGGTTTACGTGATAGAGGGGATTGAGCGTAAAACCGATCACGCCATAGGTACCAGGCAGTGCATAGGCTCCGATCTCCGTGTCCACCCCTTTCTTTTTCCAGGCCCCATAGAGCGTCAGGTCCCAGAACCAGTACTTCTCAACGGGAGGTATTGCCGCTGGCTTCGGCTGCATCTGGTGACGGTTGATATAATAGGCCACACTCGCCTTGGCAGCCAGGACATTCAGGCCCGCATTGGGTATGGCGGTATTACCATTACTATAATGCGTAATGGTTGCACCGATGTTCAGATCCCAATTCTTGGAAATCATCCAGCGCAGATACAGGTCCACGTCAATGTAGGCTGTTGTCTTTGAGCCAATGACCCGGTTTTCAGGATTTGTCTGCCAGTCGTGTGCTTTCCAGCCATAGGTCAGTCCAAAGTCCCACTCATAGTTAAGTGTCATCCGCTGGGTCAGTGTCTTGATAGTCGCTCCCTGGAAGATATAGGCAGAGACCGGATGGCCCAACTGGGAGTTAAAATCGTGGATAGCCAGTCCCACGCCCTGATACACACCTTTATAAATAAGGGCCTGTTCAGAGTTCTCAGGCGGTGCAAAGGCATACTTCAGTTTGGCGAGGAAGGACTGGTTCATCGTCCGCACTTCAGGATTATAGCCTTTCAGGAAGTCGTTGGTGTGAAGGATCGTTCCAGGAATGGCTTCCACCTCAATACGGTGCACCACGGCACTGTCTCCCGAAACAGCAGAGGCAGCGACGGGAAAAGCCATCGCTGCCATGATTGTCAATAACCTACTGCAAAAATTACTTATCACTTTCCGGAGCCTGACCAATCAAGTCCATGAACTCGTCGAGTTTCGGCGTGATGATAATCTGCGTACGACGGTTGCGCTGCTTGCCCACCTCTGTATCATTGGAGGCAATGGGGTTATACTCACCGCGACCACCGGCTGTCAGGCGCTTAGGATCCACACCGTAGTCGTTCTGCAGGGCCTGAACCACTGAAGATGCACGAAGCGTAGAGAGGTCCCAGTTGTTACGGATGTTGGTCTTCTTGATGGGCACGTTGTCGGTGTTACCCTCGATCAGCACATCATAGTCCTTGTAGTCCTTGATAATCTTGGCAATCTTCGACAGGGTCTCAGCAGCGCGGCTGTTGATCTCATACGAACCGCTCTTATAGAGCATATTGTCGGCCAGAGAGATGTAGACCACACCCTTCAGCACCTGCACGTCGACCTCCTTCAACTCTTCCTTGGAGAGAGAGCGGGTCAGGTTGTTCGTCAGCACCATGTTCAGGGAGTCGCTCTTCGACTTCACCTCCACCAGGTGGCGGATGTACTGGTTCGACTCGTTGATCTGGTCCACCAGTTTCTCAATAGAGATATTGTTCTGACTGGCATTCGTCAGACTCTTATCGAGCGATGCCTGCAAAGCAGCGTAGGCCTTCTTCTGCTCTTCCAGGGCCTTGCGCTGAGCGGCAAGTTGCTCTTCCAGACTTGTCACACGGGCATTCTTGGCAGCCAGGTCTTCCTTGGCAGCCTGCAGACTTTCCGTCAGTGACTTGTTCTCCGTCTGGCAGTTTGCCAGATCCTTCTTGCTGGCACAACTGGTCATCATCAGACCGGCGGCCAAAGCGATAAATAATACATTCTTCTTCATACTTACAGTTGATTTTTTCATCTAACGAATGCAAAATTAGTGAACTAACCGAAAAAACAATGAAATTCTTCTTGTTATTAGAATTATTTTAATTAAATTTGCAGACAAAAACCAAAATAGTGATGAAAAATATCAAAATCTTAGTCGTAGCAGCGCTGAGTATGATTGTTTTAGGCACACATGCACAGTTGCTCGCAAAAGGTGTCTCCAAAGAGCTCGCCGACCACAGAAAAGCAAACATCAGTAACGTCGTTTACGACTTGTCCTTCAACATTCCTGCCGACCTCAGCAAGAGAGTGACGGGTAAGGCCTTCATCAGTTTTGAACTGACGAATCAGGAAGACGTGATCCTTGACTTCCAGGGAGATTTCAACGGGACGTGCTATACCTATACAGGCAAGAAGAACAAGAGGCGCGCTGCATCGGCCTCATACCAGAACGAACACATCGTCATTCCTGCCAAGGCCCTTCAGTTGGGCAAGAATAAAGTGGAACTGGACTTCGTTGCCCTCGACAAGGCATTGAACCGCCACGAGAACTACATGTATACAGTATTCGAGCCGGATATGGCCAGATCGGTCTTCCCCTGCTTCAATCAGCCGGATCTGAGGGCAGTCTTCGTGACAACGCTCTCTGCCCCATCGGGATGGAAGGCCATAGCCAGCGACAACAGTTGCCAGTTGCCCACCTACCTCTATTCTTTCGCGGCCGGTGAGTTCAACGAGAAGACGGCTACCCGTGACGGTCGCGTCATGCGGGCACTCTATCTGGAGACCGATCCAGACAAGGTGGCCCAACTCGATAAGGTGTTCGATGAGGCGGCCCAAGCCATCAAATGGATGGAAGGCTATACGGCTATCGCCTATCCTTTTCAGGAATACGGTCTGGTCATCCTGCCCAATTACCAGTTTGGGGGTATGGAGCATCCAGGAGCCATTCAACTGAGCGACCATCAGGTATTCCTGGAGAAGAGTGCCACACAGGAAGAGGAACTGGCACGTATGGAACTGATTGCCCATGAGACTGCCCACCTGTGGTTTGGCGGTCTGGTGTCGCTGAAGTGGTTCGACGACCTCTGGGCCAACGAAGTGCTCGCCAATTTCATGGCCTCCAAGATTACGCGCCGCCAATTCAATCAGGTGGACCACGACCTGAACTTCCTCAAGACCTTCCAGAACAAGGCCATCTTTACCGACCGCACAGAGGGTACCCACCCCATTGCCCAGGAACTGACGAACGTCAACCACGCCAGCCTGCTCTATGACAACATCATCTACGACAAGGGTTCCGTGATGATGCGCATGATGGAGCAGGTGATGAGTGCACCTACCTTCCAGAACGGCCTGCACAAATATCTGGTAGAACACCAATTCGACAATGCCAGTTGGGAAGACCTGGTCACGACCCTCGACAAAGAGGCTCCCAGCGCAGGTGTCCGCCAGTTCTGCAATACCTGGGTGAAGCAGAAAGGCCTGCCCACCATCCATACCAGTTACAAGGACGGACAACTCGTCATCACGCAGTCCGATCCCTTCAACCGAGGCGTGTTCTGGCCCCAGAAATTCCAGGTCAGAGCCATCTACGACCTCAGCAAGAGCCGTACGGTAGTGGTCGATATGCAGAAGCCGACCATGACTATCAAACTGCCCGGCAAGCCCGACTACATCATACCTAATGCCGACGGCAAAGGCTATGGACGCTTCACGCTCGACGACAACTATACCACGCTGATGCCCAAGCGTCTGATCACCACGAAAAACGACCTGAACCGCTATGCCCTGTTGCTGGCCATCCACGACAACTACCTGATGGGCAAGATTCCTCCTTCACACTTCGCAGAACTCTTCCGCATGATGGCTAAGGAGAAGAACCCGCTGATCATGTCGACAGCCATCAGCCAGATGTTCAAGATCGTCCGCGACGTCACGCCAGAACAGCGCGGAACGCTGGAACTCTGCGTGATGGACCTGCTGAAAGAGAACAGATCCAATGCCTGCCGCCAGAATATCATCCGCAAGATGACTTCCTACGCTTCCCATCCTGAGGTACTGGCACAGATTGAGAATATCTGGCGCAGCCACAACGATCCCGTCTTCAACGAGCACGACTATATGGAGATGGCCTACCGTCTGGCCATCATGCTCCCCCAGAAGTCCCAGGAAATCCTGAACACCCAGCGTGCCCGTCTGCAGAACGAGGACCTCAGGCAGGAGTTCGACTACGTAAGCCGCGCCTGCAACGCTGAGCCCAATGAGCGCACGAAGGTGTTCAACACCTTGCTCCGTCCTGAGAATCGGCTGCAGGAACCTTGGGCCTTCCATACACTGAGGCTGCTGAATTCAGATGTCTATGAGCCGCAGAGCAACAGTTATATTGAGCCCAGCCTGAAGTCGTTGGAATACCTCCAGCAGACTAGCGACGTGTTCTTCGCCGAGCACTGGATGAAGGCGCTGATGGCAGACCATAAGAGTGCTGAGGCCAGACAGATTATCGAGAACTTCCTGACGGCCAACCCCAACTATCCCGACAATCTGAAGAACAAAGTCCTGGAAGCCTCCTGGATCCTGATGAAGCAGGTGCCCTATGTGGAACCCGCCAAGCC
>JAFUAK010000054.1 GCA_017460765.1 Prevotella sp. | reverse complement strand
GTACTGAAGCAATACCAGAGCAAAGCAGCAATAATAATAAGAGCCAGTGCACTCAGAAGCAGTTCATTGGTGCCTTCGCGGTGAATCCTGATTTTCTTCAGTTTCTTGATTCTTTCTCCCATCGGATTGTATGGTTCTTTTTGTTATTTGCGTGCAAAGGTACATATTTTTTACGTAAGTTACAAACTTTTCACGTTTTTCTTTTGGTATTTCCAATAATTAGGTGTATCTTTGGGGCTCAAAAACTGAAGAAACAGCATAAAAGATGGAAGATTTCGTACATCTGCACGTACATACCTACTACTCGATTCTCGACGGACAGTCGAGCATCAAGAAACTTGTGGACAAAGCCATTGCCGACGGCATGAAGGGCATGGCCATCACGGATCACGGCGACATGTTCGGCATTAAGGAATTCCATGACATCTGCATCGGCGTGAACAAGCAGCGCAAGAAAGAAGGCCTGGAACCTTTCAAGCCGATCTTCGGCTGTGAGATGTATGTGGCCCGTCGTGGCGACATGAACCTGAAGGAAACTAAAGAAGACCTCGGCGGCTATCACCTGATCGTGCTGGCTAAGAACTATAACGGCTACAAGAATCTGATCAAACTCGTGAGCAACTCCTGGGTAGACGGTTTCTACAATCGTCCACGTACCGATCATAAGCAACTGGAGAAGTACCATGAAGACCTGATTGTCTGTTCGGCCTGTATCGCTGGCGAAGTGCCGGCCAAGATCCTGAAGGGCGACATTGCAGGAGCGCGTGAATCCATCGAGTGGCACAAGCGGCTCTGGGGCGACGACTACTATCTGGAACTGCAGCGCCACGAAGTGACAGACCCCATGCAGCGTGCCAACCGCGAGACCTTCCCCCTGCAGCAGCAGGCCAACAAAGTGCTGATAGAACTGGCGCATGAGTATGGCATCAAACTGATCTGTACCAACGATGCCCATTTTGTGGACAAAGAGAATGCCGAGGCCCACGATCACCTGCTGTGTCTCTCCACAGGCAAGGATCTTGACGATCCGACGCGCATGCTTTATTCCAAGCAGGAGTGGTTTAAGACGCGTCAGGAGATGAACGATATCTTCAGCGACGTGCCAGAGGCTCTGTCGAACACGCTGGAGATTCTGGACAAAGTGGAGACCTACAGTCTCGACAATGACCCCATCATGCCCTTCTTCCCCATCCCAGAGTCATTCGGCACCGAGGACCAATGGCGACAGAGGTTCACCGAACAGCAACTCTACGACGAGTTCACGTGCGATGAGAATGGACAAAACCAGTTATCGCCAGAGGAAGGAGAGAAGAAAATCAAGAAACTGGGCGGCTACGACAAAATCTACCGCATCAAGTTCGAGGCTGACTACCTGGCAGAACTGGCCTACGCAGGAGCCAAGCGCCGCTATGGCGACCCCATACCAGAGGATGTCGTGGAGCGCGTGAAGTTCGAACTGCACATCATGAAGACCATGGGATTCCCCGGCTACTTCCTCATCGTGCAGGACTTTATCAACTCGGCGCGCGACGAACTGGGCGTGATGGTGGGCCCGGGACGTGGCTCAGCGGCAGGCAGCGTGGTGGCCTACTGCCTGGGCATAACGAAGATCGACCCGCTGAAATACGATCTGCTGTTTGAGCGTTTCCTCAATCCTGACCGTATCTCGCTGCCCGATATTGACACCGACTTCGACGACGACGGACGAGGCCGCGTGCTGAAATGGGTGATGGATAAATACGGCCATGAGAACTGCGCCCACATCATCACTTACGCCACGATGGCCACAAAGAACTCCATCAAGGATGTGGCCCGTGTGGAGAAAGTGCCGCTTGGGCTAACCAACGCCCTCTGCAAGGCCATTCCCGACCGTCTGCCCGACGGGGCGAAGATGAATCTGCCAAATGCCATCAAATATGTGCCAGAACTGCGTGACGCAGAGGCTTCGAACGACCAGTCGCTCGCTAACACCATTAAATATGCGAAGATGCTCGAAGGCACGGTGCGCGGCACAGGTATCCACGCCTGTGGCTTCATCATCTGCCGTGATCCAATCAGCGATCATGTGCCGGTATCTACGGCCGACGACCCTGACTTTAAAGGGGTGAAGACCAACTGCACGCAGTACGACGGGCACGTGATTGAATCCACGGGTCTCATCAAGATGGACTTCCTCGGCTTGAAGACGCTCTCCGAGTTGAAGGAGGCCTGCGCCAACATCAAGCGCACCCGAGGCATCGACATCGACCTTGACACCATCCCCATCGACGACCCCAAGACCTACGAACTCTATCAGCAGGGCCGCACCGTGGGCACCTTCCAGTTTGAGTCGAATGGCATGCAGAAATACCTGCGCGAACTCCATCCGACGGTGTTCGAGGACCTCATCGCCATGAACGCCCTCTACCGTCCGGGCCCCATGGACTATATTCCCTCCTTCATCGCCCGAAAGAACGGCCGCGAGGAGATCAAGTACGACATCCCCTGCATGGAGAAGTATCTGAAGGATACCTACGGCATCACCGTCTATCAGGAGCAAGTGATGCTGCTCTCACGCCAGTTGGCCGATTTCACGCGAGGCGAGAGTGATGCCCTCCGTAAGGCCATGGGTAAGAAGAAGAAGGACATCGTCGACGCCATGAAGCCAAAATTCATCGAAGGTGGCAAGAAGAACGGTCACGATCCGGTGATTCTGGAGAAGATCTGGGCCGACTGGGAAAAGTTTGCCTCCTACGCCTTCAACAAGTCACACGCCGCCTGCTATTCCTGGGTGGCCTACCAGACAGCCTATCTGAAGGCCAACTACCCGGCCGAATTCATGGCAGCCATCATGAGCCGCCGCCGTGACCAGATCACGGAGATCACGAAACTGATGGATGAGTGCAAGGCGATGGGAATTGCCACGCTGGGACCCGATGTGAACGAGTCGTATGAGAAGTTCGGCGTAAACCAGCATGGTGAGATCCGTTTCGGACTGGCAGCCATCAAGGGTATGGGTGACGGCGTGGCACAGGCCATCATTGCAGAGCGCGAGCAGAACGGTCCTTTCAAGGACATCTACGACTTCGTGCAGCGTATCAACTTCTCAGCCGTCAACCGCAAGGCCTTCGAAAGTCTCGCCCTGAGCGGCGGCTTCGACAGTTTCGGCATCCGTCGTGAAGACTATTTCGCTCCCAATGCCAAAGGTGAGCAGTTCCTTGACACCCTGGTGCGCTACGGACAGACCTACCAACAGGAGAAAGCACAGATGCAGAACTCGCTTTTCGGCGCCTTTGGTGACGGTGTGGAGATCATGCAGCCCCCTGTTCCCAAGAACGATGTGCGCTGGAGCGACATCGAGCGTCTAAACAAGGAACGCGAACTCGTGGGCATCTACCTATCTGCCCATCCGCTGGACGAATACAAGATCATCCTCGACAACCTCTGCAATGCCAGATGTGCCGAATTGGCAGACCGCTGCGCAGCACTAAAGGATCGTGAGGATATTACGCTGGGAGGGATTGTCACAGGCATACAAAGGCGGTTTAGTAAAGACAACAAGCCTTGGGGCATCATTACCCTTGAAGACTTCGAAGGCTCGGGCGAACTGACACTCTTCGGCGATAACTGGCTCAATCTGAACGGCAAATTCATCGAAGGTGCTGCTGTCTATATCACGGGCAAGATGGCATCGCGATTCTACAACAGCGACCAGAAGGAACTGAAGGTAAGTAACGTAGAACTGCTCCAGACCGTCAAGGAGAAGGCCATCGACCGCATCACGATCTCGCTGGTGACAGATTTGCTCAACGACCAGATTGTGGCAGACCTCAATGAGATCATCAGCACCAATCCTGGAAAGACGAAACTCTTCTTCCAGTTGCGCGACTCCAGCGGCAAGAATCACGTGTTGCTCCGCAGCAAGAGCAACGGTGTCGACGTGCGCCATACGCTCATCGACTACATTGAGAAACATGAGATGCTGGACTATCAGATCAATTAATGGCACACTATTTGCAGGAAAGACAATAAACATAGTATTCACTTAAAACAGAGAAGAAAATGGAAGTAACAATCACAAATGAGAACTTTGCGAGTTTGAAGGCAGGCGATCAGCCTTTAGTAGTGGATTTCTGGGCAACCTGGTGCGGCCCCTGCCGTATGGTGGCTCCCATTATTGCCGAACTGGCACAAGAGTACGACGGCAAGATCGTCGTTGGTAAGTGCGACGTAGAGGATAACGACGAACTGGCAGCAGAATTCGGTATCCGCAACATCCCCACAATCCTCTTCTTCAAGAACGGCGAGGTGGTTGACAAACTGATTGGCGCCCAGCCCAAGGCCAAACTCGAAGAGAAATTCAAAGCCCTCCTCTAAGTATGGCAAGCCTTGATGAAGAAATCCGCTTGGACGAAGAAGAGAACAAGCGGGAACTGGCATTCATCCGTACGCAGTTGCCGTCGGAAGTAAAGTCTTACTATAGCGATCAGGACATACTCTACATGATGGATCAGATCGTCGACTATTACTACACCAGCGGCATTCTGGAGAGCAACGAGGATGAGGTCGACATTGATCTGGAGGTCGTTGCAGAATATGTCTGCAAGAAGGCCAAGGAGAACGGTTTCAGTTCATCCTTCAAGCCTGAGGAAGTGTTCTTCATCGTTCAGGCAGACTTGGATTTCCAGGAGCAGAACCTATAGGAAGACGGCCCTCGTGCCGTCTTCTTTTTCTTTGATACTTACCTTGACGGCATCCTCCGGCAACAGTTCCTCAATCAGTTCCGGCCACTCGATAAAACAGAGTGCCCCGCTGTAGAAGTAGTCCTCATAGCCCATATCATAGACTTCCTCCAGTTTCTTGATGCGATAGAAGTCGAAGTGATAGACAGTGGCTTCGCGAGCCTGATATTCATTGATGATGGCGAAGGTCGGAGATGTAATGACATCATCGACGCCCAATTCTTCGCAGACGGCCTTGATGAAGGTGGTCTTACCTGCACCCATATTGCCATAGAAGGCAAACACCGTGCGATCGCCCATCTGGGCGATGAACTCGCGTGCGGCCTCACGGATATGGTCGATATTCTCAATCTTTATTTCCATTCTATATTACTTTTTTACTTTTTTTCCTTTCAGCATAATCAGCGGTACAATCATCTCCTCCATTGAAATTCCCCCGTGCTGGAAGGTATCACGATAGTAGGAGACATAGTAATTGTAGTTATTCGGATAGGCGAAGAACGAATCGCCTGTGGCAAATACATAACTGGTAGAGAGGTTGGGCATGGGCAACTGAGCCTTCTGCGGTTCCTTGATCACGAAGAGACTCTTATCATCATAGGCCAGGTTCTTGCCCAACTTATAGCGCAGGTTCGTGTTCGTATTCCTGTCGCCGATAATCTTCACAGGCTGTGTACAACGGATACTGCCGTGATCGGTTGTCACCAGCACAGTACAGTCAGTCTGCGCCAACAATTTAAAGAAGTCGGCAATCACAGAGTGACGGAACCAGGAGAGCGTGATGCTTCTGTAGGCACTCTCATTGTTGGCCAGTTCGCGCACCATTCTGGACTCCGTACGGGCATGACTGAGCATATCGATGAAATTGAACACCACCACGTTCAGGTCGTTGTTCCCCAGCGTGTTGAACTGCTGCATGAACTTATCGGCATCGGCCGAATTGTTAATCTTATGATAGGAGAACGTGTTCTTCCTGCGATACCTGTCGAGTTGCGTTTGGATAAGCGGAGCCTCGTTCAGGTTCTTGCCTTCTTCCTCGTCCTCATCCACCCAGAGGTCAGGGAACATCTGGGCGATCTCGTTAGGCATCAGACCGCTGAAAATCGCATTGCGCGCATACTGGGTAGCCGTGGGCAGAATACTGTAATACAAGTCTTCATCGATATCGAACAGTTCGCTGACCTCATGGGCGAGCATGCGCCACTGGTCGTAACGGAAGTTGTCGAGCACCACGAGGCACACCCTCCTGCCCTCGTTCAGCAAGGGGAACACCTTGCGCTTGAAGATCTCTGGCGACATCATGGGCCGCAGGTCGCTGATCTCCGCCTTGTGCGTCTCCAGGTCAGCCACCCAGTCCAGGTAGTTCTTGCGGACGAACTTGGCGAAACCGTTGTTCGCGTCCTCCTTCTGCATCTGGAGCATCTCCGTCATGTTGCTGTCTGTGGCACTCAGTTCCAGTTCCCAATGCACAAGACGCTTATACACATCGGCCCAATCCTTCCACGTCCTACAGTCCATAATCTGCATGGCAATCTGCTGGAAGTTCTGCTGATACTGGCTCTGCGTCACCTCCGTCTCTATCTCGCGACGGTGGATGTTCTTCTTCAGCGCAAGCAAGATCTGGTTGGGGTTCACAGGCTTGATGAGGTAGTCGGCAATCTTCTGGCCGATGGCCTGCTCCATGATGTTCTCCTCCTCGCTCTTGGTGACCATCACCACAGGGAGTGAGGGCTGCAGTTCCTTCATCTTCTGTAGCGTCTCCAGTCCACTCAGACCTGGCATCTGCTCGTCGAGCAGAACGAGGTCAAAACTACGCTCCCTACACAGATCGATGGCATCCGTTCCGTTGCTGACAGTCACCACCTCGTAGCCCTTCTTTTCCAGGAACATCAGGTGAGCCTTCAGCAACTCGATTTCGTCATCTACCCAGAGTAACAATCCGTTCGTCATATCTCGTCATTTTTCACTTCTCACTCTTCACTTCTCACTTCTACCAGAAGTCATCCCCAAAGTCGAAGTCCTGCACCTGCTGGCGAGGCTTCTGTGTGGGGAAGAGGTCATCGTCATCGTCTTCTTCGCCACCTTCCTCCGTGGGCTGAACCTCTTCACCACTACCTATTTCCTCCACGTCGGGCTGATCGATGTCGCCGGGCTCTATCAGCAGTTTCTCTGTACTGATCTTCATCGGTACGAAAGTGTCCTCGTAGAACTGCAGATAGTCGTCGTAACTGAACCTCGTGCCTATCAGCGCCAGGTTCGTCTCACTAATCACCAGGCTGCGGCAGTTTTTCAGCCAGTCGGCCATACCGTTGTCGGCATAGAGTTGACGTGCGTACTGCATCGCCTCATCGTAGTTCAGGAAACCGCTGATGCGCATGCGATGCAGGCCGTTGTCCTCATCGAGTTCGATGTCGAAGTTACGCACGAGGAAGTTCGTAAAATTATAACGTGCCAGTTCGAACAGCAACTGGTTCTCGTTCACGGAGTCAGGCTCATAGGCCAGGATAAACAGGAAGTTATCGTTGCGCTCAGCACTCAGTTCTGTAACCATCGTAGAGTCGGCAGCAAGGGTGATGTCCCTGCGCGACCACACGTCACCGATGTCGAACTTACCGCCGTGAAGCCTGCGGCCCTCCTGCACGCCCTTGACAATCATGCCAGCCAAGGCGGCCACCTCGCTCTGCGGATATTTCTCCACCACTTCTTTCAGGCGCTCCACACAGCCGTCGCCATCACCGTCATTCAGCATACTAAGACCGTCGATAAAGAGGAATTTGGCCCTGTTCTCGCCCAAGGGAAAACGCTCTGCCGACAAACGGGCGTTGGCCCTTATCACATCGTGGCGATCCTCCTTGAAGGCCTCGTAGGTAGCCGAATAGAGCGAGTCCTCGATATGCTCGCCAAAGCGCGCGTTCTCCTTGAAATAGGGATCGGTGAGCAGGACCGTCCACTCGCTCTCAGGATGGTCGCTCTTCAGACGGCTGATACAGTTGGCGGCCTCAAGTTGGCGACCCTGGAGGGAGTAGAGCAGAAACAGGTGGTACCACGCCTCGTCCAGATGCTCGTAGTCATCGTAGTTGCCAGTCAGTCGTGAAAGTTGCTTCTCGCTCAGCGGCAGGTTATCGAGTTTGTCCTTGAAAATGATGCCGGAGTGAAACAGACCGTCTTTGATGATATCGTGGCTGGCAGCCTTCTGATCCTCGTCGAAGGGGATCTGGGCCAGGTAATACTCACGCTTGTGGGGATCGTTCTCAGGTGCGTCATCTTTCAATTCCAGGCTGTCCAAGGCTTCTTGACTATCTGCTGTCGTAAGGCTGTCCAAGGCTTCCAGGCTTTCCTGGTTCTCCAGGTCTTCAGGACTACCTTCCTCTGTGCCCAGACTCACCACCGTCTGGTTGATGCGCTGCCAGTCATCCTTATTCTCGCGCTTGCCCCATTGGCGCTGGAAAGTGTTCTTACCCTGATTCACGGCCATGGGATTATAGAAGTACCATTGCCCGTTACCCTGCTGCGCGGTAGGCGCCACAGGCTGGTTAGCCATCTGCCCCCCACCCTGTGCCTGTTGCTGCTGGGCCATCTGTTCTGCTTCTGCCATCATCTGGGCATCGCGCTCCTCCTTTTCTTTCTTTTTCAGAGCCTCGATTACCCTGTCGATGGCCTCGTTGCGCTCTGCCTCAGGCATGGTTGAG
>JAFUAK010000053.1 GCA_017460765.1 Prevotella sp. | reverse complement strand
TTCAGACGCTACCGCTCCAACGGCAGGCGGGGCTACCGCCTCGTGGCCTACAAGCCCGAGGAGATTGAGATGAACAGGTCGAGACTGGCCTACGACGCACGGCCGGAGGACGAGGACGGCAGGGACACCAGGGTCACCTGACCTGCAGGACTCTCCTGCGTACCGCGCACACCCACGGTACGCAGGAGACTTCCTGTATTCTTACTGACCCTGCTGACCCTGATAGTAGGAAATGAGCAAAAAAACTAAAAAAACATCAGAAATCTTGCAAGTTTCAAGAATAGTTAGTATCTTTGCAACAAGTTATGGTGAATAGGACTGAATGTATTGAGAAATTGAAGACCAGTAAGAATGTGGTCGCTGACAGGTTTGGCGTTAGTTCTATGCGGTTGTTTGGTTCGGTTGCCCGCAATGAGCAAAAAGAATCAAGCGATGTGGATATTTGCGTTGAGATGGCACCAAGCCTGTTGCGGCGTTCTGGACTGAAACTATATCTCGAAGACCTTTTAAAATGCAAGGTTGACGTTCTTCGACTCCATAAGAATATGGATAATTATCTGGCACAACAAATAGAAAGAGATGGAATCCTTATCTTCAAATAGCAAAGATACTGCACTGCATATTCTTAACAGGATTGAGGAGGCCATCAACACTGTGCAAGCACGTACTCAGATTATCCGCAGTGCAGATGACTTTCTTCTTTCTCCAGAAGGAAGGGAGAAGTTGGATGCAGCCTGTATGGTAATCGAGGCAATCGGTGAGAGTTTTAAGAATCTGGATAAAGTAACAGATTTTGAATTACTCCCTTTGTACCCATCCATCGAGTGGAAAGAGGTAAAAGGTGTCAGGGATGTTATTGCGCATCATTATTTTGACATCGATGCCAACGAAATATTCGGTATTATCAATAACGACCTTGAATCTCTGAAAGAAGCAATACGCTATTTTCGGGAGGTTCTGAACAAGTAACTCACATCAGAACTTTGAGGTTTCTGAAATAACCCACCCTTATTTTCGGATAAGGGTGGGTTATTGCTGAATAAGGCAGGGTTATTGCACAAAAAGAACCGTCCCTTTCGTGCAGGGCTGGAAACTTGGCATCGGCTACCACTACGTCGTCCGTCGTAACGGAGCGATCGAGCCGGGGAGACCTGAATGGATGGTCGGCGCCCACTGCAAGAACCACAACGCCCACTCACTGGGCATCTGCTACGAGGGCGGGCTGAACATCCGCGGACAACCCGCCGACACGCGCACCGAGGCGCAGAAGGCTGCCCTCCGCTGGCTACTGAGACAGTTGCATCGAACATATCCGAAGGCCATCATCATCGGTCATCACGACCTGAATCCCCAGAAGGCCTGTCCGTGCATCGAGCGCTCGGACTTTGTCCGCTTGCTACCGTAGGGACGCAAGAACGTCGCCAAGGAGTACGCCGACCTGCAGCCATGAATTGCAGCCAAGCCGACAAGTTTTCTTGTTTCGGCTTGGCTGTTTCAATTTATTTCAGTAACTTTGCATCCATACAAAAAGAAAGTGCATATGCTACAGATCCGCTGCAAGAACAACAACATCACGAAGAGTTTTCCCGAGGGCATCTCGCTGCTCGACGTCTATCAGGAGTTTGCCAATGACATCAAACTGCCCTACCCCGTCGTTTCCGCCAAGGTGAACAACACCTCCCAGGGGCTGAAGTTCCGCCTGTTCCAGAACCGCGACGTGGAGTTCCTCGATGCCCGCGAGGGCTCGGGCCATCGGGTGTACGTCCGCAGCCTGAGTTTCGTGCTCTACAAGGCCACGCAGGACCTCTTTCCCGGCTCGAAACTCTTCATTGAGCACTCGCTCTGCCGGGGCTACTACTGTAACTTTAAGAAGATAGGAGTCAGGAGACAGGAGACAGGAGTCAGGAGACAGGAGACAGGAGTCAGGAGACAGGAGACGGGAGTCAGGAGACGGGAGTCAGGAGAAAACGTGACTGACGAGGACGTGGAGCGCATCAGGGCGAGGATGCAGGAGATCATCGACCTCGACATGCCCTTCCGCCGCACGGAGGCGACTACCGAAGAGGCCATCCGCGTGTTCACGGAGCGCGGCTTCTCCGACAAGGTGAAACTGCTGGAGACCAGCGGACAGATTTACAGCGACTACTACACGCTGGGCGACACCGTGGATTACTACTACGGACCGCTCGTACCATCGGCGGGCTATCTGAAGGTGTGGGGACTGGAGCGCTACGAGGACGGACTGCTGCTGCGCGTGCCCGACTGGAACAACCCCCTGAAGTTGGCCGAGAAGGCCGCCCAACCCAAGACCTTCGAGATGTTTGCCGAGAAGACGCACTGGGACATCATCATGCGCCTGTCGAATGCGGGCGACGTGAACAAGGCCATCATGCGGGGCCACGCCTCGGAACTGATCCAGGTCTCGGAGGCCCTGCAGGAGAAGAAGATCGTGCAGATCGCCGAGGAGATCGACCGTCGCTTCCACCGCGAGAAGGATCCCGTCCGCCTGATTCTCATCACAGGCCCGTCGAGTTCGGGCAAGACCACGTTCTGCAAACGACTCAGCGTGCAGTTGCTGGCCTGCGGACTGAGGCCCGTCTCGTTCTCTACCGACGACTATTTCGTGAACCGCGTGGACACGCCCAAACTGCCCAACGGTGACTACGACTTCGACAATATCGAGACTGTGGAGTACTCGCTGCTGGAGGATCATCTGATCCGGCTGATGCAGGGCGAGCGCGTGGAGGTACCCGAATACAACTTCGTCACCGGCAAGCGTGAGTATAACGGCAAGAAACTGAAACTGGCGGGCGACACCGTGCTCATCATCGAGGGCATCCACGCCCTGAACCCGCTGCTCACGAAGAAGATTCCCGATGCCATGAAGTACAAGATCTATATCTCTGCCCTTACCAGCATCTCGCTCGACGACCACAACTGGATCCCCACGCGCGACAACCGGCTGCTGCGCCGCATCATCCGCGACTACAACAAGGGGGCCTTCACCGCCCAGCAGACCATCGCCCAGTGGAAGAACGTGCTAAAGGCCGAGGACCAGTGGATATTCCCCTATCAGGAGACGGCCGACGTGATGTTCAACTCGGCCCTCAACATCGAGTTTGCCGTGTTGCGCACCCATGCGGAACTGATTCTCTCGTCGGTGCCGAAGAACTGCGCGGAATACGCCGAGGCGCACCGGCTGCTGAAGTTCATCCACTTCTTCCTGCCCGTAAGCGACAAGGAGATTCCACCCACGTCGATCATGCGTGAGTTCGTCGGTGGCTCCAGTTTCAAATACTAAGTCTATCTGAGATTCTGATAGGCCTTCATGACCTCGAACCCGTAGTCGAGAAGAATGGCCGACTCCTTGAAACGGGACGACCGGCTGCGGCTGTTAAGAAGGATGAGGAAGAGGGTCACACCGTCGCGCCGCGCGGCAGAGGCCAGGCAATTGCCAGCCTGACGCGTGAAGCCGGTCTTCACACCGATACAGCCTTCGTAAGTACGGAGCAGGTGATTGGTGTTCAGGCAGTCCATGTGGCGCCCGTCAACCAGTGGCACGGCTTTCTCC
>JAFUAK010000294.1 GCA_017460765.1 Prevotella sp. | reverse complement strand
GACGGAAAGCCGGTGAAGAATTTCCGCGCGAGAGTGAAGATGTACGGCAACGACGTCGTAGTGGTGAACCCGATGGAGCCCCGCGAGAGCAATCGCAAGATGATCAAGCAGAAGGGAAAGAGTTCGTTCTACAAGAGCGAGGGAGAGAAGGAGAGTTCCTACAGTATCCACATCAACGTGGATGCGAACGATCCCGACCCCGTTGCCACGATGCAGGAACGATTCGCGGAACTCACCAAGGGGGAACTGAAGAGCGAACTGAAACTAAAGGTGAAGGGCAAACTGCTCTACGACACCCAGAGGCTGAAGGTGTATCTGAACAAGTCGACGAAGCAGGTGGTGATCCAGACTACCCTGGACTGCGGCCCCACCATCGAGCGCGACCTGCTGCAACTGCAAGGGGAAATGGCGACCGTGATCGGGGCCAACTACTCGGAGATACTGAAGGTGTTCAATCAGAAGCCCGAGAAGAAGAGTGAACCTAAACAACTGACTGACCAGGAAATCATCGACCGCGTATGAAAGAGAAGAAATGTATGCCCATCGTAGGGCTGGTAGACTATGGACTGCTTGGCGTTTTACACGAGTTCGGCGGTAAGCCGTATATGTGCACCCCTTATCTGCCTCTGGAGAGAATGACACCTGAGAACAACACCTACCTCTGCATGCAGGGCGACGAACTCTCGCCTTTGGAGATTTTCGGGATCCTGATGTGGAACTTGGAGCATGCTGTCGTAGGCGGCTACATCACCAATGTTGAAGATGCCATCAATTTCCTGAAGACGAATGGCGTCAGCATGCGCCACGGTGAGTTGAACCTGACCTTCAACATGGGTAAGGATCAGGATGGCAACTATAGGCTGTACAGCCATGATGACCGTGACATCACCATGAGCCATTTTGAGAATCTGGAAACGATGGCTGAAGCCTTTTATAATGTGCTCCTTAAGATGAAGGATGAGTTTGGCGAATACTTCAACGTGGTTCTGGAGTTCAGGGGCGAAGAGGGCAAAAGATTCGGGGAATGGCTGGAATTCATGCACTCACCGGAAAAGTTTAACTTGGCAGTTTTAAATCTTTAGCCCATGTTCACATATCAAGAAAACACACATTTCTCTCAGGCACTTCCTTGTACAAAGGAAGTGTTCTGGGAGCAAGTCAAGAAGCCGAACACGGCCTGGAGGATTGATGCAAGAAGGGCGATACTCGCGGCGGTGGATGCTTCGAAGACTCAAGGGGTAGCAGTGATTCAGACCTGGCTTAATAATGCGGACTATCAGAAGTTCCTGCTGAAGAAGCAGAACCTGAAGTCGAAGTCTGCAAAGGAAACCTGGGAGAAGAAGAGCGACGCAGAGCGGCTGCTGGCCTTCGCGCAGGAAGTGAAAGACAACTCTACTGCTTTTATCTTCAGTTGCTATGACTTTGACGAAACAAAGACCGAGAAAGGATCATCTTTTCGTCATCGTCGCCTCGCGGACTGTCATCTCAATGGATTGGTCATGCTCGACATCGACCATGTGGAGAATCCTATGCAGGTTTGGTATAAACTGCGTGATAATGAGAAACTGATGAAGAGGACGAAGTTCGTCAGTCTGACTAGTTCAATGAAAGGCATTCGAGTGGTCTTTACAGCAGACATTAAGGATGGAAATCTGGCAGACAATCAAATCGTCTTTGCCCAGGAACTGGGTTATAAGCCTGATGAGAGTTGCATCGATGCCACCCGAAACTCTTTTGCTCCCAAAGAGGAGGATATCTTATTTATTGATGAAACCATTTTCGACTATTATGATGAAGATTTTGACAAGAAATTCACTCCCCAATATCGGGAGAAAAAGACTCAACCATTGTTTCATCAGTTTGATGCTGAAAATAAAGGAGAAAGGAGAAAGGAGGAAGGAGAAAGGAGGACGGAGGAAGGAGAAAGGAGTAATCTACCGACTCCTGACTCCTCGACTCCTGACTCCTCAAAAATAACCTGGCGAGGATATGATATTCAGAAGATTATTGATGCTCGCTATGGCGATAAACTGCCTTGTGCCGCTGACAGCAACCGTCACAACGAATCGCTCAAACTGGCCACAGACCTGCTCATCATGCTCGACGGAGATAAGGCCCTGGTACGGAGAATCGTCGAAGCCCAGAAGTGGGTGCAGGAGATCATCGATGAGCGCGATGAGAACGTGGAGCAGACGGTGGAGAGCGCAGCAGGTTGCGTCGGCGAGAAGGAGAAGAAGTATGCAGGCTCGATGCCATCCAAGGCCATGCAGAAGGCCGTAGAGCAGGCTTGCGGTAAGGGCTTTCGAGAAATAGTGGAGAGTGAAGAAAGTAATCATAACTCTAACCCTTCAACTCTTAACTCTAAACTGGAAAACTGGGGCGAAGAGATAGAACAGATGTTCCCGCACTTCCCGCTGCTGGAGGATATATGTCATGGACTGAAGAAGAGTCAATATCCCGCTGCCTTGTTTGTGGCCGGTGGTACAGCCATGACGCTGATGACAAGATGTTGGTACAGATTCTATCACAGACCGCAGAATGAGCGACGGCTGAATTGTTCGCTGTATATCATCGGACATCCTGCAAGTAACAAGTCGATGGCGGACGATATCTTTGAGATTCTCTCTGCGCCTATCGCTGCTGCCGACAAGGCTGGAAAGGCCGCGCTGAATAGGTATAAGCAGGAACAGAAGAAGAAGGCTGCCAATAAAGAAGGCAAGGATAAACCTCAGGGGATTATCAGAATCCATCCTGCAAGAACCTCTAATGGTCAGATGATTCAGGATATGCTCAACGCTAAAGAAACCATCGGCGGCAAGGAGATACAGTTGCACATGCTGACCTTCGATACCGAACTGGACAACTCTATCACGCTACAGTCGGGCGGTTCTTGGATCAACAAGGCGAGTATGGAACTGAAGGCTTTCCACAACGAGAAGGATGGCCAGATGTATCAGAACTCAGATTCTCCGGTAGATGAATTCCACGTGACATGGAACTTTATCTATACAGGTACGCCTATAGCCTTGAAAAAGAAGGTCAATGAACGGAATTTCGGCAGCGGACTCTCCACGCGACTGGCTGTGATTCCCATGCCGAAGACCAATTTCGAGATGATGGAATTGGAGGATGTGCAGCGTATAGACTGGGTGCGCTTGGATCGGATGAAGACCTGGGCATACCGTCTGGACAGACGTTATGGAGAGTTGCCTTTCTGGCCGCTGGTTGTGAAACTGCATGGATGGGTGAAGAACCGCATGGCTGACTGTGCGGAGGATCAGAACGAAGCCAACGAACTGATGTTGAAGCGCGTGCCCTATCACGCCCTGAACTATGCCGCTCCGTTTATAGACATGCGCCACTGGAGCAGTCTGCATCAGGACAACAGTCTCTGGACGGGTGAATACGAGACGGACGAGGTGGACTGGAAACTCTGCGAACTGATCGCCCGCATCCAGTATGCCACGCAGCAGCACTTCTTCGGGGTGATGGCCGAGAAATACTTCGACGACATGAACAACGACGTGCAGATCACGGGCAAGCGCCACCAGCAGAAGTCTATAGACGGCTATAACCGCTTGCCAGAGGTGTTCACAATAGAAGATGTCAAGAAATGCTTTGGCTATGAAAACTACAATACTGCCAAAAGTAAGATCAGACGACTTCTGGAAGCAGGCGAAACAGAAAGAGTTCCTGGCGAGGATTGCCAGGGAATGTTCCGTAAAGTCAACAAAATGCTGGCCTAAATATTATATAAGGTGCAAAGGTGCAAGGTGCAAAGGTGCAAAAGACTATTTAAAATGAATAAAATGGAACAAACAATGATTAACAAGGAAGTGAAACTCTCTGAACACTTTACGCTCGGAGAGATGATGAAGACAAAGGTGAAGGGTTTGGACAATACGCCGACTCATGCGGCTATCCTGAACCTGAAGAACATCTGCGAGAACTGGCTGGAGGACCTGCGCTACTCACACAACACGCTCTACGGCGATAAGGATGAGCCCATCATCATCAATTCGGGCTATAGGTCGCAGGAGGTGAATAAGGCTGTGGGAGGCGCAAAGAATTCGAACCATCTGACGGGGTGCGCGGTGGATATCCGCTGCCTGGGGATTGAACAGGCCATCAGATACGCGAGTATCCTGCTGGACATCGCCGACGGCACGAAGCGCGACTACGACGAACTGCTGATAGAGCGCTCGCCCAAGGGTACGTACTGGATACACTTCGCCGTGAGGCCGAAGGAGAACCGCCGCAAGACGGGCTTCATACAGACCTGAACACATACCTGCCCCGCCCTCACCGGCGGGGCTCTTTTTATGTCGAGAGTTTGTAGTCCATGGGGGTCATGCCCGTCAGGCGACGGAAATATTTGCTGAAGAAGGAGGGATTGGGGAAGTTCATCTCTTCGGAGATCTGGGCGACGGACTTACTGGTGTGGCGCAGTTCCACCTTGACGCGGGTGATGATGGCACGGTCGATCCAGCCCTTGGCGGTGGTGCCGCTGGTCTGGCGGATGACGGTGCCGAGATAGCGCTCCGTGAGGCACATCTTGTCGGCATAGAAACCCAACTGGTGCTCACGGGCGGCGTTCTGGTTCACCAAGTAGATGAAGCGGTCGAAGATGGTCTGCTCGCGGGAGAGCGTGGCGGCCAGGCGCGTGGTGTGCTGCTGGTAGAGCCTGTTGTAGTGGTGCATCTGTGCTGCCACGAGACTGCTGACGGTCTGACGGTCGTAGTCGGGCTGGTGGACAATGTGCCAGAGGGTGTCGACGATACGGCGGGCCGTGGTGATGTCGCCCTCGCTGACGGGGAGTTGGAAGTCGCGCACCTGACCGTTGAAGGCGGGCGGCATCTGGCCCGGGGCAAAGGGCATCGGGAAGTTGGCAGAGAGACCGAGGCCATAGATTGTCAGATCGGGCGAGAAGCCGACGGGACTGATGATAGAGCCGGGGCCGATAAAGACGAGCGTACCGGCATGGAGGTGCTTTTCGACGAGGTTGATGTTTGCCTGCAGTTCGCCCCGGACAATCATGCCGAGGCGATGGTCGTCGATGGTGAAGGGGGGCTTCTGCTGGATGATCAGCCGGAACACCTTGGGTTCGCCATAGAGGATGGCCAGTTCGCTGTTCATGAAGATCTGTTCACGGATCTGCTGGATGTGGGGCTCGAGGATGTCGCGCATCCGCGAGAAGTTCATCAGTTTGGGTTCTTGTCTGCTCATACGCCTTTTTGCTTCTGATTGCGATGCAAAGATAATAAAAATAGGTGGAATACGCTCCTTTTTGTGCATAAATCGAACAAAAAGAGCATTTCTTCATGCCTCGGGATAACCATTATGTGGCAGAATAGCCGTAACTTTGCAGCAGAAATCAAACATCAGGAATTATGAGACGGGTATTATTGATACTTTTCACTTTTCTCTGCTCACCCTTCACTTCCCCGGCGCAGACGCTGGAGACGTGTCAGCAGGCGGCGGAGCAGAACTATCCGCTGATCAGGCAGTACGACCTGATCGGGAAGACCACGGACCTGACGGTGGCGAACATCCAGAAGGGCTGGCTGCCGCAGATTTCGGCCTCGGCACAGGCCACGCTGCAGAGCGACGTGACGGCCTGGCCCGACGAGATGAAGACGATGCTCAACACGATGGGCGTGGACGTGAAGGGACTGAAGAAGGACCAGTACCGCGTGGGCATCGACGTGAGCCAGACGCTCTACGACGGGGGCATGATCAGCAGCCAGAAGGCGATGGCACGCCAGCAGGGAGAGGTGGAGGCCGCCCAGACGGAGGTGACCATCTACCAGGTGAGGCAGCGCGTGAACGAGATGTACTTCGGCCTGCTGCTGCTCGACGAGCAGATACGCCTGAATGCCGACCTGCAGGAGGTGCTGAGCGCCAGCGAGAAGAAACTGGCCTCAATGCTGAAGAACGGGACGGCGGCAGAGAGCGACTACAACACGGTGAGGGCGGAGCGCCTGAACGTGGTGCAGCAGGCCACGAGCCTGAACAGCCAGCGCCAGACGCTGACACGCCTGCTCTCAACCTTCTGCGGACTGGAGGTGAAGGTGCCCGTGAAGCCAGTTCTATCTGCTGCTGTGGCACAGCAGCAAACAGAGCAGCGGCCGGAGTTGAAGGTGATTGATGCTCGGTTGCGACTGGCAGATGCCCAGGAGAAGGCCCTCAACGCAGCCCTCATGCCCAGACTCGGCCTCTTCGCCCAGGGTTTCTACGGCTACCCGGGACTGAACATGTTTGAGGACATGATGCGCCACCAGTGGTCGCTCAACGGCATCGTGGGGGCCCGCCTGACATGGAACATCGGAGCCCTCTACACCCGCAAGAACGACAAGGCGAAGATACAGTTGCAGCGCGACCTGGCCGAGAACCAGCGCGACGTGTTCCTCTTCAACAACAGCCTGGAACAAACACAACAGAACGAGGACATCGCTCGCTACAGGCAGTTGGCTGCCGACGACGAGGAGATCATCACCCTGCGCAACGCCGTGCGCAAGGCGGCGGAGTCGAAATTGGCCCACGGCATCATCGACGTGAACGACCTCGTGCGCGAAATCAACGCCGAGAACAGTGCCCGCGTGCAGCAGTCGCTCCACGAGATACAGATGCTGAAGGAGATCTACGACCTGAGATATACAACGAACAACTAACGATATGAAGAAAATAATGACAATGGCAACCATGCTGGCGATGCTGGCAAGTTGCGGACAAGGGGAGAAGGAATATGACGCCACGGGTACGTTCGAGGCGACGGAGACCACGGTATCGGCAGAACAGAGCGGCGTGCTCCTGCAGTTCAACGTGGAAGAGGGCGACGAGATGGCACTCGGGCAGGAAGTGGGTCTGGTGGACACCACGCAGATCTGGCTGAAGATACGGCAGATGGAGGCCACCCGACAGGTGTACCAGAGCCAGAAGCCGGATATGGAGAAGCAGATTGCGGCCACCCGCCAGCAACTGGCCAAGGCCTGGAAGGAGCAGCAGCGCTATCAGGAACTGGTGAGCGACGGGGCTGCTCCCGGCAAAATGCTCGACGACGCCACCAACCAAGTGCAGGTGCTACAGAAGCAACTCGACGCACAGGTATCGACACTCTCTACCCAACTGTCGACGCTCAACTCCCAACAGACCACAGTAGACACGCAACTGAGCCAACTCTACGACCAGTTGCACAAGTGCCACGTGACGGCCCCCATCCAGGGCTCCGTGCTGGAGAAGTATGCCGAGCGGGGCGAGTTCGTGGCCGTCGGCAAGCCCCTGTTCAAGATGGCCGACACCAGGCAAATGTACCTGCGTGCCTACGTCACGACGGCCCAGTTGCAGGGCATCAAGATAGGTCAGGCCGCCAAGGTGCTGGCAGACTATGGCGACGGCAACAGGAAGGCCTACGACGGCAAGGTGACCTGGATCTCCAGCCGCTCGGAGTTTACGCCGAAGACCATCCTCACCGACGATGAGCGTGCCGACCTGGTGTATGCCGTGAAGATTGCCGTGAAGAGCGACGGCTATATTAAAATAGGTATGTACGGCGAAGTCTCTTTTAAGTGAAGAGTTATGCAGGCCATCGAGGTTAGTCATATATCGAAGTCATACGGGCGGGTGAAGGCACTCGACGACGTGTCGTTCTCCGTGGGCAAGGGTGAGGTGTTCGGCCTCATCGGGCCCGACGGGGCGGGAAAGACATCGCTCTTCCGTATCCTCTGCACCCTGCTGCTGCCTGATGCAGGCACGGCCACCGTCGATGGCTTCGACGTGGTGCGCCAGATGGCAGAGATACGTCGGCGCGTGGGCTATATGCCGGGCAAGTTCTCGCTCTACCAGGACCTGACGGTACGGGAGAATCTGGAGTTCTTCGCCACGCTCTTCGGCACCACGGTAGACGAGGGCTACGACAGCATCAAGGCCATCTACTCGCAGATAGAACGCTTCAAGGACCGCAAGGCGGGGGCCCTCTCCGGGGG